>CAILNN010000001.1 GCA_903835555.1 uncultured Verrucomicrobiota bacterium
AATGGAGCGGGTGAAGGGAATCGAACCCTCGTAACTAGTTTGGAAGACTAGCGCTCTACCATTGAGCTACACCCGCACTTCACCAAGGACTTCAAAAATAGTACTCGCGCGGACTAAATTCAAGTGCGCAATCAAAAAGTTGTTGCCGGAGGATTGTCACCTGCCCTTTTTACTCCGGGAGCTGGAAGATTGGCGGTGTCGGCACCCCACTTTCGGATGGCGATATAGGACTTGGGCAAGACCCACAAGAGGCGTTCCGTCCGGATTTCACAGTCGGGGAATAGGCGAACCATCTCCGACTTTTTCAGAAGCCGGGTGGAATCGACTGTGTTGCGAATCGTCTCGCGGTCGGGGCGAGCAATCCAACCCCATACACTGAACCAGCGCAGAAGAGCTTTTTGGGTAGATCTTGGGAAATAATGAACGAAAGGGGTCAGATAATGCGGCTCGATGGGGCATTCAAAGGCCGGTGTCTGCACCCACAGAGACTTCCCTACCCGCCGGATTTCGGACGCGAATTTTTGCTGTTGCTCAAGAGAACCAACATGCTCGATCACGCTATTGGAGAAGGCGATGTCGTAGCTATGATCGCCAAAGGTGAGGGCGCATCCATCGCCCACCAATATCCGGATATCGTGGTCGGGAGCATTCGCCGCCGACCAGTCCACTGGATGCAGATTCAGCGAATCGACTCGTTTGACCGGCTGCGAAAATGCCGCCCATACCCACGGATAACCGCCTACGTCGAGCAGGATATCACTGCGACTGGGCTTAAGTTCTTCGAGAAAAAGAGCAAGTCGCTTCTCGCGCCAAATCTTGAAAATTACCCTATAAATCGAATGTACGGTAAAGGACACGGGAAATAGTCTCTTTTCGAGGATGCCAAAGGTGTTGGGTGACATGCAAGCTGGCAAGGACTTTGAGCGGACCTCCAGTTGATCGGTCCTTTTCCAGGGTGGAGTTCGAACAAATCCTTTTGCAACTCGGGCTTGCCGAGCCTTCGGATGGGACTCTAGCGTTGGTCCGCCCATGAGTACGCTCCTTCTACGTGGTGGCCGGGTTATTGACCCCGCCTCCGGATTTGACCAGATGGCAGACGTGCTGCTGAAAGACCAAGTGGTCCATGCCATCGCACCATCCATTTCGATGCCTGCCGATACCCAAGTCATCGAGGTCGACGGGAAGGTGGTGTGCCCTGGCTTAATCGACCTGCACGTTCATTTTCGCGAGCCAGGCCAGACCAAGAAAGAAGACGTGGCCTCGGGCTCTCGCTGCGCCGCCCGGGGCGGCTTTACCACGGTGGTTTGTATGCCGAATACAGTCCCGTCTGTAGATAGTCCGGCCACGGTGGCCTTGATTCAAGACCGGGCGGGCACCTCCGGAATTCGGGTCGAAGTCGCCGGGGCGTTGTCCAAAGGATTGGCGGGGGAAGAGCTGGCTTCCATCGGTTCGCTCGCCCGCGCCGGAGTCGTCGCCCTGACCGACGACGGTCATTGCATCCAGAGCAACGAATTAATGCGTCGGGCCTGTGAGTATGCCCAGATGTTTCAACTGCCGATCATGGACCATTGCCAGGACTACAAACTGGTAGCCGAAGGAGTCATGCATGAAGGCTACTGGTGTTCTGTCCTTGGATTGAGGGGATGGCCGGCTATCGGTGAGGAGATCATCGTAGCCCGCAATATCTTGCTGGCTGAACAGACCGGGGCGCGCATTCATTGCCAGCATATCAGTAGTGCCGGAAGCGTGCGATTGCTGCGCGAAGCACGTCAGCGAGGCGTATCTATCTCGGGTGAGGCCTGCCCGCATCACTTCACCCTCACCGACGCTGCGGTCGCTGGAAGCGATGAGTTTTGGAAAAAGGACGGCGCGGCGTTGGCGTCCGCTGGCGTTGCGGGCAGTCCCCCATCCAAGTGGCCTGCATATCATACGTTTTGCAAAATGAACCCCCCTCTCCGGACGGCCGCAGATAGGGAGGCAATCCTGGAGGGATTGGTCGATGGAACGTTAAGCATCATCGCCAGTGACCATGCCCCGCACACCAACTCGGAAAAAGAGGTGGAATTTGATGATGCCCCGTTTGGCATTCTTGGACTGGAGCTGGAGGTAGCGCTCTCGCTGTTAGCACTTTATCACTCGGGCCGAATGCCTTTGATCGATTTGTTGGCCAAATGGACGGTGCATCCGGCTGATTTATTGGGTCTTAAGGATGGACGGGGGCAACTCAAGGTTGGGGGACCAGCCGACCTCACTGTCATCGATCTGGATGCAGCGTGGGTGGCACGGAACGAGGAAACAGCCAGTAAATCGCGCAACTCGCCCTTTGACGGGTGGCATCTACGCGGTCGTCCGGTATTGACCATTGCCCGCGGGATGATCGCCTGGAAGGCGGACTAGGCCGTGTTTTCAAAATGCATTTGCCTATCTGCTGGCCAAAACAGGCGGGGGCTCCGTTGCTCGAACCGCTGCGTTGAAATCGACATATCGAGTGGTTAGCCATTTCTCAATCGAGGCCCTTTGGGAAGTATGGGAGCGCGGATTATTGTGTCGCCATCCCCTGCAACCTTCCAAATTTGGCCACCAATCTCAACAGTTCCTTTTGCACCGGGCAGTCCAGGGGCAAGTCTGACCGCTACAGAATCTCCGGGGCCAGGAATTTCGACATCCAATTTTTGCGCGATTTCGACATGAGCCCGAAACTCACCCAGGATAACAATCCCCTCGGGACGTAATGCGCTTCGTGCGCCTCCATTATCCCGAATTCGTTTCATATAATCCTCCTGCCGAGCGACGGTCGCTACTGCTTGCCGACTTACTCGATGTCCTAGAGTTTTTCTAAACGGCTCATTGATGCGCTCTTGTCCTGAATCCAGGGACATGATTCGATCAATGATTAGCCGGTCCAATTGGAGCAATATATTGGTCGGCATTTCGGCGTGATCATGGAGCCATTGGATCAAATCACGCCCGGCCCCATTCAGGGTTGCCTTCTTGTCGCGATCGGTACCCGTATTGAGGCAATTGGCCGTCGTGCGAACGACCCCAAGACTCCATCGGGAAGTCTGGTCATCGGCCCAAAGCAAAAGGCAAATATGATCTCTTGCCTCGTCGGGGATCATCCATCCGCCAAGTTCCTTTGAGAATTTGCGGTCGACCTCAATGCCTTCAACGCTGAAATCAAGGATATTTCCATCAATTAGACCAAATTTCTTTTGTAGGTTAATTTCTATCAATGTCCCAAAATGTGTCTTCTCGGTCTTGTACAATTGGTCAAAAGAAAACCTCCCGGTTCGTTGCCCGTCGTAATTCAGATTTGCGAAAAGTATCCTGCTTTCGCATGACTAATCCTGACCTTTCTTCGCGAGCGCCGTTGCTTCGGAAATAAGGGCGGAAAGTTCAATCTCTAACGCGTTCGCAAGCTTGTTACAGACTTCGAGAGTGGGACTGCGTACAGCTCTCTCGACCATGCTGATATAGGTCGGATGAAGGTCGGCCAGTTCCGCCAACTTCTCTTGGGTGATCCCAAGAGCAATCCGTTTGGACCGGACGGCGCGACCAAACGATTTTCCCAAGAGCCCTTCCTCCATCTACAAGTTGCTGTGCCAGTTTTGCAGATGAATCACCATAGACGATAGTCTATATTGTGGTTCGAACCTCTTGGGCAATGCGTATGTCTCTTTATCCTCCAGGTCGCCGTCTGAGCGACCGGCCTGCTAGTTGCCGAGCTTTCTTGGGTGTCGCTTCACCAAGGCACGGTGGGGAGTCGATTTCGCACGCTCAAGTAACCGCATTTGGGCTGGTTCCCGAATTGGGTAGTCAACCGGCGGTTTCTTCCGATCCAATGCGGAAGCTATGGATGACCCAACCACCTGGGCCACGGGCGGTGGGAACGCATTGCCAATTTGCCTGTAGGCCGCTGTTTTGCCGCCTGTAAATTCCCATTGGTCCGGGAAACTTTGAATCCTCGCAACCATTCGGATAGTTAAGCGCGGGGCTTTGCCTTCGGGAAACGCTGGTTCCGGGGCACTATCTGCAATCCCCATCCCGTCAACTCCCAGACTACGCCATTGCGCCTTTGCACGAGTCGGGCCGAGGTCGGGTCCTCCGTGTTTCTTTGATCCTCCGACAAGGGTTGGGGCGATATGATTTGCATGTCGAGCCCATTCCTCCGCTTTCTTCCATCCGTTTTCCCCCATGAGATCAACCAAAGTCGTGCCCACCGAATTCGGTGATACTTTTCCGGTGGGCCAGCAAAAATGTTCTGCGTCGATTGGCCGTAAGGCGACCAAGACGAATCTCGGACGAAGCTGCGGTACGCCAAAATCAGAGGCGTTCACTACCTGCCAATCCGGCTGGTAACCCATTTTTCTCAGACTTGCCATCAAATAAGACCGGTACTTTTCGAATTTCGCCGAGGCAAGGCCAGGAACGTTTTCAAATAAGACCGCGCGTGGAGCAATTTGCCGAACCAACTCCAATGCCGATGGAAACATGTCTCGATCGTCATCAGCACCCAATTGAAGCCCTGCGATGCTAAAGGGGGGGCATGGCACGCCTGCTGCAATTAGGTCGACCCCGGTGAACGCATTGGCCGACAGATTGCGAAGGTCCATCTGGAGTACGTTCCAATGCGGGCGATTCCTGCGAAGCGTGTTGCAGTACTGACCCTCCATCTCAACCACCCCGGCGTGGTCAAACCCGGCTGCCTCCAGACCAAGCGCTTGACCGCCGCCGCCCGCGCATAGTTCTAAGACCGAAAGGCTCATTTTTGCGCTTTCACTATGGGTTGCAGCTTGCGTTTGGCAATTTCGATTCTTGAGTGATTGGTCGATCGGTCGATCGTGATCATGCCGTCGCTTGTCTTCAAATTGCCGCCATTTTTCAAAATCACGCTTTCCCTCCACCTCATCTCTTCCTAGCCTGTCGGGCTAGTCGCCCGAGGGGTGGTCCAAGGGGTGGCCCTAACTTGAAAACTTGAACCGTTGAACATTCCGCTCATGAATCGATCGTCCTTTTTTCAGTGCGCCCGTTGGTTCACCCTCCTGGGACTCCTGGTCCTGCCGCTCGTCGGTTGTAAGAAAGAGTCCGATTCCAGCGGTACCGCAGCCCCTGTCGCCGGTGCCGAGCCTATTCGTGTCGGCGAATACGCTTCCCTCCATGGTAGCGAAGCCACCTTTGGCCAATCCTCCCACAACGGTACGGTCATCGCAGTCGAAGAAATTAATGCCGCTGGTGGCCTTCTGGGGCGCAAAATTGACCTGATCACCGACGACAATCAGTCCAAGGCCGGGGAATCAGCCACCATCGTCAAGAAGTTCATTTCCCGCGACAAGGTCGTGGCGGTCCTTGGCGAAGTTGCCTCCAGCCGCTCCCTGGAGGCCGCGCCCATCTGCCAGTCCAAACAGGTTCCAATGGTCTCGCCCTCGTCGACCAATCCGGACGTCACGGCCACCGGTGACTACATTTTCCGTGTCTGCTTCATCGATCCCTTTCAAGGCCGACTGCTCGCCGAGTTTGCCCACCGCACTCTCAAGGCCTCCAAAGCCGCCCTACTTTCCGATGTCTCGTCGGCCTACAGCGCCGGTCTTGGAAAGTATTTCCGCGAAGCTTTCGAGAAAAACGGCGGTCAAATTGTGATCGAGCAAAAATATGCTTCCAAAGACAAAGATTTCCGCGCCCAACTCACGGCCATCAAGGCTGCCAATGTCGATGTGATTTTTGTGCCTGGATACTACACCGAGGTCGGTCTGGTGGTCGCTCAAGCCCGCCAGCTCGGTATTACCATCCCTCTTTTCGGTGGCGATGGCTGGGAAGCCCCGGAGCTGATTGACATTGCCGGAGCCAAGAACCTGGAGAACACCTACTACTCCACCCACTTCTCACCCGAGGTCAAAAGCCCGCTGGTCGAGAAATTCGTGGCCACTTACAAGTCCAAGTTTGGTGCGGTTCCCGACGCCATGGCCGCTCTCGGCTACGATTCCGCTGTCGTTCTTTTTGATGCCATCAAGCGCGCCGGTTCCACTGAAGGTCCCAAGCTCCGTGACGCTCTAGCCGCCACCAAGGACTACCCCTGCCTGACCGGCAAGACCACCCTCGACGCTGAACGCAACGCCACCAAATCGGCGGTCATCATTACGGTCAAGGACGGGAAGTTTAAGTACCTCGAAACCGTCGAGCCATGATCTGGAAGGGGTGGCCGGAACTCGGCTTCGATCGCCATAGCCGACGATATTCTCGAATCACTTGGCTGCTTTTTGCTGGTTGCTACTTGTCCCTAGTCGGTTGCCGACAAGAATCGAAAACCGGTGGCCTGGCGACCACGAACAACGTCGAATCCATCCGCATCGGAGAGTTTTCCTCTCTGACCGGCCCCCTCGCTGGGCTTGGCCAGTATACCCACATGGGTGTCCAATTGGCTTTGGAAGAAATCAACGCCGCAGGTGGCTTGGAAGGGCGACCGTTCGAGGTGTTGGCCGAAGACACAGGCTCCAAGGCCGGTACCGCAGCCCCGTTGGTTCGAAAGCTAATCGCTCGGGACCATGTCGTTGCATTAATCGGTGAGGGTGCTTCCGGACGTTGCCTAGAAGGGGCCTATGTAGCACAAGGTGCCGGAATTCCGTTGGTATCTCCCGCTGCCACCGATCCGCAGGTGACGGCTGTCGGCGACTGCATTTTTCGCGTCTGCTACACCGACCCATTCCAGGGCACGGTCATGGCCAAGTTCGCTCGCGAGCAATTAAAGGCCAAACGTATCGGCTTGCTGGTGGATGCCTCGTCCTCCTACAGCGTCGGACTAGTCGATTTTTTCAAAAAGCGATTGCTCGCCGATGGCGGAGAAGTGGCGGGCGAGCAGCGATATAATGCGGGTGACAAAGATTTTCGGGCGCAATTGACCGCTCTCAAAGCGACCCATCCAGAAGCCATCTTCGCTCCGTGCTATTTTGGCGATGCCGGCCTCATCTTGCGCCAAGCCCGTGAGCTGGGACTCACTACTCCCATGCTCGGCGGTGATGGTTGGGAGGCTCCGGAATTGGTCGAAATTGCGGGACTGGCTGCTGAAGGTGCCCTGTTCCCGGTTCACTTTTCCGTCAGTTCGACCGTTGAATCCAGTCGTCATTTTGTTGAACAGTTTACCCAGCGATTTCACAAGCCACCCACCGGCGTTTCAGCCCTCGGCTACGATACCATGAAGTTGATTGCCGATTCGATTCGCCGGGCCGGTTCCACCGACAAAACGGCTGTACGTGAGGCCCTTCGCTCAACCAAGAATTGGACCGGAGTGACCGGTGTCCTCACCCTGGATGAAGAGCGGAATGCCCGTAAACCTGCGACGATCGTGCGAGTGGAACAGGGGCGACTCGTGTTCGTCACGATCGTGGAACCGTAATTTCTCTTTCAACTCGATGAAATTTGGTGTCGCGGTCGCCCAGTGTCTAATTGCAGACTCTCCCCGGCGGTTGGAGCCGAATAGGCTAGTCCGCTAAATCCACCGCATGACCGAACTGCTGCAACAAGTGATCAACGGCCTTTCAATGGGGGCCATCTACGCGTTGATTGCTCTCGGTTACACCATGGTCTACGGGGTTCTCCGGTTCATCAATTTCGCCCATAGCGACGTGTTTATGCTGGGCGCGTTTGTGGCCTATTACACTGCTCGCGCCTTTGGCCGATGGGGATTTGTCATGGGCGGCTATTTGGGCGGCATCGCCATCCTCTTGCTATCGATGACCGCTTGCGCGGTGGTTGGCATCGTCATCGAACGATTGGCGTACCGTCCGCTCCGCCGACGCTCCACCTTGACTGTCCTGATTACCGCTATTGGCGTTTCACTGCTCCTACAAAATGGCGGGCAGTTGGTCTTTGGCGTCAATCCCAAGGCATTCCCCGATATTTTCCCCTCTTCGACTCTCAACTTGGGTGGATTGGTGATCAACAGCAACCAGTTGGTCGTGCTGGGCGTGGCAATTGCCCTTCTCTCAGCCTTGCACTGGATTGTCCAGCATACCCGCATTGGAACTGCCATGCGGGCGGTCTCGTTTAACGCCACCGCTGCTTCTCTCGTCGGTATCGACACCAATCGCATTATCTCGTTCACCTTCGGCATGGGCTCAGCCTTAGCAGGGGCCGGCGGCGTCCTCTACGCCATGAATTATCCCAGCATTGAGCCGCTCATGGGGAATTCCCCCGGGCTTAAGGCCTTTATCGCCGCGGTCCTCGGCGGCATTGGCAGCCTTCCCGGAGCCGCTTTGGGCGGCATGCTCCTTGGTTTTGTCGAAACCGGTGTCTCTGGAACTCGGTGGTCCACTTTCCGCGACGCCATCGCCTTTGCTATTTTGATCGGTATTCTCCTCTTTCGGCCAGCCGGACTTCTCGGTCGTAATCGAGTCGAAAAAGTCTAACCCCATCCGCTCATGCCCAGTTGGCTGAATCGTTCTCAACTCCTTTTGATGGCCACCCTGGCTGTTGTTGGGATTGCCCAATCGCTTTCTGGACGATTGGACTCCTACATCCTCAGCGTGGCGATGGGCGTTGGAATCAATATCATTCTGGCGTCCAGCCTTAACCTCATCAATGGCTTTACCGGCCAGTTCTCCCTCGGCCATGCCGGTTTCATGGCCGTCGGTGCCTACACCGCTGCTGTACTCACCGGACGCCTCGCCCCCCAGTGGAGCCCCTTGTTCGGTGGCCAGGTCTTCTTGCTTTTCCCAGCGGCGTTGATCGTCGGCGGTATCGTTGCCGCCCTTGCCGGAGCCTTGGTTGGTGCGCCGTCGCTCCGATTGAAGGGGGATTACCTGGCCATTGTCACCCTTGGTTTTGGCGAAATCATCAAGGTCATCTTCCAAAATCTGGAATTCGTTGGTGGTGCCAAAGGCCTGAATGGCATCCCCGATTATTCCAACCTGCTCTGGGTTTTCGGAACGGCTGCCATCACCGTTTACACCGTTTGGGCGCTGCTCAACTCCAGTTACGGACGCGGCTTTCTGGCCGTTGCCGATGACGAAATCGCCGCCGAAGCCATGGGCCTAAACACAACCCGATACAAAATGGTGGCGTTCGTGGTCGGGGCCTTCTTCGCCGGTATCGCCGGGGGATTGTTCGCCCACCTCAACAATTCGATCAACCCTTCGGGCTTTGATTTTAACAAGAGCATCGAGATCGTTGTCATGGTCATCCTCGGCGGCATGGGACGCCATATTGGAGTAATCCTCGCCGCCATCCTTTTGACCGTCCTCACGGAGATGCTCCGCGAATTTGGCGATTATCGCATGGTGATCTACTCGGTGCTTCTGATCCTATTGATGCTGACCCGTCCCCAGGGACTCTTCATCTGGCCGACAAGAAAGGCGGCCCGTCGCCAGAACGCATGAACAAGACGGGACTCCAACTTCAGCAAGTCACCATCCGCTTTGGTGGACTGACCGCCGTCAGTCAAGTTTCAGCCGAGATTCATCCGGGCGAACTGGCAGGTCTCATCGGCCCCAACGGTGCGGGCAAGACCACCGTCTTTAACCTTATCACCGGCGTTTACGCCCCAACCGAGGGAAATATCACGTTTGGAGGTGCACCGCTCGCAGGGTTGAAGCCCTTTGAGATCACCTCCCGCGGCATCGCCCGGACCTTTCAGAATATTCGACTCTTTGGAAGTCTGAGTGTGTTTGACAACGTGCGGGTCGCTTTTCATCTGCACCTCAAGCAAGGCGTTTTTCCCTCGCTGGCTCGCGGACCCTCGTTTCATCGGGAGGAGCGACAATTGGCCGAGCAAACCCGTCAATTGCTCGATATCTTTCAACTCGACCGCGTTCGCGATGAACCGGCCAAGAGCCTTCCTTACGGCGATCAGCGCCGACTGGAAATCGTCCGGGCGCTCGCTACCCAGCCCCAGCTTCTCCTGCTTGACGAACCGGCCGCCGGTATGAATCCCGCAGAGAAAGTCGAGCTGATGAAGCTCATCCAATTCATACAGGACCGCTATAAACTGGCCATTTTATTGGTGGAACACGACATGAAGGTCGTCATGGGCATCTGCCAGCGGATTCATGTCCTGGAATACGGGCGCAAAATCGCCGAGGGAACCCCCTCCGAGGTTCGGGAGAACCCGGCAGTTATTTCAGCCTACTTGGGGCAGCAACCCGATGCCGCTCCCGTCCAGTCGTGATTACTCGCCGCCTCTTTTCGTCGCCATGCTGGAACTGAAAAACCTGACCGTCCAATACGGTGCTATCACGGCCCTGCAGGACGTCTCCCTCCGCCTCGACCGGGGAGAAATTGTTACCTTGATTGGCGGCAACGGGGCCGGGAAAACCACCACCCTGCGAGCCATTTCCGGCCTGCTGAAACCTCGGTCTGGCTCCATTTGGTACGAAGGCAACGACATCACCGGACGCCCTCCCCATAAACTGGTTGCGCAAGGCCTGGCTCACTGCCCCGAGGGCCGGATGGTCTTTGCCAATTTGACCGTGCTGGAAAACCTCCGCATGGGGGCCTATCTCCAGCGGGATCGCCGGGTCATCGAAAAGGAACTGGAATTTGTTCGCTCCTTGTTTCCCCGCCTGCGCGAGAGGGAATCCCAATTGGCAGGGACACTCAGCGGAGGTGAACAACAAATGCTCGCCATTGGTCGGGCACTGATGAGTCAACCGCGCTGCCTCTTGCTGGATGAGCCGTCCCTGGGCATCGCCCCGCTGTTAACTCAGACCATCTTCGAGAAAATCACCGAGCTTAACCGGGTTCGTGGATTGTCGATACTATTGGTCGAGCAAAATGCCAATCTGGCGCTTGCTGTTTCGCATCGAGCGTACGTGATCGAATGCGGGCGAATCCTCCTATCGGGACCGGCCTCGGAGGTAAAGTCCAATCCCCAGGTTCGCGATGCCTACCTCGGTGGCGGGTGAGACACGATTTTTCAGCTTGACACAACCTTCTGGTTCAGGTCGGCACAGAGTGTCCCAATCCAGATTCTGTCATACATCTCTAAGTCATTGGAAATCAACGTACGAGGCTCGGACGTATACGCCTCGTTATACCCGGCATTCGGAGTGCGATAGAGAGGTACAGGTGGGTGCCGGAAGGTGCCCCTGATAACAAATCAACACGAACACATTCAAAATATGACTCTCGTCACTCCAGTTACCCGTAACACCTCCTATCCCGTGAGCCCGCTGGCTTCGTTGCTCAGTCTCACCCGGGATTTCGATCGATTGTTCGAAACCGCCGCCCAGGCCCGCGATACCCAGAATGCCTTTGTGCCCGTAGCCGAGTTGCGCGAAAATGCGGACCGCCTACTCGTAACAATCGAACTTCCAGGCGTGGAGCGAGGCTCTGTATCGGTGACCGTTCATGATGGTGTCCTGTCCATCAGCGGCGAACGCAAGGCCGAGGCCCCTGCGGAAGGCGAATTGATCCGGACCGAGCGCAGCTATGGCCGTTTCGAGCGCCAAATCACCCTATCACAGCCCGTGGATACCACCAAGGTGACTGCCACGAGCAAGGATGGCCTCCTGACGGTGACACTGCCCAAGACCCCGGAGTCCCGCCCGAAGACTATCGAAATCGCTGCTCATTAATTGCAACGGTGGCGACGACAACGCCTGCGGGATTTCTGTCCCGCAGGCATTTTCCGTTTCCAAAGGTGGCAGCGGTTTCGAGTGTCGTGTTTCCGAAAAGAGATGTGGCCCTTCGGGTTGCGTCAAAAATGTCCCAGGGCTTCGTTGATCGGCGAGCGCAGTCGATGCGCCTCCATCCAGGCCCCGACGGCAATGAGTGCTTCATAGTGGAACTCGATCCGGGCCACCAAGGCATGCAGCGCTTCTATGACCTCCTCTTCTCGAAGTCGGGAAGCGCTTATGAGTCGCTCCTTTTGCTTGAAGAGTTCTACGAATAAAAATCGTGGAGCGTGAAGTGTGTCGCCGATAAGCCACCTCCCGGGACGCAGTTGCGCTATCAGATCAATCCGAGACCTACCGGACGCCCCTAATCTCCCAGTAAATCCCGCAACGCCGCTCGGGCCGCCGCTTCCCGTGTTGCCCCTTGAACCCCGGCCCACGGTCGTCGACTGAATTCAAAATACTCGCAAAAGGTTCCTTTTTCCTTTTCCGCAACTGGATCGGCTCTGCGCTCGCGGCATTCATGGGCTGCCGATCGGTCGTAATGGGTGCAATTTCGGCAAACCCTGAGATCGGTCCTGCATTTTCCACAGGTCTCGCTTCGCCCCGGTTGTCGCGATTCCGCGAATTCTTCGCCACACTTATAGCACTGTCGCTTCATGGCCAAAGGTCTAATGGAAAACGCCACAACTGGCCCTTTAAAAACGAACTGGAATGCCAATCAAGAGCGAAATCGGGGGGGAAAGGAAAAGGGCCAAAACAAGAAAAAGGGCCAAAACAAGGAAAGGGGCTGACCTTTCGGCCAGCCCCCCTTGATGACGAGGTCGTATACGCGCTCACCGGCACGCTCAGATCAGCGGCAGGGCCAACTGGAGAACAGCGTCCGCACCCCACCGCAAGCAAGACCCCTCTGCCAACCCTTAGCGGACACTAAACTACTAACCTCAAGGACAGACACCCTTGCGGTCAAAAAACTCAACTTCAACTCTCTAGCTTTATCTCGTTCATGTCTGTGATGTGACAATTGAATGACAATTGCGTATCGTCAAGCTTACATCGCCGAAAAGAGTGATTTTTCCGTTGCCACCAATGTTTTTCCCCGTTTTTTCAAAAGTTGAGCGAGCGGTGTATTCCCGTTCTTAGCCAAGGACGCTGCCAAAGCCGGGCCTTTGTCGGCACCCGAAGCGAGAACCCAAACCTCTCGAGCTGCCGCCAGAACTCCATAGGTAAGGCTCAGCCGCTGGGGCGGCGGTTTGGGCCCAATCACAGGAATCACCCAATCCCGGCTATAGGCCTGGTTTGTCGGGGTATTGGGGAAAAGTGAAGCAACATGCCCATCCTCTCCCATACCCAAGAACACCAAGTCCAGGATCGGCCATCCTTCCTCGTTGAGTGGACAACAGCGGGCCAGCTCCTCCATTGCAAAACGAGCACCTTCCAACGGGTTGAGTTCGCCTCGGAGTCGGTGGATTTGTCCGTTCGGAATGCCACAGGGAATCAGCAGCGCCTCGTTAGCCGCCCGGAAGTTGCTATCAGAATGGTCTGGCGGTACACAGCGTTCGTCGCCCCAAAAGAACTCAATGGCTGTCCAATCGAATCGTTGTTGAATGGCAAGCTGTCCGGCCTGTTGCTGAAACCGGGCGGCTACTCTGCCGCCCGAAAGTGCGACCCGAAAGGGGCGATGCCGACGGTCGTTCATTCGAGTGATCCAGCACTTTGCCAACTCTGAGACCATGGCGTCCGTGGTGGAAAATGATTCTAGATCAATGGAATCAGCGTTCATGGATTGCAGGCTACCCTGAATGACAAGAACTGCGCCAGCGAGGAGGCGCAGCCATTCGATTGAAAAACCGTTGACCCCTCCCCCCTCCCCGTTAGGCTTCTTGGACTGGTTTCATACCGAAACCGCTATTCCAAACGACACTATGTCCGTAAAAGTTGCAATTAATGGCTTCGGCCGCATCGGGCGCTTGGTTTTCCGGGCGATGGTCGAGCAGGGAATCGTTGGTCATGACGTCGACGTTGTTGCCGTGGGTGACATCGTTCCGGCCGACAACCTAGCTTACCTGTTGAAGTATGACTCCACCCAGGGGCGCTTTGCCGGGGAGGTCTCATCCAAGAAATCGTCTCCTGAAAAAGCCGAAGATGATATCTTGATCGTGAACGGTCGCGAAATCCGGGTGGTTAGCGCCAAGTCCCCGAAGGACCTTCCTTGGAAGGCTTTGGGAGTGGAAATCGTCATTGAGTCCACGGGTCTCTTTACCGAAGGCAGCAAGGACCCTGCCTTGGTCGATAAGTCCGCCTACGGTCATATTGTTGCGGGTGCCAAGAAAGTCATCATATCCGCCCCGGCCAAGGGGGAAGACATCACCGTTGTGGTGGGTGTCAATCACCACAAGTATGATCCGGCGAAACACCAGGTAGTTTCCAACGCCAGTTGCACCACCAACTGTCTTGCTCCGCTGGTGCATGTGCTTTTGCATGAAGGGTTTGGCATTGATGAGGGCTTGATGACCACGATTCACGCCTACACAGCCACTCAAAAGACGGTGGACGGCCCGAGCAAGAAGGATTGGAAGGGTGGTCGGAGCGCGGCCATCAACATCATCCCAAGCGCCACCGGTGCCGCCAAAGCCGTGGCCTTGGTTTGCCCGGAAGTCAAAGGCAAGCTCACCGGCATGGCCTTTCGCGTGCCCACTCCCACCGTTTCGGTGGTCGATTTGACCGTGAAGACCACTCGCTCGACCAGCTACGAGGAAATCTCGGCTGCTATCAAGCGCGCCAGCGAAACCTATTTGAAGGGAGTTT
The DNA here is from genome assembly GCA_903835555.1 of uncultured Verrucomicrobiota bacterium. GTDB lineage: Bacteria > Verrucomicrobiota > Verrucomicrobiia > Limisphaerales > UBA9464 > CAILNN01. The sequence goes on from CAILNN010000001.1 coordinate 14,412, forward strand.
TAGAATACACGGAAGATGAAGTGGTCAGCACCGACTTCATCCATTCCAAGTCGAGTTCTATTTTCGACAAGGGTTCCGGTATCCAGCTCAATGATCGCTTTTTCAAGCTGGTGAGCTGGTACGACAACGAATGGGGCTACAGCAACCGTGTCGGCGACCTCGTTCGCTACATCATTCAACAGGGACTCTGAGGACTAGGGCGGGCACTACGGAAGTCTATCGCTTTTCGGTGCCCCCTCTCCATGGGCCATGTTGCTGGCGGTTTTAATTCCGGAGCTTCCAAGGCCCTCGTTTGGGCTCTTCTTTGATCTCCGGCGTGTTTGTTTCCAGATGATTTTTTCCGCGTGATTCATTTTCTTCGCGGCAAATTGGTCGACTCGTTGCCTACCCAGGCCATCGTTGAAGTCCACGGGGTTGGCTACGAAGTCTTGGTTCCATTGTCTTCATTTGACCGCCTCCCTGCCATTGGCGGGGAGGTGTATCTCCTCACGGTGCAGGTGATACGGGAAGACTATCATGCCCTCTATGGGTTCGTCACCGCTCCGGAGCGCGATCTTTTCCGCCTCTTAATCAATACCGTCTCAGGCGTCGGTCCAAAGCTGGCCCTCAGTATCCTCAGCGGCATGACGGTGGAGGGTTTTCGTGCGGCGGTCGCAGCCGAAGATTTGAAGGCCCTATCTTCCATTTCCGGAGTCGGTCGTAAGACTGCCGAGCGGGTCGTTGTAGAGCTGCGAGACAAACTCGGCGCATTTGGAAATGCACCCACTGCCGGGCAAGGTACCGCCAATCGTCCGTTGTCCGTTGGAGACGCCCACTTTAATGATGCCGTCTTGGCTCTGACCGCGCTCGGTCATAAAGCCGCTGAAGCTCAAACACTGGTAAAGGCGGCGCAAGCCCTTCTTGGCACGAATGCCGGTGTCGAGGAATTGGTCCGAGCCAGTCTTCGCAAGGGGATTTAGTAGACCCCGTTCGATCCGGAATCGTCTGACTCCCACACCGTGCCTTCTTCCGCCGATCCGACTGTTCCTCGTCCGGCGTCCCGGTCCGGTCGCTTGGCGGCACGTCTGATTTGGTTGATTGCGAATATCCTGGCCTTAACGCTGAGGTGGCGATGGGCTCCCGGGTCGGAGCGATGGCGTCCCGGCGAGCACGACCGATTCATTGTCGCCATCTGGCATAATCGGTTGGCTCTCTCCCTTCTCCTCTATCATCGCTACGTCACTGCCCCGTATCCACAACGCCGTCTGGCAGCCCTCGTCAGTGCGAGTCGTGATGGGGGAATGCTGGCACGGGTATTAGAGCTGTTTCGCGTGCGTCCCATTCGGGGTTCCTCCAGCCGTCGGGGTGCCCAAGCCGTGCGAGAGCTGGTGGCAGCAGCCGAGGAGGGTTTCGACTTGGCGATTACCCCGGATGGACCGCGAGGACCCCGATACATCGTCCAGGAAGGTGCCATCATGACAGCCCAATTGACTGGGCTGCCCCTTCTCCCCGTCTCCTATAAGCTGGGATGGAAGATGACCCTGCGAAGCTGGGACCAATTCCAGGTCCCGCTCCCGTTTAGCACTGTAGAAGTGAGCCTGGCCGAACCGATACGAGCGGAAAGAACTGGCGGTGCCGAGGCCCGCCAACAATGGCGGCAAGAGTTGGAAGACCGACTTCGTTCGATCACCCGGGATTGATCGGTAAAACGGGTCGAATTCGTTTGGTCAGGACGATCGAAATCAGCAAAAGACTCAGGTTGGCTCCGCCGACAATCGCTGCCGACCACCGGAACGCCGTCATCGGGGAATGTCCCAAGAGCCATGGACTTAAGACCCGAAACGAAACCACATACCCTATCGCGACCGCCACCACCCAAGGCACAATTTCCCAGCGTGCGCGGGCAATCAGATTGTTGACCAGCACATTCGCTAAGGCGTACACCAGCATGGCCCAAACCAGCCAGGGCACCAGTGGCGCAGCCACCCACTTGTCTGGGGAGAGGGCAAACACGATTCGGAGCGGCAACCACGGTAACCACGTGACCAGCAATGCCCCAAATGCCCCAAGCCCGGCGGTAGCGGCAAGGGCTTGCAGCAGAACGTTACTTTTCTGTCCGACCGCCGCGCTCCGGGAAATCTTGGGAAACATGACCATGGCCAATGGGACGGTCACTTGCGTCAGCGCAAATCCAATCATACTGGCCGGGAAATAGTACTGACCCAAGCTGAACTCTTCCTTACGATCCGATGGAATCATCCATGTCAGAAAGGGATAGTCAAAATTGGCGAGCACAATCAGCCCGCTGGCCGTCAGAGTGAGCGGTATGACTTGACGCAGCCAGTCGTTCCAGTGCACCCGACCACCCGCAGCACTCCAGATTCTTCGAGTTCCCCACATGGCCGGGATCAGAGAGATCAATTGCCCAAACCAAGCACAATACAGGGCGTCAGCAGCGGTCCGATATCCGAGTGAAACGGCCAGGCTGATCGATCCAAATCGCCCCATGGCGTCCAGTAGACCGACCCAACCCAAGGCGGCAAAATTCTGATTTCCCTGAAGCAAACCTCGAAAAACCGGCAGAACCAGCCAGGTCAGGGTCATGCCAAGGGTTGGCCATAAGGGGGCCGATGATCCCAAATCAAATCCGTGGGCAAGGGCATCCTGAAAGACGATGGCACCCAGCAGCATCAACAACCAAATGCTGACGATCGCGCCAAGAACTCTTCTGGCCGTGCTAGCCAGCGAGTGTTCATCCTCCACCGTGATTGCCGCCGAAGCTTGGCGAGCAAAGACGATCTGGACCCCCGCCGTTGGCATCCCCAATAGCAGAAACACCCGAAGCATACTTCCAAATGCCGAATACTCGGCGGACGGCAGCTTGGAGGCGGCCGTATGAACGACGGTCATCAGCGCACCTGAAACCAGCGTACTGGCCCCCAACCACGCACTTTGCCGAAAAAACGCCCCCCTTGATTCGCTCATCTGGAGTTACTTTGCTTGCCGCCACCAGCGGACTCAATGAAGGACGCAGCGTTTTGGGTAATCGTTGACCAATCCAACTCACGAGCCACCCGACGGCTGGCCTGCACTCCCAGATTCATTCGCTCCTTGCGCGGGCGGTCCAGCCACTCCAAGACCACTTTCGCGAGACTCCTGCCATCAAATCGTCCAAATTTGACCGCTGGCTCGTCTGCGAAATAGCGGGTCAGGTTTTCCAGCGGCGTGCTGGCTACCGTTATGCCACAACCGAGATACTCGACCGCCTTGGCGACAAAAGCACAATGTGTTCCATTGGATTCCTCGTAAGGAATGATGCCAACATCCGCTTCGACGAGGTATCCGGAGATGTTTTCGTATGGGATAAACCCCGGCAACTCGATCTGGATGCCCGGACAGCGTTGCCGGACGCGATGAACGAATGCCCTAAGTGCGTCCGTGATCCGTCCGATAAACCGAAATCGAACCTCGCGACGCTGATTCCAAACTTCCGCCAGCATATCTATCGCAATCGGGCCCAGATGATGTTTGTCGAAGGACCCATGCATGACCACCAACGGCGGGGCGTCCTCAGCGGGTGGTGACATCGCCATAGGTTGAAATCGCTCCGAATCAAATCCATAGAGAATGGGATGAATCTTGTCACCGTCGTAGCCAGCAGCCGCCAGGCGATCTGCGAGTGGATGCGAAACAGTCATGACTCCTTCAACCTGATAGCGGCTCGGCAACGATAATTCAAAGCGAGTCAAAGCTCGGACGACCGGACGAGGCATCGCCCACGGCGACCATGTTTCCATGAATCCGGTGAGAAAATCGAGGTAGTTAAGAATGACCGGCGTTTGCAAACGGGAACGAAGTCGACCGGCTGCGACCGCAGAAATCGTGTGCTGGGCCAACAGCAGGTCAAAGGCTACTGGGGGATGCCCCACTGAACCCAGACTGGTCTGCGCAACCAAACGCTCTAGACGACGCGGATATAGCAGATACTTCATGTTTCTCCACCGGGCATACCGTCCCATTGGCCAATCTTTGAACAAATGGAACTGACAGCAAAACCGGCGGTCCGCTTCTCCGGAGTTCGGGAAGTCCGGACAAAACACATGAATCTGATGGCCTCTGCGGACCAATTCTCTGACCAGATAAAGTGCTTCGGCGGACCCACCGCCGCTGGGAGGGTAGAATGGCTCGTGCGTCAGAAAGGCAATGCGCATGCGAGACCCTTTTCAAGGGAGTTTTCCGATGAACCGTTGCAGAATCGCAGTGCCTCGATCGAGGCTTTCAATCGATATCCATTCATCTGCGGTATGAGCTTGGGCGATATCTCCAGGTCCAAAAACGATACTTGGGATACCACCCGCAGCCAAAGGAGCGGCGTCACAGAAGTAATTGACTCCCCAAGTTCGGTTTTGCGAAGCCGCCGCGCAAAGCAGTTGTACCCACGGATGTCGAGGGTCCGTCTCCAATGCCGGGCATGGGTCCAGCCGTAGATTTTCAAAGGAAACCGTCAGCCCGCTCGCTTGCAGCAAGCTTCTGAGCTCCTTGCGGACGCCGGCCTCGGTTTCTCCTGGGAGCGTCCTCCGATCCACGCTGATCACACATTCATCAGGAACGATGTTGGGCTGCGTTCCGCCCTGAATCGACCCGACATTGACCGTCGCCTCTCCGAGCAATGGATGCCGACGCGTCTCCAAGCTCTCTGCATACCGGGTTTCAATCAACTCCACCACTCGGGACATGGTATGAATGGCATTTTTGCCACGCCGGGGAGTGGAACCATGGGCACTTCGCCCCTTGGTTTTTAGCTTTAGCCACACATCCCCCTTATGGGCTGTGACCACCCGCAGCCGTGTCGGTTCGCCGACAATAGCCAAATCGCCCTTAAGACCCTGGTCGGCAAAATGCCGTGAACCGGCTTGTCCATTCTCCTCATCAATGAATCCGACAAAAAGGATTTCCGTGTGCTGGGGTCTTGTTCCCGAGCGAGCGACAGCCAGAAGTGCGTCGAACATGGCTGCCACGCATCCTTTCGTGTCACAGGCTCCCCGACCATAAATTCGGCCTTGGTGAACCCGAGGAACCAGTTGTTCATCCAAGGCCGGGAACCCAACGGTATCCAAATGTGGTGCCAGGATGAGGCGGTGGCGGCAATCTCCTTTGGGCTCAAGGCTTGCTATAAGATTCCTGCGCCCAGGCAAGACTTCAGGTCGGCGGACCTGCAATCCAGCCGCTTCGGCGACCTGGGCCAGCTTGTCGCCGACCGCAGCTTCACCCGAACGGTCATCGCCGGGTCGCAAAAATGCCGGGTTGACGCTCGGCAGGGCGATCAGTTCTATAAGCAGTTGAGCGGTCGACGAAAGTGCCACGACCGGGGACCGTACGGTCGATTGTTTCGACTGCCCACCGAAAAACCGACCCAGTCGGCCCTCATCGCCAAAAAATCTCGCCTTTGCAATTGGCGGACTAATTGCTCTAATGGGTCTCCCTGATGCCTGATGGACACCTCATCTTCCAGCCCTGAACCCCGCCGCCCGCTGAAGGAGACCTCCCGTGCTTCCAGCGGAAGCGGGCGTGTCCGGTTACGCCGCAAGGTGGGACGTGGGGGATATCCGACCAACTATTTCCTGATGTTCTGGCGCCGGGAAAAGCTTTTCCGCTGGGCGCTCCTGGGTTCAGTTGTTTTTGGTACCCTATTTGTTAGTCTAGCGCTCAGCCAGTGGACCACGTCGCCATCCGGGGTTACCCCGGAGATTCGTGTTCGGCTCATACGGATTGTGTCTTCCTGGAGTCTCGAACACTCCGCGAGGCAGGCGGTTGAGGCGGGGCGTAATGACCTCGCGATTCGTGCCTGGGAGGAAGCCATTGGTAATAACCCTGGGAATGTACGAGCCATTCGTGGATTATTGAGGACCGTCCAGGACATTCCTCAGGTCAGTCGGCAAACTCTCTCCACTGCCATCGCAGAAGGAGGACGCCTTCTCAAATTGACAGCAACCAATTCGAATGACTTGGATTTGGTGGCCAACTTTTACGGCAAGTTTGACGTTTACGACTTGGCCTTGTGGCATCTCAGCGGTTCCAGTGTCCCGGTGACGCCCGCGACGTCGTTTGCCTTGGTCAAAGCGCTTTACGAAACGGGGCAAGCGGCTCGCCTCCAAGAAGTTTGGAAAGAACGGGGTGGCAGCCTGACCAATCACCCCGAAGCCGCACTGTATCGCATGGCGACCTATGCCGCCTGGGGTAAGGACCGCGAGCGCTTGGAGTATCGGGATAAGTTGAAAGCCTCGGTCAGCACATTCCCCCCAGACTCCCCCCTGCACTTGACCGCGCTGCGGTTGGTCTTGAGAACGGCGTTCTTCCGGCTGGACCGAATTGAATATGAACGCACCTTGGGCCAGCTCACCGACCTCCATCTCGACGAATTGACCGACCATTTGCGCTATTTCCTCCTGCTGGAGGCATCAGGCTTCCGCGAGGAAGCCCTCCGCCTTGCGAAAGAAAACATCGCACTCCCTAAGAACACCCAGGAAGCCGAATTGCAAATATCGGTCTGGACCCGACTCGGCATGGCCAACGAGGCCTCTGCCTTTGCCCAGACCCAACTAGTGCGGCTGGGGTATCCCACCCGCCTGTGCGTTTCCTTGATCCCATTCTTGTTTAATAGCCATTCGTCGGACGAGCTTCGGCCACTGGCAGTCGCCATTCGTCAGACACCCCAAGTGAGTAGTATTTACGGTGGGTACAGCTATTTTCTGGAAGGGTTGGCCGAGCTGGGTATCGGGAATCGCAAGGGGGCCGAGGAACTATTTGACCGGTATGCCAAGGATCCCCCCCAGGACCCCAACTTAATTCTCAGTTCCGCAGGTCTTCTTAGCCGGAATGGCTATGGATTTCAGGCGGCAAAGCTTCTCAAGACCATCGAACCCGTTCGAGGTGAGTCCATGGAGTTTTGGCGTCAGATGCAAGCCGCCGCGTTTACCTCGCACGACGCCAATTTGCTCTACTCAGCCTGCGAACGCCTCTACCGCATGAATCCGGCGGACCCCGCCATCGCCAATAATTACGCGGCGTCTCTCCTGATTTTGCGCGAACAGTCCCCTGAAGCCGTTCGCATTACCTTGGAAGTCATGAATTCGATTCCCGACTCCCTGAGCGCGGTTGTGAATCATGCGGTCGCTCTGTGCCAATTAGGTCGCCCCAATGAAGGGCTTTCCCTAATCAAGGATTCCGATCCCAACCAGTACGGTGCCGACGACCGTGCAGCCCTCGTTTTCGCTCAATTTCAGTGTTACGTCGGTGTGGGAAATGCAGCGGAAGCACGCCGAGTCGTTAAACAGTTGGACCGCTCATTCCTCTTTCCACCCCAAATCGATTGGTTGAATAAAACACTCCGGGAGCTTCCCCGATGACAAACCGGCAACAGGCGCGAAGGTCCATGGCCCCGATCCGAAAACCCGTGCCTGACTTTACGACACCCTCAGTTACTCTCTAGGCCATGTCCGAGCGCGTTCTTTCTTTTGGCAAGCGCTGGATTATCACCACCTTAGGTGTCTTGGTTGCCGCCAAAGTGGTGGGCGGCATTCATTACGACGGATGGGAATCCCTGTTGGTGGCCTCGCTCTTGCTCGGTTTTTTCAATGCGTTTGTTCGTCCCATCCTTCTAATCTTATCACTGCCGTTGTTATTGGTTTCCGCCGGCCTTTTTCTTCTGGTGATCAATGCATTGCTCCTCTGGACCGTGGGCGGCTTGGTGCACGGTTTCGTCGTGAATGGCTTTTGGTCCGCCGTTTGGGGTGCCCTGATCATTGGTATTGTGTCGATCTTTTTCGAGTTTCTAACCGGCGGAAAAGCCCATCTGCGTGTCCAACGCTCACGAAAGCCTCCTAAAGGTGGCCCGGGACCGATTATCGACGTCTGATGCCCAAGACCCGCCGCTCTCCGTTCCACGGGTCCCGATTTGTCACTTTGGGATTGGGCCTTCTGCTGTTGGTCGTCCTCGGTTGGGGTATCTGGCTTGCCAATCGCCGTAATCACCTGCAAGACGTCATGGAGGAACGACTTCCAGTTCCCTCGGCACCACTCCCGTTGAAGAACGACCCGTTGAAGCAGGCCACCAATGGCACGTCGCGAATTCCGGCCATACCAGACGCGACGATTTCTTCGCCAAAATCAAACGCCATCCTGGCGGGTATAAGCTCACCCTCCAATCGGCCTCCCGAGAGGATTGACGCACCGACAAATCCCGTTCCGTTTTCCAAGACCGTCGATCAGAAGGAAACCCATCCTGACGTAGTCGCTTCCACCCATTCCGCCCCGGTTGAACCACAACCGGAGAAACCCCTTCCGGAGCCTTATTCGCTTAGGATCCCGCCCAGTTGGTTCACGAATATTCCGCCCGTCACCAATATCCTCCTCGCCCAGATCGCCTTGGCTGGCTATGGAATTTCCGTAGGCTCCATCGATGGACTCGGCGGGAATCAAACGGCTTCCGCTCTGCAAGCGTTCCAAATGGACCATGGATTGGAACCAACCGGACGATTGGACGATGAGACACAGCGCGCCCTGGAACTACGCCACCCGCCGTTTGCAATCAAACGGGCCACTTCGAACGAATTGACCCGATTGAGGCCACTCCCCCAGGGTTGGCTTGAGAAAGCAGCGGCTTCCAGCCTTGATTTTAGTTCCTGGCTTGAACTCGTCGGTGAAGCCGCCCATGCCCAACCGGCGGCCCTTACCCGTTGGAACCCGGGCATCGATTGGGGCGCGGTCAAACCTGGACAGACCGTTTCCGTTCCTTCTGCGGATTATCCTCCGGTCCGTCGTGCCACATTGGTTCGAATCAGCCTAACCAACCATTGGCTCCGTGCGTTCAATGATCGGGGTGGGTTAATCGCCCACTTCCCATGCAGTATCGGGCGAATTGCAGAAAAGCGCCCGGTCGGCGAGCTTCACGTGACCAGCGTCGCCAAAGACCCCAATTACACCTTTAATCCAGCCGTCTTTCCCGAATCGCCCGAAGCCCAAGCGATCGGGCGAAAGCTGGTCCTGCCGCCCGGACCCAACAACCCGGTTGGAGTCGCGTGGATCGGCCTGGACCGTCCTGGGTACGGCATTCATGGCACGCCTCTTCCCGAACAGGTGGGGAGAACCGAATCCCACGGTTGTTTTCGGTTGGCAAACTGGAATGCCGATTACCTGCGCCAAATGGTGCGCGTCGGTACGCTCGTCACCATTGAACCGTAGTGTTATCTTTCCGGTTATACCCCGCCCCTGAAAATCAATGTTCTTCGACGTTGTAAGGTGCGGCGTTTATTGTTGTGGCTACCACCGTTCAGTGCGCTTCCCGAGTCATAGAACAATGGGATGTCCGCCAGCTCAATTCGCTAAACTCATTTAGGAAACATGACACTTGGTTCGAATGCCAACCTCTTCATCTCATGGTTTTCCATGATTGATTCCACCTCAGGCAAACTTGCCAGTGCCTCAATACAGGCTCTGTTTCCCCTGACCACAACGCACCCGAGCTGGCGTGTCGAAGCTTTCGGAAATGCCTCCATCAGTAATGCGGCGGCACCAGAAACGTGGGGTGCTGCCATACTGGTACCGTTCATGTAGGCGTAACTAAAATGTCCTTCGGCTCTGTCTTCTGGAGGAATGGACGAGCAGATTCGAACACCAGGGGCAACCAAATCCGGTTTGTGAATATGCGATGTACCTGAAAAAACCAAGCTAGCTCCACTGCTAAAAAACGGCACCTGGAGTCTTCCTCTGTACCCAAGCTCTGCCGCACCTACCGCCAGGACGTCCGGAGCGTTGCCTGGAGAAGAGCTATTCCCGTGGTTTTCATTTCCGATAGCCGCGACTGGCAATATGTCATAGACATCAATCAGCCGCTTGAAAAGAGGGGCAAACTGCGGTTCATAATACGGGAGGCCAAGCGACATATTCATAATTCTCGCACCCTTCTCTATTGCCCAATTAATGCCGGAGAGGAGCGATACCAAGGTCGCCCTCCCCAACAAGACTCCGGCGACAGCCAAGGTAGCTCCGGGTGCCACCCCAATAGCCACCTTGTGCTCCTCAGAGGTACCGCAAATTGTATCGCATACATGCGTTCCGTGGCGATCTCCATCAAACGTGTTGCCGTCAGTCCGAATGACCCGCCCGATAGGATCCACAACAATGAAATCTCGAACACGATTCGTCAGACCTGGGTGATCCCCAAATACTTCGGTATCCAGCACGGCAATTTGAATCTCATTGCCTTTGTATCCCCGTTCCCAAAGTGCTTTTGCATTGATCTTTTCAACACCCTAAGTCACTTCTGCTTTTATCTCGTCGGCGTCAATTGGCTCAAATTCCACGACGTGGGGATCGATGAGTTTGACTCGAGGATTGGGCATGATAGAAACGACTGAGTCAAATCGTGCGATTTCAATGAGTGTTTGAGATGACACCTCTATGGAGAAGACAGGTAATAGTCCGCTACCAATCGTGGTGGCTTTTGTCTCCGTGAGTTCGGAAGGTGTGGATCTTTTGAGTAATCGTTTGTAGCTGGCGCTTAGCTTTGAGCCCAAATCGACGGATTGCCTGTGCATTTCCCGGAGTTTGGTTGCCCTTTCATTATCGGCTTCGCCGCCTTTGCCATGTGAACGAAGCAGATCAAGCGGAAGTCCCTCGTCATCAAGCACGACGATGACCTTTTGAGTCTCCTTTTTATTTCCTTGAAGCAAAAACGGTTCAAGGATGGGGGAAATCTTGTCAATGTATCTGCTCATTGTCTATTTCTTCGACATGCTCGATTTATTGACGCTAGAGCGAGTAAATTGTTCCGTTAAGTTTATCCCCTGTTATTATTGTTGGAAAGCACTCGTAGGATGATAGTTACGCGGTTAGGTCGCTACCTCGATGCCATTGCCGGATATCGCGAAGCCAACCACCGCCAACGTTTCGCATCTCCGGGCCAGCCACAGGGCACACCCGAAAGCCAAAATTTTTCGATCCGCTTCGCGGCAAAAGAAAAAGCAAAAAGACAAAAAGGCAAAGGGAAAAAGAGCCAAAGAACAAAAGAAAACCAGAAGCCCAACCTAGCGAAACTTACCCATCAACACTAACCGGAAACCGAGGCTGTAGTACCGACGACCCGGATCGCAGTCGTTGCGATAACAGGAGCGCAGACTGCCGGGATCATTGTAGTACCACGACCCGCCCCGAACCACCCGGCTATCGGTACCATCGTCACTATCGATTCCATTGCCGGGATTGTTATAGTCTTTTGGCGAATCAACCCACTGCGTTTGACACCATTCCCAGA
>CAILNN010000002.1 GCA_903835555.1 uncultured Verrucomicrobiota bacterium
CGACGTCGCTTTGGGCCCCGTCGCTTTTCGCTGACCAAAGATACGCCCTGTGGCTGTGTCGGAAACGGTGGACCGCCCCCCCCGCGAGTGCTGGTTACCGGACGCAAAGGTGAACGCCCCCGGGTGGTGATGAGCCCCTAGGTGAGCTCCGGCCGCCGCGAGTCCCTGATCGGCCTCATCCGTAATCCCCGTAGCCGACGTGAGTCGACGCTGATCCTCCAACGCCACAACCCGTTCCCGCAGCCGATCGACCGGGAAAAGAGGGATGGCACACGAAGCCACGAAGGGAGACGGTGGTTGGGCGAACCCTCGGTCCTCAAGGCGATTGGTGCGGTCTCCCGATCGATCCGCGTCGTCTCACGAGCGACGCCTACGAAGAATCGGGCTATCGCAGAGCCGCAGCGGTTTCCGTGCCTAATTTGTGGATGGTCCCGATTAGCTCGGACTTCAATTCAGTGCCGTCCGCGGCTTTCACATTATAGCGAATTCCAAACTGGTCCGCCGGTTGCAGCCCGTCGACCTCAATGAACAGCTTGCGCTTGTCGCTCGATAGTTTGACCGATTTGACCTCCAGTGTGTCATGTTTCTCCGTTGTGGGCGATTTCACCGAAACTTCCGGCGAACCGTAATTTCCAGTGTAACGATAATTCCAAAGTTCGACCGAATAATTACCGGCATCCGTGGCCGTCGCCGGGTCCAGTTCGGTGCTGAAATCCACCTCGATCCCCGACTGGGTTGCGTGAGCGCGTACCGGCATCCGAACCGGTTGCCCCGTGTATCGAACCCGATAGAAACCGCCTTCGCGAGTCGCGGCATTTTGCCATCCCTTCAAACCGCAGGCGTAAAGCTGGCCGTCCCGTTTATTGAATCGGGCGCGCATAACGCCCGATTGGAACTTCAGATTGAACGGTACCATGCTGGCTTGCGTGGTACCCTCGACATTATCCATGAGCACGCCATAGAGGAGACATTTGCCGTAGCTCAGGAATAGCGGAGCACCCTTCCAAGGTCCCCAGCGGTCGCTGGTCACATAGGTTTGTCCGCCGCTGGAATTGTCCCAGCGCATCGGCAGCCAGCAGATCGGCTCGTCGTATTTTTCGGGAATCGGCATGGCCCCTTCCCAACCGCGAAGTCCGTATTTCTTGCGGGCTTCTGGGTCGCTCGGGTTGACCGAGATTTCCCGGCCATCGGGATAACGGAGCTTCAATTCCTTTTGAGCGGATGGAACCATCCCCATAAACGAACCGGGTTTGACCAGATTCAGCTTGGAAGACGGCATCCAGTGACCTTGGTTGTCACCGATCAAGATGGTGTCGTCCGGCCCAATGGTCATGCCGTTGGGAGCACGGAGACCGGTCGCGTAAACCTCGAGCTTCCCGCCATCCGGCGATATCTTGAGCAATGTTCCCTGGTGCGGAGACGTGACAGCCGGTTCCCAGGGTGCGCCTTTGGCATAGTAAAAGTTCCCCTTCGAGTCGGTGTGCAGGTCCAGGACAAATTCGTGGTAGTTTGCCGTCACGACCGTGTCATTGTTGAAGTTCTCATAAAAATCGGCCTCGTCATCGTTGTTGAGGTCCGTGAGGCGTGTGATCTGGTCGCGTCCGGCGACATAGATTTTTCCATCGGATACCTTCACTCCCAACGGTTGAAACAAACCGGTGGCGAAGCGTTTCCAGACCAAATGATTCAGCTTGTCGTCAATACCCGATACCAACCAGACGTCGCCGTGGAAGGTGCAAATGACTGCCCGACCGTCGGGAAGGAAATCAAAGCCTCCGAAGTAGAGATGGGAGTGATACGGGTTCGGATACGGTTCGGTGATGGTATCGACCACGTAGGGGCCATCGTTCGTGCCCAATACCCCAACGGTCTCCAGTCTCCGCTTCCAGTGCGCCGGACCGCCATGAGTCAGGCTGCGAAGGTCTTTAGGAATGGTCTGCGCGAAACTGGCTGGCTTCCAGTCGTTGGTGGAACCGAAAAAGACGGTGAACGGTCGGTTCGCAGGAACGGAAGGCAGGGTCAGGACCAAGCCATTGCTGCTATCTCCATGGAGGTAGCTGCCGGAAGGAAGATTGGCTCCCGCTACCATTAAGGTTTTTCCCCCGTTGAGTGTTACTGGAATGGCGGTGGAGGAAAGCGGGGACGACACGGTCCCTTCGATGTCGTCGGCCAGCACTACTTTTTGTTGGTTGACCGCGCGGTCAAATTGCCAGGTGCGTGCGAAGATGGGCTGGTCTTCTGCTCCCGCCAGCGACGGCATTTCCAGGACATTGGCAGCACCGACGGAGTATTTCAGGACCACGCTGTCGCCCGATTGGTAAAGCCCTTGATAATGCGCCCACGCTTTCGGTAAGGGCCCCTGCTTGTGGTCGCGCGGGTCAACCACGGAGGACTCGGGTGAGGCCCATCCCGGCCCGTTGAAGGTCTCGAAAGCAACGCTGCCCTTCACCGATGGCGGTGGCGGCCATTCGATCTTGGTCAGGGTATTGCCAAAATTCAGGAACGGTCCGTCCCAGGCTATCGACAAACGAAGGGTATCCAAGTCATAGGCGACATAGTGGGTTCGGCTTTTTCCCAATGGAATAGCCAGGCCTTTTGCAGCGGCTAGCCGATCCCGACTGCGGAGGATGGTTCCAGACCAAAATGGGGCCTGAGTTGGATCGGGGGGCGTCGTATCGACATCGGCCGCCTGGAGACAAGCCAAGCAAATCGAGCCGATGGCAGACAACAACGCCATCGGGCGCAGGCGAGAGAAAGAAACAAATCGTGGCATGGCTGGGAAAGAATGTTGGGCATTCTGTCCCCAGCCCCACCCTGCGAGGCAAGCTCGGAAGAGAACTTACCGTTTAATCGTCTTGGAAACACGACACTAGTTCGCAACAACGGTTGATGTCGCCAAATCCACAGTGACGACGTCGTATTCCGATTGGTTTAGCCCGGTTCCGTCCAGCAAATGGAAGGCGATGCGGAGCCTCTGACCATCAACCGCCACCCGGAGGTACCCGAATTCAGTGTCTTGATACTTGGCCAGAACCAGCTTGGTGACTTGGACCGCCGGATTCACCTCGAGATAGGACACGTCGGTTCCAAAAACCGGTTCAGCGGACGGTTGGCCCGAGTTGGAACCTCCGACGGAATTGATGTGATGACCGCCGCTGCCGCAAACGACAAAAGGGACTTCCCGATTCTTGCCACCAAAGCTCAGCGTCCGGGTAAACCGTTGGTAATTGTGGGCGTGACCAGACAGAATTGCATGCGGGTAGACCCCAACCTCGCTGCAAATGGTGTCAATTTGTCTCAGCACGGAGGGGCTGCTGCCGTGCGACCCTGGCGATTGGGCACCGCTTTGTGGGGCAAAGACGAATGGAGGATGGTGAAGTGTAATCAATACCGCGCCGGAGTAGTTTTCGCTCTGAATACGCGTTAGTTGGGCTTTCAAATATTCCAATTGAAGGTCAGGCACGTTGGGCCATTTGCCGCCCTCGCTGGAGATTACACCCGGGTCTTCCAAGGCATTGCTGAACAAGCCAATGATGCGAACAAACGGGGCGTCCAGAGTGAAATAGACCCCGGGCTGGGTCATGGAGGTGCGATGCAGATCGCCCGCTTCTACCGTGATTCCCGGCTGGGTCGCGCAAAAATTATGCGAGAAAATCTCCAATGGGGCAGCCTCAGGAGCAGTTCCGGGAACTAAGAACGAATCGTGGTTGCCCGGAATGGCCAGGATGGGCAGGGGGTAGTTCCGGAATGGCTCGTAAAACTGATCGTAGTAATACTTTGTCTCTCCGAAGTTATAGACGATGTCGCCTAGATGGTACAGGAAGGTTGGACGATCCGGTGACGGTGATTGGAGGGCGTCGGCAGTCAACTGGTCAGCCACATGAAGTTGCGAGGTATAATCGCGGAAATCGGACGCCCCGGAGTCGCCCATGGCGTGGAAGACAATCTTCCCATTGGCCAGAATCGCTTTCACAGTGTCGTCGCCACGAGCCCCGTATGCCGTGGCCAGCGTATAGGTATCGTCCGGCTTTCCCCGCATTGGGCCGAAGCCAACCGTGTTCTTCTGCAAGGCATCACCCAGTTGCTTGTAAAGCTGGTTGTCGGACGGGTGGGGAACTAGGAAATGACTGGGATCGGCCGAGGCTATTCCTTCATTGAAAATCGGCTGTCCAAAAACGGGTTGCGGCATCGGCTGGGGTGCCGGGCGGGGACTCGGCTTTGGCGTGGGCCCAGGTCCCGGCGGGTGCGAGTGACCGTGCGAATGCTCATGCGTCTGTGGTGGGGTGTGGGCCGGAGCATGGCCGTGGGTCGGGTTATGACTGTCGGAACCACCCGATGTCGGTTCCTTGGGATGCGGAGAAGACATAAGTAGACTGAGGGATGACAGCTCCAGATTAGGTCGCACTTCGGCGGTGTAAAGAGGTTGCGAGTGGTAGTTTAATGTTACAGTTATGTACCGATTGAGATTCAAATTGGAAGCGAGTGGATTCAACGCTCTCCATGGCCGCTCTGCGCCAGCCCCGACTGGAGCGTGTCCGAGACTTGTTCAAATTGTCCGTGCACTAGGCCGCGTTTTCAAAATGGCTTTGTCTATATGCGCCAGCCAAAACAGGCGGGGGCGAGGCGCGACGCGGTCGGGTATTGGACATCCGTGACCGAGGAGCAACGAAGCCCCCGCCTGTTTTGGCCAGCAGATAGGCAAATGCATTTTGAAGACACGGCCTGGGAGGGGATTTAGGTTGTCTATTCCTGCCCCTCTTGAATTCATTCGCGAAAGCTTTCTTAAACAGCACCGGCGACCGCGTTCACGAAATCCCCGTCAAGCAGTTCCTTGGCTCCATGTGCGATTCGATTCCGACGTCTAAGAAATTCATGGAGTAAATCGAGACTGTTAAGGGATAATTCGCCTAGTGAGTCTCGCTCAGTGTCTTTTGACAAATTCTGCAAACAGGCAAGAAGCCGATCGTGCCTATTTTATTTCTCTACCCTGCCTTGCCTTCCCCGCCCCTGTCGTCGCATCCACCATCCATTCAACTGATCAATCAATACCGCCGCAATGACCGCCATCCCGATAATGATTTGCGAATAATTTTGGTCGATCCGAAGGATCACGATCCCACTGTTGATCATTTGGATAATCAACGCCCCCAGTAACGCTCCCAGTGCCGATCCGCGTCCGCCCGAAAGACTGGCTCCGCCAACCACCACCGCAGCAATGACGCTCAATTCGTATCCCTGCCCATCCCCACTGGTGGCTGCGCCGTAGTATCCCAGGGAAAGAATGGCAGAGACCCCGGCGCTCAGGCCCGACAGCACGAACACCCCCAACTTGATTCGCTGGACTGCCAAACCGCTGTAACGACTCGCCAGTTCGTTGCCCCCGACCGCGTAGACCCGGCGTCCCGCGGTGCTGTACGTTAGAAACAACCCACCGAAGACCGCCACGAGCATCATGACGCCCATTGGAACCAGAGTGAGTCCTCCCGGAGTTTGCCACTTGATGAATCCCGCCAGGTCTGGCGGAAATTCACCGATGCTCTGCCCTTGGGTAACCACAAAGGCAATTCCGCGAAAAATGGCCATCGTCCCCAAGGTGATGATGAACGGATGGACGCGGAGGGCGGTGACCATCATTCCGTTGGCTAGACCGGCAGCCAGTCCCACCCCGAGACAAGCCAACAACCCCAATGGAATCCCCATTCCCGTATTGCTTGCCTGCCCGCCCGGTCCGAAATGGTGAAGCACGAGTGCCCCGAGAACCCCGGAAAGGGCGTAAGTGGACCCAATCGAGAGGTCGATCTGGCCGGCCACGATGACAAAGGTCATCCCAATGGCCATGATGGCGATAAAGCTCGTGTCCTTGGCCAGTTGGGCGAGGTTTTGAGTATTGAGGAAGTTGTTTCTCTCTTCCAAAATTGGAACCTCTGCTCCTGTCGAATCCGTTGTAACCCGTCGGACGCGTGTTCCGTCTGGTTGAAGGTCAAAGACTGGAACTTGGACGGTGCCGCCAAAAACGGTCAGCAGCAGCCCAAGTGTCGCCACAACAACAACCAAGCCGATCTCGGGGACACGCAGCCACGCTGGAATCCGGGGAAGGGGAATCAACACGCCGATTGCTTATCAGAGCCATCGGAACCCCCCAAGCCTGAATCATTCGAACGGCTCCTTGACAGGCTTTCAGGAAACAATTGGACTTAACCCTATGACCCGTACCAAGCAGGGTGCCATCCTCAGTATTCTGGCGATTTCTCTAGCGGTGGCGGGCGAGCCCGAGCCCCAATGGCCGCAGTATCGTGGCATCGATGCCTCAGGTGTGGACAACCGTCGCCCTGCTCCCGTGTCTTGGAACATCGAAACCAAACAGAATATTCGCTGGACAAACGGGATTCCCGGATTAGCCCATTCCAGTCCAATTATTTGGGGCGACCGCCTTTATGTAACCACAGCGGTAACGACCAAGACTGCGGAACTCAAGGTGGGTCTGTACGGGGAAATCAAACCGGTCGAAGATGAACGGGACCCTCATCATTGGAACCTCCTCGCCTTTGATCGGGCCAGCGGGAAGGTCATTTGGGAAACAAACGCTTTGACCAGCGTGCCTCGGGTGAAGCGGCACACCAAATCAAGCCCCTGCAATTCCACACCCGCTACGGACGGTAAACATATCGTCGCCATCTTCGGCAGCGAAGGTCTCTTTTGCTTCGACCTGACGGGCAAGCTGCTCTGGAAAAAAGACTTGGGGCCCATGGATTCTGGTTACTATGCCGTTCCCTCCGCGCAGTGGGGGTTTGCCAGTTCTCCCGTCATCCATGATGGCAAGGTCATCGTCCTTTGCGACGTCCAAAAGGGGTCCTTCGTGGCCGCCTATGACGTCGCAGATGGCAAGGAACTCTGGCGCACCGACCGTCGCGACGTCCCCACCTGGAGCTCCCCGACTGTCGTGGAGGCCGACGGCACCGTTCAAATTGTCGTCAATGGTTGGCACTATTCCGGCGGCTACGATTTTTTGACCGGAACCAATCTTTGGCGGTTGGATGGTGGCGGTGACATCCCGGTCCCAACCCCCATTTTTGCCCATGGCCTCATTTATCTGACCAGTGCCCACGGTAAGTTTCGCCCCATGCGAGCCATTCTTCCCTCGGCCCGCGGAGACATCACACCGGATGAAGTCGGCGATAACACAAAGGTTATTCCCTGGGCTCACGCGCGTCAGGGTAATTATATGCAGACTCCCATTGCGGTCGGCGATTCTGTCTATGGATGCCTGGATATCGGGCTCTTAACCTGTTTTGATGCCACTACCGGCAAAATCCGATATAGCGAACGTCTGTCGACCACGGGTGAAGGATTTACTTCGTCGCCTGTTTCCGATGGGAAAAACCTCTTTTTCGCGAGCGAACTGGGCAACGTCTACGTGGTGCCCGCAACCGGAACCTTTTCGGTCATCACCACCAATCGGTTGGAGGAAACCTGCATGGCAACCCCGGCCTTAGTGGACGGTACCCTGTACTACCGAACCCGAAGCAAGATTGTCGCGATTGGTGCCAAGTGACCTGCGGCCATTGGGCAACACGGCCTAGGTCAGCAAATGGCGGCGCACGAATTCGACACACGTCCTGGCGTGGGTCTCGTTGATCCGGTGTCCGCCGTGGACCCAGAAATCGGCGTAGCTTGGGCGTGAGATCACTGGGTCCCACTTCCCGTGAAGGCGAATAATTTGGACGTCGGCGACTTTCCGTCCTGACCACTCAAACACCGCCCGGCACATCGTCTGGACGAATAGCGGATCGTTGGCGGCAAACATTTGCGGACTCTTGGCCGGAATACGACTCGCACCCCGTTGAAATCGTCTCCAGGGAAAAATCCGGGCGAGCGGATGAAGAAAGGCCAAGTGACGGCTGATCTCCCCCGGCTCAAACGCGCTGGCTATCAGAAAGAGTTGGCGAATTTTTCGGAGGCGAGTGATCTCCAGCGCAACCATCCCACCCAGTGAAGTCCCGATGAGGGTGTCCCCGTCTTGGATACCGTATGTCCGCACCATCGACTGGGCGACTTCCGGAATCGTCCGCTCCCCTTGGTAGGGCATCCAATTCAGCGGATGCAATTCAGGCAGGGATGTCCAGGGAGCCAGATACATCCGGCTATCCCCTCCAATACCCGGCAAGGCATACAGCATATCGGCAAATTCGCCCGGCTTTTTCCCGGGTCAAGCGATCCGTTCCGGGCATGGGGCCACTCAAATACCTCCATACTTCTGGAACTGCCGATCCCAAGCCCGGCGAAATGGCAATCGCCATATCGAACCCAATAGGATTTGCCGGACCTCCTGGCGGCTTACTTTTACCCGCTGCCTGGAGTCCAGTGGGTTGGCTTGAGCCAGTTTCGCCAAGGTTCCAACACCCAGCAAGACCGGCCAAGCGCACGCCAGGCGCAATCGATACTGATTCCTGGGCAATTGGTTGGTGTATTGCCAGCCCGCATTCAAATTCCCCATGGCTCGATGCCACCAGCGGTTGTAAACCGGCTTCAAACGGGGCCATACCTCGGGGCGCGTCAGGTCGCCAGGTGCCAGATAGACATCCTCCAATTCAATACGGGGTAGATAGCACCGGCCATTGGCCAAATCTTTCGGCAAATCGCGGAGAATATTGACCAATTGAAGGCCACATCCGAATTGGCGACCATTGGCCAGTAGCAGCGCATCGTTCATCTTGGCCTCAGGAAAGCACCGAAGCCGGGTCAACCGCGTCCAGAATTCACCCACACAGCCTGCGACGCAGTAGGTATAGTCGTCCAGTTCCACTGCGGTTTCCAAGCCGAGAATAGAGGTCCCCATTGCCCCGCCAAACCGTCGCAAATCCAATGCCTGGCCCCCCGTAATCGTCGTCAAGACCTGGCGGATCAACGCCTGTTCCTCACTGGGAAATCCTTCAAAGAGTTTCAGGGCGGCTTCGATTCGTTCCAGGAGTCGGCGCTCACCCGGACTCACTGTTGCTGATGGTGAGCGAATGAATTCTCCGCAGTCCAACGGCGATCGACTGTTGCCCATGATCCGCTCGCGGAGGGATTCGAGAGTCGCCAGCCGTCGCTCCACCGGGACCAACTCCGTATCGGCCACCGTGTCCGTGGCACGTGCCAGCAGGTAAGCAATGCCAATCGACGACCGGACGGGCGTCGGAAGGACCCTCACCGTCAGATAAAACGAGCGGGACGTTTCCCGCAACAGTTGCTGTAATTCCGCCGTCACGTCCCGAGCATGGAAGCATGAAAACCCGGCAACAGGCGAAAAACAAAATCCCGGACTCATCTTCTTTGAAACAATCGTGTGATTCCGTGTGTGGTTTGGCCACGCTTGTTCCGATCTACCGGACGGGCACACATGAACGACCCGGCGAGCTTTGACAGTTTTGTTCTGAACTATCAGGACATGGTCTACTCCACGGCCATTCGTCTCTTGGGCCATGAAGCCGAGGCGGAGGACGTGGCTCAGGAGGCGTTCTTGCGTGCCTGGAAACACTGGGCCGAATTGAAAGACGGCCAATCCGCCGGTGGATGGCTGAAAACGGTGACACGTAACCTCTGCCTCAACCACCTGCAGCGTTATCGCAATCGCTGGACGTTGTTCACCGACTTGCGTCGTTCCGATGATGACGACGGGGCAGAACCGGATGTGGCCGCTCCCGATGAATGGGAGGATGCCACTCTGACCGCTGACCAGCGGAGTATCCTGGAGGGTGCCATTGCCGCTCTCCCCCGCGACCAACGGGTCGCCTTGGTCCTGTTCCATTTCGAAGGCCTCGATTACGTCGCCATTGCCGAGCAACTCAAGATTTCGCTCGGCAAGGTAAAGACCGATATTTTCCGAGCCCGGGCAGCTTTGCGAAAAAAGTTGCAACCGCTACGCGAGACCGTGGGTGTTTAATAGACTGAGTATGAACAAACAGGAACGCAACGAAGCCCAGTGGGCGAAGTGGACCGACCAGGTGCTGACCCAGTTGCCAGCCCACTCGGCCCCCGCCACTTTGGCCCCGCGAATCCGCGCTGCGGTTGCCCGTCTTCAGGTTTTGCCGTGGCATCGACGCCCTTGGCTTCAATGGCCGACCACCTTCAAGTGCCTCTCGCTTGCGGTGGTTGGTGCGACTTCTACCGCTGTCAGCTACTGGGTCCTTCCCCATGCGCCCGTCGTCCCATCCGCCTCCGCTGTGGTGCCCGGCTATGAACCGGCGGTGACTATCGTTGGTGCCTTTTCCACTCTTTCACATGGCCTTTTCCAAGCACTGGCTCATTCCGGCACCGGGACCATGGCTGTTGTTCTTGGAACCATCGGCGTTTTCTGGTGCATGAGCCTGGGCCTCGGTACGGCCTGTTGGCGCCTGTCCATCCGTGAGAACTAACACCCACCCCTTTATGACATCGAAATCACCCCGCTCACGCTTAACAACCACGCCTTCCCAGTCCGTTGTCTGGTTTGTGCTCACCTTGCTACTGGTTCTTTTGGCTGGCTGGCACCCGGCTCAGGGTGCGATGGCCAAGGACCCTTCGGCTGCGGTAGATGTTCGTTCGAATCTTGAACTGGTTCCAGCGATCGAACCCGCTCCAGTGCCCTCCAATCCCACAAGCGCAGCCGGAGACTCCAATTCAGCGAATGGACCTAAAGACTCCAGCCCCGAAGACGACAAGAAGGATGAGGATCGCCATTTCGACCGGGATTTGGTCCAGATAGGCCAGTCTGTTCATGTCTTGGCGTCAGAAAAAGCGAACGACGTGGTGGTCGTTTTCGGCGATGCCACCATCGACGGCACGGTTGAGGGGCGGGTGGTCGTGGTGGGCGGGACATTGACGGTGAAGGGCACCGTGTCTGGCGACTGCGTGAATGTTGGCATGGGAATCAAGTTGGAGCCCACTGCCCATATCAAAGGAGACGTGACCGGCGTGGGAGGCGGAGTAACCCGTGCCGATGGTGCCCAAGTCGATGGCCGGGTTGTGCCCATTCATTTGGGCAACTTTGGCCCGCATCTGCCCTTGTGGATTTCCCAAACCTGGGAGGAGTGCGTTCTCAAGCTCCGGCCATCGGCGATTTCCGTTCCGTGGACCCTGGTCACGAGCGTGATCTTTATTCTCCTTTATACGTTGATTGGTCTGCTCTTTCCGGGCTCGGTCGAGAAATCCGCCCGAAGAATCTCCGAGCGCGGTATCTCTTCCATATTCGTTGGGCTCCTGGCGATTCCATCGGTTGCGTTCTTCCTCTTTTTTATGATCGTTAGCGTGATCTTTATTCCCATTGTTCCCCTCGTCACCGCGCCCTTGGTCTTTGGGGCGATGATCGGCAAGGCTGCGCTTTTACGGCAGATGGGAGTGGCTCTTTTTAGGCCCTTTGTGACGTCCGTTTCGATTCCCGTCTCCATTCTCGTAGGCGGAATCATTCTTGCCTTCGTATACATGATACCGGTCATCGGACTTTTCGCCTGGGCTTTGACCCTTACGTTGGGATTCGGTGCCTTTGTCCAATCGGTCTTCGGACGAAATCGTCCGGTTCCCGCTGCTGCCGCTCCCGTGTCCCCGGGCGGCCCTCCAGGCGGTCCAATCCGGCCCACCAGTCCGACTTTTCCGATGACTCCGACACCTGTCGCCGGACCATCTGGTGGACAGTCGCCCAGCCCCAAAAGCCCCGCTTCCCCTTCCACTGCGACTAGCATCGCATCCCTGACGACCATGTTCGCAATTACTCCCTCCTCAGAAGTGTCTTTGTCCTCACCAGCTATCCTACCGTCTGCACCCGAAGGACCGAAAATAGAACCGAGTCCCGCTTCTAGCGGTGGTGACTCCGTCGCAGCCGACGCCAATTCAAGCTCCGAGCGTCCACCGTCGCCCACTCCCAATCTTGCCCTCGCTCTGGCCGCTGTCCCGTCATCTTCTCCCCAGGAAGTGGTTACAGAGCCCACAAGTACGGCTACGCCACCGCCTAGACCCGCAACTCCCAATGCAGAACCGGCCGTGCCTCCTTCGGGTTCGCCAATTTCCACAAACCCGGGCGTTGGCTCAGGCGGGATACCGCGCGTGGCTGCCTCGAATCCCCCCACCCCGCCCCCTTCGTTTCTTCCCTTGACCCCGGCGGAGTTGTTGGCCCTTCCAAGAGTGGGATTGGCTCCCCGGCTTCTTCCCCTCTTTTTCGATTGGCTGATCATCTCGGCATTGATCTTCGGACCTATTCTAGATCTTACCCGGCATGACTGGTTGTGCGGGTTTCTCGAACTTGGCTATTTCGCTGGCTTCTACCTGTGGCGGGGTGCCACCCCGATGGGACTCATTTTTGGCCTTCGAGTGGTCCGCTTGGATGGTCGTCCCCTCGATATTCCCTGCGTCCTGGTGCGCGGAGTTGCAGCCGGCGTCGGGGCCGTCGCGGCCGGAATTGGCTATTTCTGGTGTGCCTGGGACCCGGAAAAACAGACCTGGCACGACAAGCTGGCCGGCACCGTGGTGGTGAAAACCAATCGAACCACGTCTCTGGTTTGAAGCCCGATCGCACGAT
Organism: uncultured Verrucomicrobiota bacterium; assembly: GCA_903835555.1. GTDB lineage: Bacteria > Verrucomicrobiota > Verrucomicrobiia > Limisphaerales > UBA9464 > CAILNN01. The sequence continues at coordinate 12,530 of CAILNN010000002.1, forward strand.
CGCAGTTGAGTGGCCTGCTTAGCTGCTGAAGGCCGCTTCCACCTTGGAATGACATAGGCGAAGTAGAAGCGGCGTCTCGCCGCTTTCCGTGAAGCGCAGGCGTACCCGAAGGCCCGGCAAACTACCCTATGCCGTGGTAATCCGCGAAGCGTCTTGGACTGCGGTAGTCCTCTACCGCTTTTGGCCTCTGAAACTGACGAGCCCGCCCGGGAACCTGGGCTACCGTCGATTTCACGCCCATCGCCCAAGCGCCAGAGGACTGGTGCCCGCGGCAATCGTTATTCTGTTCGTGCATCTCTAATACAAATTTGTCACAACCCGACAATGTTTTTGGGTTATTCGAGTCCATCCACGTGGCATCGGCGGGTTTTCTCCTGCCTGGGCGTCATGTTGTTGTCTGCCCATGCAGCCCTTGGACAAGGGTCCACTGTCGCACCCACCTCCGTTCCCTCCGTCGTTTCCACCAACACCACCACCCGCCTAA
>CAILNN010000003.1 GCA_903835555.1 uncultured Verrucomicrobiota bacterium
CAACGGGAGGATCCAAACGGCGGCCAGCCATCCCCAGATAAAGACCAAGAGCAGTCGGGAATGGATAAACCACTCACTCCAGAGCAATCCGAGCCAATAGCGCGCGTTCGATTCGACCGGTATCTGACTTACTTCGGAAGCCTCGGGAACCAGTTGAAAGGTCGGATGCCAGGATTCGCTCATCGGGCCGATGTTCTATTTTAGGCTGGGAACCGGTCGATCAGTATAGAATTCCCAGGGATAATCCAAGGGTGGAGGGGCCGCCGTAGTAACGGCATTCACCGGAGAATCTGGCTCGCGAAAAAGTTTACGGCGGACGACGGCGCCGTCAGTCTGTGCCCGAAGGAATCGGCCTTCGTATTCCATGTAATTGCGCCGATCAGGCCCGCTGGGACCTGATGGCACCCGGACACCGTGAAGTTGGCACACAGCCACTCCGAAAGGAGGACCTTGGGCTCGAAGACGATCCCATGCAGTTCGTGTCCAGCCGAGGGGATGCAGATAGGAAAAAGCGACAGTTTCCTTGCGTTCCTTGATTTCAATTTGCCAGGAGCCGCTTTCCGGTTCACCAACAACGGACGGGACTCCTGGGTCTTGGCTTTCATTCGCCAGGTTTCCCCAAGTCATCTCCCGCAACGTTTGATTGCGTTGCGAGCGATTAAGGGCCGGATCAGTTGGACAAATCAGGCGGGCCATCAAGTTGGTTCCAGCGCGTGAATCCATCAGGCGGGTGAATGATCGCGGCCGATGCCCGGTTTCTTCCGAATATCGGTTCACCGCCATTCCGATCACCATCAGGTTTTCGCCACACGTAATCTGCCGGGCGGAAGTCCTCACGCTGGATGCCGCCGATATTCCCAGGGTCACAAGTATTCCCACCAAGCCCAGGACGGTCATCAACTCCGTCCTGGTGAATCCAGCCTGCGATCGGTGCCCATGGCGGTCGGAGACTGCCTCATACCGCAGGCTTGTCGCCTTCCCATTAGTAGCTTTTTCAACGACCCGGCTGGTTCTCACATAACCGATTGAAGCAAAGCAACATCGGTAGGGCGAGACTCCGTCGAGCCGGAGGCGGTTCGAACCACGCTTACCTCGCAAATTATCCGTCGCTTGCTCCAGAGCGCCCCGGGTGGGAGACTGGCCTGCCCCATGTCTCGATATCTGCCGGGCGTTCCGAATTGCGCCCACCTTGGAAGCAGTTCCCGCCACTGTTGAATTGCCAATCCTGCTTCGCTTGACTTTAGTTAGGGGGTAGGCCAGCCCAGTTTTCTGCACATCGCGCTCCCGCTCAGCGGGTGCGACTGTGAGTTGGAAACGAATCCACACGACTAGTTTTGCTTCCAAGCCACGGACAAACCGGGCTGGCCTAAAGTTACTTTGGGGCTTCCGACTTCATCATCGGAGGTATCCCGAAACCAATCGACGAACAACTCCTCCAGCGTCAGCGGGAAGACATTGACTCGGACGCCGGGCATCGCCCGGACCTCCAGCAGTTGGCTGTCGTGAATGATCCGGGCCAGTGCTGTGACAACTGGGCCCAGCCGAGTTGTCCGAATCGCGCCCGGGATGGCAAAATCACGCGGCACTTCGGCCCCAGGGAAAACTACCTGCACCCGGCGCATGGTTCGTTGCCATTCTTCCACGCTGCCCTCGGCGATAATACGCCCCCGGTCCATGATCCCCGCCCGTGTAGCAAGACGCTCTAAGTCGCCCAGTAGATGGGTCGAGAGCAAAATGGTGCATCCTTCCACCCTCAAGAGTGCGTCAATCAGGCAGTTATTTAGCTCGCGCCGGGCGATCGGATCGAGTCCGGCTGCCGGTTCATCCAGCAAGAGCACTTCGGGCCGAGTCGCCAGGGCCACTGAAAGCGATGCCAGCCGTTGGTTACCACCCGAAAATTTGTTGACCGAAAGGTCCATCGGCAATTCCCACCGGCGAGCATGCTCTCGCAGCAGGTCTTCATCCCATCTCTGGTAAAAGTGTCCTGCATAACGACCCAACTCCCGCAGGGTCATCCAGCCCGGGGCATGTTGTCCTTGAGAAACATACACCACCCGCTGGCGATCTGCCCGATTGGCCCGCCACAGATTGCGACCCAGGATTTTGGTGTCCCCATGGTCGGGACGAATCAGCCCCATCATCATCTTCAACGCCGTGGTCTTGCCGGCTCCATTTCGCCCGATTAGACCGTAAACCTCGCCCGCCGCAATATTCATATCCAAGCCGTTCACCGCCACCGTGTGTGGTCGAAAGGTTTTTCCCAACTGACGGCATTGGATGACGGCGTCCATGGAAAAGAGGAAAAGGATGGCAAATATTCAGGACGATTCTTCGGCCCCTAAAACCGAAAATTTGACGGGAGCGTCCTCTATTCGCTCGGCAGAAAGCGCACCCAATTCCTCGCGAACAACCGTAATGACCTTGGGCGAAGGGACTTGGAGTTGGGTCGCTTCCACCGCCAACTGTTTGGCCGAGCGACGAAGGGCAATCTCCTGGTCGATCTGACTCAGGGCCGGAGCTTGGGCGGCAATAAAAGCCCCCTTCCCATGGCGCTTTTCGATGATTCCTTCCCCTTCCAGCTCCGAGTAAGCCTTGACCACGGTGGTCGGATTTACCGCCATCGCGTTGGCCAGTTCTCGAATGGAAGGGATTTGGTCCCCTGGACGCAATGTACCCCCGGCCACGTAATACTTGATTTGGTCCATGATCTGCCGATAAACGGGCACTCCTGAGCGCTCGTCGATTTGCAGGTGGAGCTGGGTCGTCATGGTTCAGTAGTATCTAGCTGTTTGATAACACCCAAACACTTGGGTTGTCAAACGGGAGTTGCCCGGTTCGGTTCGGAAACACGACCGAATGAACTCAATCCTTGTCCTTCCCAACAAATCGGAGAACAATCTATGTCTTTAACCAAATCTCCACATGAGTTCCTCTCCCCGCGCGAAGCTCTTCTTGATGATGGTGCTCGAATTCTTCATCTGGGGCGCCTGGCTCCCACTGATCTTTGGCTATTTGCCCAGCCTAGGCTTTTCGCCTCTGGAACAGTCCTTGGTCCTCAACGCCTTCGCCGTGTCGGCTATTGTCGGCATGTTCTTTAGCAATCAGTTTGCTGACACCCACTTCTCCGCCGAGAAATTTCTGGCCTTCAGCCACCTTATCGGGGGTGCCGCCATTCTATCGTTGGGCTTCACCAAATCTTTTTGGCCGTTTTTCATCCTGATGTCGGTACACTGCCTGCTCTACGTCCCGACCATCTCGATCACCAATTCGATTGCATTCGCCAACATGAAGGACCCGCAAAAGGAATTCGGGCTGGTTCGTATGGGCGGCACCATCGGGTGGATTTTGGCAGCCTGGCCCTTCACTTTCATTTTGGTCGATTGGGATAAAGTCAATGCGGCCAAACCCGACGGCTTGGTCAACTGGCTCGGAACGGTCTTTGCCAGTGGCTTGAGCGGCCAGCCACTCAAGGAAGCCACCAAATGGACCTTCATCGTTGCGGGCATTGCATCCCTGCTCCTCGCCGCCTTCAGCTTGCTGTTGCCTCATACTCCGCCCAAGAAGCCGACGCCCGGCGCTGACAAAAAGACCGCCTGGCTGACCGCACTGGGCCTGCTCAAGCACCCATTTGTCCTGGTGCTCTGGCTGGTAACCTTCATTGATTCATTCGTTCACAACTGTTACTTCAACTGGACGGGTACATTTCTCGGCAGCGACGTGGTTGGAATCCCGGGCAACTGGATTACGCCGGTCATGAGCATCGGCCAGGTGGCAGAAATTCTGACCATGTTCATTTTGGGAGCGACACTCAAGCGATTGGGGTGGAGGACCACCATGGTGATCGGCGTTTTGGGCCATGCTGTTCGCTTCGCCGTCTTTGCTTTCGTGCCGCAAATCCAGTCGCTGATCATCGCCGTCAACATCATTCACGGCGTCTGCTACGCCTTCTTCTTTGCGACGGTCTACATCTTTGTGGATGAGTTCTTCCCGAAGGATGTCCGGTCGAGTGCTCAAGGGCTGTTCAACGTGATGATTCTGGGTGCCGGTGCCCTCGTCGCTAATTTTATCTGTCCGTATCTGATCCAAGAGGTCTTCACCGGTGCCGACAAGAAGGTCGATTTCAAGTCGCTCTTTCTCATGCCCTGCGGAGCCGCGCTGGTGGCCGCAATCGCATTGGCGTTGTTCTTCCATCCCCCTGCTCGCAAGCCGGAGGTTTCGGGAGCGACGGCTCCCGCGCATTGACCTGCCGAGACCGACACTAATGCGGCATGGAGCTATCGCCCTCAGGACAGGCTAACCGCTCAATATCCGCCGCGCGATCGGGATGACTGGCCAGCAATTGGGACCGGGTTCCCCCCTCGAAACATTCGGGAAACCAACCCGGTGCCAGCGTGCAACCGTAGAGGGAATAGCGTCCGCCCGGAAGCATCTCACCGGCCTGCCAGACCCCGGCGGATACGCAGAACTGGACGTAATGCCCCTTTGAATGGTCTGGTCCGAGAATGACATTTTCGGCTGAACCGTCGGGTTTCAGGAGAACGAGACGCAGCGGGTCGCCACCGTAAAAATGCCAAATCTCGTCCAAGGTCAGCCGATGAAACAAGGAATGGCTTCGGGGTTCCTCACAGTAAAGCCCGATCATCGCTGTGGATACCGGACGCTCCGGGGCTAGATCGTCAGCGGAGCGATAGGTCTGGGCGAAAAGGGTGCCCTCCACCGGCAATGGCTTAAGCTGATACCGGTCGATGAGGGCTTGCACGGCAATATCCATAGCAACGCTGGATTCAACAGAAAAGATTGGCAGCCACGGTATCGACCAAGGCCTGTGTGCGTTCACTGCGCTCGATACTCGCCTCCACAGCCTCGCTCTTGGGTTCCCGCGCCAACCGGGCGAATTGTTCCATCATCCGCACTGCCTGACGCGTCGGACTCGGTGTCTCGATTCTCTGAAATCCAGAGGGCGTGGCTAGACCGTTTCGCTGGGTAAAGCCAACCGGGCGGGTGGTGTCGGGAATCAGGAAACCGCCGGTCCAATCCAGGACGAAATCGTCCATCGTGATCACGCCTTTTTCTCCCAACAGCTCCAAGTCCATCAGGCAAGCACCCACTGTGTACCCGGCATCCCAAGTGCTTGTCAGCCCGTCGGAAAACTGAAGTGTACCTGCGCCCCGGATAAAGGCACCCGTGACACTGTCTTTTCTGGCCACGCCATGGCTCCAGGCGACGGCAGGATGGGCTGGAGCGTATTCGACGATCGCTCGCATGCAATACCAAGCCATGTCGCCGATGGCACCGGTCGGCTCCCTGTCCGGTTGGAGCCGGATATTGGAGCGATCGGCGGACGGAAAAAAGAACGAGGTTCGGATGGCCTCCAACCGACCGGTACGTTCAGGAAGTTCCGCCCGGAGCTGATGAGTTCGCGGATGATGGGTGAAATGGGTGGCGTCCATGAAGGCGACGCCGTTTGCCCGACAGGCTCCAGTAATCTTCCGGAGCGATTCCAGATTAAGGAACGGTTTCTCACCCAGCACGTGTTTCCCATGCTTCGCTGCAGCGAGACAAATCTCTTCGCGGACGTTGGTGGGGGTCGCCACGTACACGGCGTCCACGGAATTGGATTCCAGCAGCTTCTCCCAAGTCGAATAAACCGCGACATCGCCGTGGCGTGCAGCGAAGGTAGATGCCGCCTCCTGTCGTCGACTGGCTACGCCGACTAAACGGATATGATCGGTTTCCCGAAGAGCCGTCGCGATGACGTCGGCAATGTAGCCGGTGCCGATAATTCCAAGTCTGAGCGGGGGTGTCATATCTCCTAAATGAGTCAAGGTTACTCGACGAATTCGAGAGGCGGTGCGTGGGGCACGACACCCATCGCCTGACCGCGTGCGAGGAATCGGCGGATACTTTCCCGTCCACGTTCACCATAGTCGAGGGTCCAGTGATTGACATACATACCGACAAAGCGGTCGGTCAGGTCCACGCCCAAATCACGAGCCCATTGCATCGAGTGCGCCACTGCGTCAGCGCGGTGTTCCAAACTGAAACGGATGCTGGACTCCAGGATGCGGGCAATCTCCTGTCGAACCGCGAGCGAATGCCGCTTATGGATGACATTGCCGCCCAGTGGCAAGGGTAGTCCGTCATTCTCGCTGCCCCACCAAACTCCCAGATCGGCGCAGACCACGAAACCCTCGGTGGCGTAGGTCAGTTGACCTTCATGGATGATTAAGCCGATATCGGCTTTTCCAGCCTGAACGGCAGCAAAGATTTGGTCGAACGGAACAACAACATAGTTGAGTTCACTGGCCGGCCGATTTAGCCAGAGTTGCAGGGCCAGAAAGGCGCTGGTCATTGTGCCGGGGACCGCGATCCGGCGTGCCGCCACTTCTTCGCGGGAGTAGGCTTCGCGAGCGACCAGCATGGGTCCATAGCCATCGCCCATGCTCGCCCCGCTGGGCAGCAGTGCATAGGTCTCACTCACATGGGCATAGGCATGAATGCTGATGGCGCTGATATCGAGCTCCCCCCGGGTGGCCCGTTCGTTGAGGGTTTGAATGTCTTGTAAAATATGCTCGAAATGGTAACCCGGCGTGGCGATGTGACCCCGGGCAAGCCCATAAAACATAAAGGCATCGTCGGGGTCGGGGGAATGACCCAGCGTCAGGGTTTGAATGGAACTCATAAATTGTCTGGTTGGAACGAGCCACGAAAAAGGACCGTTTTTCTACCTTCCGCCTGAAAAACCGCGGGTCAAGCGCCCCCGTACCTGGATTTCCTTGCGAGCCAGCGCTCCGACCACCTCCGGATAAAGGTCGCGCTCCGCCATCTGAATTCGCTCGTGAAGCGAGATTGCGGTGTCGCCATCCAGCACTGGAATGGCCCGCTGAGCAAGAATCGGCCCGGTATCGACCCCTTCATCCACCAGATGGACCGTGCAACCGGTGACCTTGACCCCATAATCCAGCGCCTGCTGCCACGCATTCAGGCCCGGGAATGCTGGTAAGAGGGAGGGATGGATATTCACCACCCGCCCAGCAAATCGATGCAGCAGAGGGCCTTTGAGGATGCGCATAAAACCAGCTAGCACGATAAACTCGACACCGGCTTCATCCAAGGCAGCCAGATAGGCGGCTTCGGCGGCTTCATCCAGTTTGGTACGAAATCCGCCCGGCGGAATGAAATGCGCCTGAATATCCCGATAGCGGGCATGGATGAGTATGGGTGCCGACTCGACATCACTAATCACCAATCGAATGTCTATGGGTAGGGCGCGACTTCGAACCGCCTCGGCGAGCGCGACAAAGTTGCTTCCGCGTCCAGAACCCAAAACGGCGATCCGTAGCGGCGGTGACTGATCCATGGCCAAGGAACGCAAGTTGTGGGGCCGGTGGCAAGTCCCTCTCTATAATTATCGATGGTCTGACGAATGAAGTCTATTGGGGACAAGCGGCGAGACGCCGCTTCTACTTTCTCGCCGCGATTATCGATGGATCGATGGAGGAAGCCTTGCGCGAAGTCTTACAACTTTGGACGCTGGCGGTAGCGCTGTCGTGAGCCGGTCGTGTCAAATTGCGGTAGCGTTTTGATTGTGAAAAACCGCCTATATCGCCTTTTAAGCCGGAGCCCTTGGCCTCCAGTCGGCTTTTGGCTTCTGGCGATCGTGCCGGTTTCTATCCTAGCCGGCTCTGCAAGCGCCCTTTTCCTCGTTCTATTGGATGGCGTCACACGCCTTCGATTTGCCCATCCATGGGTCCTTTTTTTTCTTCCGCTGGGCGGTACCGGGATACTTTGGATTTACCGTCGTTGGGGGGATCGCGCTGAGCGAGGGACCAACTTGATCTTGGATGAAATCCATGAACCGGGCGGCGGAGTTCCGGTCAGAATGGCCCCCATGGTGTTGCTGACGACGTTATTGACCCACCTCTTTGGCGGATCGGCGGGTCGCGAAGGGACCGCCGTGCAAATGGGGGGGTCTCTAGCCGGGGGATGGAATGAGTGGGTTGGGATTCCCTCCCGTCACCGCCAAACCGTCCTGATGTGCGGCGTTGCGGCGGGATTTGGCTCCGTCTTTGGCACCCCGCTGGCTGGGGCCGTATTCGCGGTGGAGGTATTGACTCGGGGTCGATTGCTTTCCGAAGCCCTGATTCCCTGCCTCTTGGCTGGAATTGTGGGAGATCTCACCTGTTCTGCTTGGGGTATTCACCACACCCACTATTTCATCAGTCCGGTTCAAGTCTCTGATCTATTCGGCGTGGGACATCTCGATTTACTGCTTCTGGGGAAGGCAGCCTTGGCGGGGGGCTGCTTCGGCTGTGTGGCGTGGCTGTTTAGCTTCACGACCCATGAAGTCCAGCGTTTGCTGGGACGATTTGTCCAGAACCCATGGTTGCGCCCCGCAGTCGGCGGTACGGTGTTGATTGCC
>CAILNN010000004.1 GCA_903835555.1 uncultured Verrucomicrobiota bacterium
CTCGAAAACATCCAAATGTCCTGGTACGAGGAGAACCGTTAATTCATGAACAAAACGCCTATCTCGCCCGCCGGGGCTGCTCCCGCAATCGGCCCCTATTCCCATGCCATTCGCATCGGGGACTTCCTTTTCTGCTCCGGTCAAATCCCAATCGATCCTGCCAATCCAACCGCGCCACTCCCGACCAATATCCAGGATCAAACCCGCATCGTTCTCGAGAATATCCAGCGGATATTGAAAAGCGAAAGCTTGGATTTCCGGCATGTCGTCAAGAGTACCGTTTTTTTGACCAGTTTGGCCGACTTCCAATCGATGAACGAGCTGTATAGCCAATACTTTGTCGCCCCTTTCCCTGCACGATCCACCATCCAGATTTCTGCCCTCCCTCGGGGTGCCAATGTCGAAATCGAAGTCGTTGCCGCCTACAACGCCGTCGCCGCTTGAGCGCGTCAATCCTCCGAACGTTCTCCGTGCGGAGCCATCTTCACCAGTTTCGGATCAAACCGGCCCAGCACCTCCACCAAATCCGTCTGGGCGGCCATCACCTGATGGATGTCTTTATACACTCCTGGCACTTCATCAAGGCCAGCCGAGATCAACTTCACGCCACGGTCCTTCAATTGCCGGTTCACTTTATCCCATTCGAATGTTTCCTTGGCTTTAGTGCGGCTCATCACTCGCCCGGCACCATGGGAGGCTGATTTCAAGGACACCTCACTCCCTTTCCCACGAACCAGGAATCCCGGTGTCGCCATGGAGCCGGGAATGATTCCAAGCACCCCGGACCCGGCTGGAGTCGCCCCCTTTCGGTGGACGATCACGTCTCGCTCGATACCCTCGATCTGATGACGTTCTTTCCATGCAAAATTGTGGTGGTTTTCCACATCGAGCAATACCTCCAGGCGGAGTCGACGCGCCAGGTGCTGGTGAATCAAGGCATGATTGGCCGCCGCATAACGCCCCATCAATTCCATCGCCGCCCAATATTCCTGTCCTTCCTGGGAGTCCATCGGTAGCCAGGCCAGATGCTTCAACTCTCGCGGAAGGTCCGGATGCCGGGCGATGGCCAGTTTGCTATAATGTTCGCAGACAGCCGCGCCGGTTCCACGGCTCCCGCTGTGGGATAGCAATGCCACGTACTCGCCCGCCGCCAACCCTTCTACTGATTGCTCTGCGGTAAATATACCGAACTCGACAAAGTGGTTGCCGCTCCCGCTGGTCCCCAATTGAGCCCAAGCCCGGTCTTTTTGGTTTTGGGTGACCGGACTGACCGACCAATCGCCGTCTAATACCGCATGCTCGCGTCGGGGTTTGAATGAAGCCCCCACTCCAAAGCGGGTTTCTGCCTCGATCGCTTCGATCAGTTTTTCCCGCTGACGGTCCAGTTCCCGCAATGGCAGGTCGAGTACCGTCAGCTTCATCCGGCAGGCGATATCGACGCCCACAGCATAAGGAACGACGGCATTATCCGTTGCCAGAACGCCGCCGATCGGCAAGCCGTAGCCCACGTGGGCGTCAGGCATGAGGGCTCCAGCAACCGCAACTGGCAATTCGCAGGCCCGGGCCATTTGTTGCACGGCTTCGGGCTCCAAACCCTCGCCCCATTGCCGCCAGGGCGCGGGCTTTGCTCGATACGTCCGTGCGCTGCCAATCAAAGCGCGGGCAAAGTCGCCGCGCAACTCGTCTTCGAGAAAGGTTCCCGGGTCCTTGATCACGGCTTCCACCGCTTCCCCCAATTGGGTCCTATCCAGCCCCTTAAGAATGTATCGCGCGATAAAGTCGTTCCCACGGCGCATGGCTTCGCCAGGCGGTACGCCGAGTCGGATGAGGTCTTTGGTGTTCATGGTAATCTATTGAAAATCATGGTCGTCAGTCTGTAATGGAATTGCCCGTTCTGCTTCTCCCAACCCCGACGGGGGTTGTGAATCAAAGCCCGGGGTTGGCCCGTCTGCGGGCCTACCCCGGGTGAAGGTCCCAATTTATTCAACCCCAACGGGATTGCGCTGAGGTGTCGATGGCACTCGTCCCGTGCTTTTGAAATCACGACCCTAGTTTGCTTTTACATCGCTAGACAATCGAGTGGATGCAAGCGTCGAACCTTCCGACAAGTGAACCACAACCGAACCGCCTTTTGTCCCCAATTCGCTGACCGCCTGCAGCCACCGCAGGTTTTGTAATGCAGGATTATTTTCCAACATCCGCGCTGCATTTGCGAGGTTCCGTAAAGCTGCGGTTTCACCTCGGGCACGTTCGAGGGCTGCTTGCCCTTCTTGTCTGGCGCGGACTACCTCTGAGAATGATTTCTTGAGCTCCGCAGTCCAGCCAAACCCCATCGGACATGCCGCCCGGCGGTCAACCTCTCCTCGAGGTGCCCGCACCGATAGAGCAAACCGATCTCGTAATCTCGAACCACGAACCGATGCCGGAATCCGAATTTCGAAGCGGCTCGAGGCTTGAATCCCGCTAACAATTCGCCCATTTGAATATCGTTCATAAACTTCCTTCGTATCGACACCGGTCAGAATCCCGATAGTGACGGAGAAACGCTTACGCGTCTCTGCTGGTCATATCTCGGCTGAGCCTTTGCTCCATCCAACCGGTGTCGACGATTTATATAAAACGCTGCCCGGAATTCAGGTCGCAGAACCAAGACGAGGACTCCCGCCCGGCTGCTGGAACATCGTTCAGCGTACCGGTTCTAATATCACGAGCCGTGCCAAGTTTTGGTCAGGCTACTTGACGACTCAGTTTTCAACCCTATATCCCTGATTATCATGTGGTTATAAATAATTCGAACGAGAACCAGCGAAAGCCAACCCTTGAACAACCACTAGCGATTATGCTAGATGTCTAGCTTTATGGCGATAAAGGTCAAACCAACCGTGGTCATCGGTTACGTCGGCAGCGTCCTCGACTCGGGATTTCACGCCGAACGCTGGACGAAATGGCGGCCGACGGTCTCGTTGGCAGGCCATGGTGACCTCCCGATCGCGCGATTTGAACTGATCCATCAACCAGCACATGTGGATATTGCCCGTTGTGTTGCCGCCGATATTGAGCGAAAATCTCCGACATCCAGCGTGCGGTTGACCGAACAGTCCCTGGATAATCCCTGGGACTTCGAAGAGGTCTATTCTTCCCTTCAAGATTTTGCCGATGCCCTTGCCTTCAAGCCGGAAGCGGAAGATTACCTGATTCACATCACTACCGGAACCCACGTCCAACAAATCTGTCTGTTCCTGATGACGGAATCGCGGCAGTTCCCGGGACGTCTTTTGCAATCCTCCCCGGCAGACCCGAAAAATCGGTCAGCAGAAGGTCGCTATAGCATCATTGATTTGGATTTGTCCAAATACGATCGCTTGGCCGCGCGCAGGCGTCGCCGGGCCACGGAAGGAGCCCTTTTCCTAAAGGCCGGGATTGAAACCCGCAACGAATCGTTTAATCGGCTGATCGATCAAATCGAGCATGTGGTCATCCATTCCTGCGAGCCAATCCTCTTGATGGGTCCCACGGGTGCCGGTAAGACTCAGTTAGCCCGCCGAATTTTCCAACTAAAGCAGCTTCGACGTCAGGTCGTAGGTTCATTCGTTGAAGTGAACTGCGCAACCTTGCGGGGAGATGCCGCCATGTCGACCCTGTTCGGTCATGTGAAAGGTGCCTTTACGGGGGCACTCAAGGACCGTGCCGGACTTCTTCGCAGCGCCAGTGGTGGTCTCCTCTTCTTGGACGAGGTCGGTGAACTCGGTTTGGACGAGCAAGCGATGCTTCTACGAGCCCTGGAAGAGAAGCGGTTTCTACCTCTGGGCAGCGATCAGGAGGTAACTAGCGAGTTTCAATTGATCGCCGGAACCAATCGGGACCTGACTGCGGCTGTGGGACACGGCCGGTTTCGTGAGGACCTTTTGGCTCGAATGAACCTGTGGACCTTTCGCCTCCCGGGATTATCACAGCGACCTGAGGATATAGAGCCCAACTTGGACTTTGAGCTGGATCAAGTCTCCAAACGCATCCTGCGGCAGGTAACGATGAATCGGGAGGCTCGGGGCTTGTTTCTCCAATTTGCCCGTTCGCCAGTGGCGCGCTGGAGCGGCAATTTCCGCGACCTCGGCGCTGCGGTGAGCCGGATGGCGACGATGTCCTCAGATGGGCGAATAAACGAACAAGTGGTGACGGCTGAAATTAACCGTTTAGAGACCAATTGGGACCTACTCGTCGATGAAAAGGGTGCCCAGGGATCCGTGGCGAGCTCCGTCCTCGGAGTCGATGAGTTCAATCGGTTGGACCTCTTCGACCAAGCGCAGTTGTCATTTGTTATCGGGATATGCCGCCAATCCCCCACGCTATCGGAAGCTGGTCGGCAATTATTTGGAGTCTCTCGCGAGCAACGGAAAACGACCAACGATGCGGATCGTCTCCGTAAATATCTGGCCCGATTCGGATTGCAGTGGGAATCAGTGTTCTCAGATAATACCCACTTTAAGCCAACAACTCGGGTGGCTCGCCAACCACGTGCACATGGTGGGTGAAAAGCCGATGGCGATTCCGATAGAGGTAGGCCACGATCACCACGTTGATGACCAAAAGTGCCATCAGCGTAAAGCTGAAATGAAGCGCTAATTTGTAGACTTCATAGGGTATGAAAAAGGCGCTCTCCACAATGGCCAGCCAGCCGGCCCACGACCAACGTCGATAGAGTCCCACGGTCTCGATAAAGGAGGGAAGGCTGTACAATACTGAGCCCGAACCGAGCTTGATCAGTGTATCGGGCGTTATCGTCGATAATCTCACTTCCATGTGGTGGAAGAAGATGCTCTCCGGATTGAGATGAAAATGGAGCGCCAACTCCCGAAAGTCATCGGGAAGATTGTTATCCGTCAGCGAAAAAACGCCCAAGCCGAAGGCAAGAAGAAGCATCGCCTTGATCAGCTTGTAAATGATAATGCCGTAAAGGCCGGCGGTTCTCGGCGGTAGGTCAGACATGCTTAACGAATGAGCGGCAATAGCCGTGGTAGCAAATCGGCGATGGCCACCCGTTCCTGCCGCCCGTCATCACGGTGGCGCAAGGTGACCGTGTCCAAAAGCTCCGGCTTTTCCCCGAGGGTCTCAAAATCGATGGTCACCCCGAACGGCGTCCCAGCTTCGTCTTGTCGAGCGTAGCGTCGACCAATCGCCCCAGATTCATCATAAAAGACTGTCATATGCGGACGAAGTAGATCACGTACGGCATGGGCTTTGGCTACCAGTTCAGGCTTATTCTTCAAGAGCGGGAATACCCCTACTTTAATTGGGGCGACTCGCGGGTGAAACTTGAGAACAACCCTCGTTTCAGACTTTCCTTTTTCGTCAGTGGATACGACCTCATGGTAGGCTTTGCACAGCAATGCAAGGATAAGACGGTCGACTCCCGCAGAAGGTTCAATCACGTGAGGTACATAGTATCCTTTGGCCAGCTTTTCGATGTACGCGGTCGAAAACTCTGTAGCTTGGATGGCGGCGTCGGATTCCAGAAAACCTCTCTTCACCAAGGACTCCCGGACGGTGCTTTCATACCGTGCTTTGATCGATTGCCGAGTGGCATCGTCGAGTTTGGTCCAGGCTGCCCGCAATTCCTCGTCAAAAACCTCCGTTGATTTGCCTGAAAATTTCTGATGCTGGGTCAGGTCAAAATCTCCCCGTGCGGCGATTCCCTCCAATTCCTGTACCCCAAAGGGGAACCGGAAGAGAATGTCGACCGTCGCGCGGGCGTAGTGAGCCAACTCATCGGGCTTTTGCCAATACTCAACAAAATCTTCCCGGGCCAAGCCGATATTCTCATAAAAACGGACGCGTTGTTCGACCCAATACTTGTGCCACACTTCCCAGCCCCAGTCGGCCTGAGGTACGCCTTGCCAGGCGCCATCGGCGGCAGTGGCGAGTTTCCCCGCTAGCGCCGCCACGGCTTCATCGGGTTTGATGAAGAATTCGAGCTCCATTTGCTCAAATTCGCGGGAACGGAAGGTGAAGTTGCGCGGAGTGACCTCATTGCGAAACGCTTTGCCCACCTGGGCAATCCCAAACGGCATTTTTTGGCGGGACGTCTCGAAAACGTTCTTGAACTGAACGAAAATGGCTTGGGCCGTTTCAGGCCGCAGATAGCAAACGTTGTCTTCGCTCTCCACCGGCCCATAGTGGCTCTTAAACATCAAATTGAACGGACGCGGTTCGGTCAATTCGCCACCACAATGAGGGCAGGGGAAATGGGCGTAACCATTCCCCGGATTTTCCGTGCTGACGGAACGAAGAAACTGCGTCTCATTGCTCCATTCGGCACCATCACTGGACGCCGATTCTACAAGTCGTGCCGACACAGCCTCCCGCGCGCGGACCAAGGCGAGATTGGGGGCCTTTTTCCGAACACTTTGTTCGAGTTTCTCCAATGCCTCAACCGTTACTGCAATGGGTAGGCTCTGAGCTGTCGCTGTATAGAATTGTTGTAGCCGCTGAAACCATTCCGCGTCTTCCACCATCTCGAGGGCCTGATCAGAACGGACCAATTTTTTGCATTGACGGCAGGTGCTCATCGGGTCGCTGAACGTGTCCAGATGCCCCGATGCTTTCCAGATCATCGGGTGCATGATGATCGTGGCCTCCAAACCGACCACATCATCGCGATAATGAACCATCGATCGCCACCAGAGGTCTTTGACGTTTCGCTTAAGCTCGGCACCCAGCGGACCGTAATCCCAAAAACCATTGATGCCGCCGTAGATTTCGGATGAGGGATAGATAAAACCGCGGCGTTTGCAGAGGCTGACGATTTTTTCCATCAGCTCGGTGGATTTCGAATCCGACATAAAAAGGGTGCGGGTCAATCTCAGAACGAAACTTGGACGCGTCAATATTTCCAGTCACGCGGCGGGTGCCTACGATTGGAATTAGGCAAAAGGTGCCGAAGGATCAAAATAATTACTCGATGCCCAGGAGACGCTTTCCCTCGGATGTAATCATGCTCTGATGCCAAGGCGGGTCCCAAACAATTTCGACGCTGGCGTCTTCCACTCCGGGGAGACCTAAAATCTTTTGCTGGGCGTCCCCAGCAATCGTGGCACCCATCCCACATCCCGGTGCGGTAAGGGTCATTTTGACAAAAACCTTTTTGCCTTTAGTCGGCAGGTCATCGAGCCCGAGATCATAAACCAAGCCCAAGTCGACGATATTCACCGGGATTTCCGGGTCATAACAGGTCCGGAGGGTGTCCCAAACCATTTGCTCGGTTACGGAACCAACTTCGTCGGGAAACACCCGAGCAGCCGTACCTGCCGACTCCAGAGTTCGCCCCAGGGCGTCCGCGTCCCTGCCCGATATCCGGTAGAGGCCACCGACCGCATGGACCGTGTAGGTACCGCCCAAAGTTTGGGTGATATCGACCTCGGTCCCGCTTGGCAGGGTGACTGTATGGCCGGCGGGTATCTGTACGGCCTCGCAATCTCGGGAAAGCGTGACGGTGGCGACAGCATTCATGGCGATCGAGTATAGGAGGGAATCAGCGTTGGCCAAGAGGAAGTCGGGCAAACAAACCTCTCAACAGCCTCCCGGTGCTCGGTAGGTTGATTGCGTTCGATACGCTTCAACCTCCGACTTCCGCCCGTGCTTCGGCCGCAAGCGCAGTCGACAAGTACCGCTCCCCGGTTGAGCAAGCAATCGTCACGATGGTCTTGCCTGCATTCTCAGGGCGTTTCGCAACCTCGATCGCCGCCCAAACATTCGCGCCACTCGAAATACCCACCAAAAGGCCTTCTTCCTTGGCCAGGCGTCGCGCCATGGCAAAGGCATCGTCGTTCGATACCAAAACGGTTTCGTGAATCTGTGACGTGCCGTGCGAATCCGCCAAATGAAGATTTTTGGGCACAAATCCCGCCCCGGTTCCCTGAATCTTGTGTGGTCCGGGCTTAATCGGTTCTCCCTTCAAGGTTTGGCTGATGACCGGCGAATCCTTCGGTTCAACGGCGATGGCCTGGAATGAGGCTTTCTTTGGCTTGATTCCTTCGTAGATACCAGTGATCGAGCCGCCGGTGCCGACTGCGGCAACAACAATGTCAACCGCTCCATCGGTATCGTTCCAGATTTCTTCTGACGTCGTCGCAATGTGAATCGCCGGATTGGCCGGATTCTCAAATTGTTGCGGAATCCAGGAGTTCGGAGTCTCACGGGCGATTTGTTCCGCCCGGGCTATGGCCCCGCGCATGCCCTCTGCGCCAGGAGTCAGGACTAGTTTGGCTCCCAGCATCGCCAATAGCACCCGTCGCTCCACCGACATGGTCTCAGGCATCGTCAGAACCAGTTTGTATCCTTTGGCGGCGCATACGAAGGCTAGGGCGATTCCGGTGTTTCCACTGGTCGGTTCCACGATCGTTGTTTCATGGTCAATGATGCCACGCTTTTCTGCATCATCGATCATGGCCATACCAATCCGGTCTTTAACCGAGCCCAGTGGGTTGAAAAATTCGCACTTCAACAAAATCGTCGCATGAAGTCCCGCAGTGACCTTGTTCAGTCGGACAAGTGGAGTATGCCCGACGGTTTCGACAATGTTGTTAAAGATGCGACTCATATAGAATGTGCGACTCGGTAATTATCGTCCCAGAACTGCCCTTGGGGCAAGTGACTTCTGGTCGCGATTTCCCCAGCTCTTCTTGCCGCGTGCTTTCAAAATGGCCTTGGCTGAATGCTAACAGACAGTGCCGGTGAATTTTAAATACTCGCCTGAGTAAACTGCTTGGTTCCAGTACTCGGTTACCTTCCAATTCCGTTCTAATGACCGCAGCCGAGCGTACCCGGGTGACCTTCCGTCTGGATTGTGGACGGATGTTCTGTTCGGGCATTCTTGAATCGGCGGCAACGACTTTCCTGCTTCTCATCGCCGTGAAGCATCTGGCGCTTGGACCGCTGGCAAAAGGACTGGTCGCTTCCGGCAGCAGCGTTGGATTGCTGCTGTCGCCCTTGGCTGTTTCTTGGGCGGCAAAACGAAAACTGCCGACCACCATTCTGGCATCTCGCGTCCTTCTGGGCGGGGCAACCTGTTGCGGCTTGATGGCCGCCATCGATTCGGTGTGGGTTTACATACCGGCTGCCATTTTCGGGATGGCGGCAAATTGGGCCATCGTCCCGCTTATGACCCACGTGTACCAAGAAAATTACCCGGGAGATCGCCGAGGTCGGCTTTACGCCATGTCGATCATGCTTCGCATTATTGGAGCCATGAGCTGTGGCTGGGCGGCTGGGCGACTACTCGACTGGAAAACCACGGCATACCCAGTGGTCCTTGTAGGATTTGCTACCGCCTTCGCCGTTGCTGCCATGTTGGTGCGGCGCATTCCTTCTCATCCCCTGCCTGATGCTGCAGGAGCTCACCCCTTGCATGCCCTCCATTTTGTCCGGGAAGACCGTGTCTTTCGCCAGACCCTATTGGTGTGGATGCTCATGGGATTTGCGAACCTCATGATGATTCCCATGCGGGTCGAGTATTTGGGCAACCCACGCTACGGTCTGGCGCGATCCGCAATCCAGATTGCCCTTCTGACCACAGTCATCCCGAATTTGGCCCGGTTGGTCATGAATCCGGTTTGGGGATGGCTATTCGATCGGGTCAATTTTTTCGTCCTGCGCATGACGCTTAATCTTGGTTTTGCCATCGGTATCTTCGCCTTCTTCACCAGTGATTCGCAAATCGGCTTAGTCCTGGGGGCAATTACGTTCGGAGTGTCGAGTGCCGGTGGGGATGTCGCTTGGGGGCTTTGGGTGACCAAATTCGCTCCACCTGGCCATGTGGCCGACTACATGAGTGTCCATACTTTTTTTACCGGCATTCGCGGCGTCCTGGCCCCTTTGACCGCCTTCCAAATGGTCCAGCGATTCTCTCCTCCCACGCTCGGGTGGTTTAGTGCCGGATTGATCGTCGCCGCCACATTCCTGTTGCTGCCGGAGATTTCACGATGGAAAGGGACACGCGAACAGGAGGTTGCGACCGAAGAGGTTGTGGATTAGTTGGCCTGCATTGTTCGAATCAATCGATCCAGTAAATCCAGGGGATGGTTGGAGATCGACAATTCAGCCCGATAGTCAAATCGGGAAAAGCCGTCTACCTGCATCCGGTCGAGATGGGCCAGAAATCCGTCGAAAAACCCGGACGTGTTCAGTAGGCCACAGGGCTTTTGATGCAGAAACAGTTGTCGCCAAGTGACCACCTCACAGAGTTCGTCCAGAGTCCCCCATCCGCCAGGAAGGGCTACAAATGCGTCCGAAAGAGAAACCATCAAGGCTTTCCGCTCATGCATGGAATCGGTTATCCGAAGGTCCGGAAGTCCCCGATGCGCAATCTCGCGGTCCCGTAAACTCCGCGGGAGAACACCGATTACGGGGCCTCCCGCAGCGAGAACAGCATCCGCGACATCCCCCATGAGGCCGATGCTCGCCCCGCCATAGACCAGCCCCCATCCACGGGCAACCAACCCCTTTCCAATTTCGCGGGCTGCCTCTTGATGATCTGGGTTCCCACTTCTTGACCCACAGTAAACGCATAGCCACTTCATGGCACGGCCCCGGCGTCCGGCGAACGCACCGGGGATGCGGGTTCAGATGTCTTTCCAGGAACTGCGTTGGCCGGACCGGTCGGAACAGATGCCGGAGCAGCCTTCGCGGGAAGAGAATTGGTCCCGCGGCTATTGGAAGTCCCAGTCGTGTCGTTTCCTGTCCATTCCTCCGGAAGGACCACCACCGCAATCCGCCGATTGCGCGACCTTCCCTCAACGGTCGAATTGTCTGCCACTGGTTTGAACTCTCCGCATCCCACGGCACTCAATCGGCGGGGATCGACTTTGGCTTGGTCGATCAAAAAGCGGACAGCCGCGAGAGCGCGGCCGGCGGAGAGCGACCAATTGTCCGTGAACCCTTCAACCGTCCGGACACGAATCGGGACATTGTCCGTATGGCCAACCACTTGTATCGCCCGCTTGGGATATTGTGATAGAACTTGTGCGACCTTTTGTAGGACCGCCTGACCTTCGGATTTCAAGGTGGCTTGCCCGGAATCAAACAAGACGCGGTCCAAAATATTGACCGTCAATTTGCCCTGAAGTTCGGTGATGGTGATATCTTTGGATTCCAACTCCGAACGCATTTTTTGAAGCATGCCGTCCCGCGCTTGTGTCGCTTCCGTCAGTTTCGCCTCAAGTTGGGTTGACTGTTCCTGAAGGGTGGCGAGTTGTCCCGCAAGGGTGGAATTGGTGGCGCGAAAAGCCTCCGCATCGGCAATGGCTTGGCGAAGGGCCGCCTCAGCCTGTTCGCGAGCTTGGCTGCTTTGATGAATTTGCAGTCCGGCCAATGCCAAAAGCAAAACGCCAGAAATCACTGCGGCTGCGATGAGTATCGGTTTCGGCATGCCAAGACTCCAATCTGATTGAGACTAGAACGCAATCGAGAAGGTTGGAATTGCGGTTACCGTTTGGCGACAGCAGTTTCCTAGGCCTGTTGACTTGTCGGCAAGTCTTAAAAGGAGGATTTAGATGGACTTTTCAGCTCCATGCGAGAGTCATCCGTCAAGCGTTCCTAGGACGGATGTCCGTAAATCCCTCATCGAAAACACTGCCTCGCCAGCCAGAAAGCGAAGCTTCCTCGCCCCATCCTGCCTCTTGGGTCCGAACCGATCGCGATGTTCCTTGAATACGTGATCCACCCAAGCCCGACTGCCAATCACAGCTCCATCAGTAAAGTAGCGAACCCGACAGCGGACATAATCGCCCCACGACAACTGGCCCTTCTTGGCGAATACTTCCCGAACCTTTTCAGGATCAATACCCGGTCGGATAGTCGGTCCATCCGGTCCTTGAACCCCTTCGACCATCCCTTCCCCAAAGACCCAAAGGCGATACTTGGCCATGGCATCGGTCAGGTTCCCCTCCTCTCCTTCACTCAAGTGGATGATGGC
>CAILNN010000005.1 GCA_903835555.1 uncultured Verrucomicrobiota bacterium
CAATGTCTTGTCGAAATCAGGTCCGTTGGCAGACGGAAATCCTTACCAATTCTCAAGTAAAGAATGGCATGCAGGGTCGACGCTCTATTATTACGGGTATCGCTTCTATAGTGCGGGGATTCAGAGGTGGCTAAATAGAGACCCGATTGGGGAAGTTGGTGGAGTTGATCTGTATTCATTTGTCGTAAACCAACCGACCCGGTTTATGGATAGGTGGGGATTGGCAGCGGGATGTGGCGGAAATTGGGGGGGGATGCTATACCCGCCTTTTCAAGGGCCAAGTTTGCCTTCAAAAGGCAACTGTTGGCGATATGCTTGCAATAACCCGCAGGGTCCGAACGACCCGCCTTGGCCGAGCCCGAGTCATCAACTGCCTCCACCTGGCTGGAATAATTCGCAAAAACCGGGGTGTAAGGACCCGTGCAAAGCTCTGATGGACGGCATCAATGGTGCAGGAGGTAAGTCGCCTGGAGCGGACGGCAACTGCCCATCCGGGACTCACAAAATAAACGTACAATACTCGCCGACTATCCCGGATTTTCACTTTAGTCGTCAATGCCCTGACGGGAGCTGGTGGGATAAACCAGGAACAATGGAACCTAGGCCGGCACCATATGGCCCAGACGCGGCGGCTCCCGGTTATCAGCACTGCGGCACGACTTGCGTGCCCGACGGCTTCTCTGCGCATGATTAAGGTCCGTTATGAAGATCTCGTTTTTAGCCGCCATTTGTTCTATTTCTTTTCTCGCGTTAGAATTCGGTTGTGGAAGAAGCGACATGATAGCTCATTCAGATAACTCGGCACATGGTTTGCAACAGAACCGTCCAATCATCTACTGTTGGTTTGTGGAGGATAATGGCATGGGGCATAGTGGCTACGCTGTGTTCAATACCCAGGTTGGTAGGGCATTGCGACCAGACGAGCATCTATATCCATCGCTTGATGAGCTTCGTCATGCGATCAAGGGCCACGAAGCTACCGCACCGATTGTCATACCGAAACAGCCGGACTGGGTTCCAGAGCATTGGAAGGTTCGCAATTTGAGCACGAGTGAAACGGCGCAGCTTGACGATTCCGAGCGAAGTCGCTAATGACCGTCGGCGTGGCCTTGCCTAACCGCGCACTGCGGGGGTGACTCTTCGCTGACTTCATAAGCGGTTGATCTTCGGTTTATTTCAGGCTCCTTCGGCTTAATTCGGTTCATCCTTTGGTGACGGGCCTGATGGCGATGGAGGCGACGAAGGGCTTGGAGCGGTCGAACTCGCCGTAACGTTTGGGCAGGACATGGACGGTGGCGAGGTCGTTTTCGCGCAGGCAGTCGGCGAGGCGACCGAGCCGCCAGCCCAAAATCACCACGTCGGCGGTGGAGAACGCGAGCGACAGTTTTTGCGGCGGCTCGTTCTTGTCGTCCTCGGCATCCGGGTTTGGTTCCAGGGTGTAATCAATCAACTGGCTGGTGTGGAAGCCGTGGCGGTGCTCCTCGTCCAGATGGAACTCGACACAGGCGCAATACTTGCCGGAAGTGGTATAGCCGTCGTCTTTGGTGAGAGCCATAAGTGGTTACGGGCTGATGCCGTGAGAGCGGCGTTGTTGTTGCTGACGGTTTGTTCGTCTTTCCTGGAGAGCTTCTTTGACCATGCGTGCCGGTTTGACTGACTCGGCTGGTTTGGCGGCCTCGGCCTGCCCGATTTTTTTGGTGACGCTTTCCTTTTGTTCGATGTTGAGCACTTCACCGAGCCAGCGGCGCACGTCCTCGACGACTTGGGCGATACGTTGCACCGGAGCCAGGCGGGTGACACGCTGCATTCGCGCCTGGCGCATCGGGCGCATAGCCCGGAAATCTTCGCGCCCGGCCACCGTTGGCGACGGGATTTTTTGTTCCAGCCGTTCCTTGCGAACGAAACCGAGTTTGGCCAAGTCATCGCGCAGGGCCTGCAACTCGACGGCCGCCTTGCGTTCGTGCGAATCGGTGACGCGGCGGGCGAGCAAATCGGCGTCATCAGTGAAGATGTGAACGCGCTCGCGGCCACGGGAAATGGAGACGTAAAACTGTTCGCGGTTGACGGCGGCGAACGATTTTGAGGACGCGACCAGCAGCACGTCATCCACCGTCTTGCTCTGTGAGGAATGCGACGTGACGGCGTAACCGTGGGTGAAAGTGTTGAATCCGGACGGGAGCGAACGACCGTCAGCCAGGATGATGTGGCCGTTTTGGATCTCCCGGACCTGGACGCGCTCACCGTTGATGAAGTCCTTGCCGTGATTGGCCTGCAAGAGCAGCCAGTCACCAGCAGCCACTTTCAACTCGCGGGCCTCGCCCACGTCGAACGACGCGGCGGAACCGCTGGGGATGAAATCCACTTCCAATCCATCGGGACGGCGGACACGCAGACCGTTTTCAACCACGGCCACGACCTCAACCGTATCGCCCCGGTCAAACTTTTTGGTCTGCCGGACGAAGCGCAGGCGCTGGCCGGGTTCAAACTGGCTGGCGTTTTTCTTTTGCGCTTCCGTCCACGAGAGCGAGTCGAAGACCATGACGGGTTCGTCCTGCTGGCCGATTACGCCGTCAGCTTTCAGGGTCTCACGCACCTTCTCTGTCACCGCATCAATCTCCGACCAGGTTGGCGACACGAGCAGCGCCGACCTCCCCTGTTTGGTTGATGCCAGATAAGCGTCAGCGGCACGTTGATAAAGCTGGCCGTCATCGGTCAACGTCTCCGTGACGGCACCGAGTTCGAGCAGTTTGGCGAAGGCTTTGTCCGTCTGTTTGGCGGCGGCCAGCTCGACAATCTCCCGGAACGCGGCGGGCTTCTGGCGGCGGATGGTCGTCAGCTCGCTGAAACGGTAGTTGGAATACTGCTCCAAAATCCTGAGCGCATCGCCCCGGGTGACGCTGGCGTGCTGGCCGGTGTCGCCGGAGAGAATCACCCGGCAATCCTTGAGCCGGGCCAGTTCAAAGTAAGCGGTAGGCCGGGTGCATCTAGCGGCGACCGGGGTGAATCGGTTAAAACTTGGGGATGAAGGAATCAAAGGAAGGATGGCAGCGGCAGCGGTTGATTGGCAGACCGCTTGAATTCCTGCGTGCTCTTGGCGGTGCGCATGGCCCCGCGAAGAATGCGCTGGAGAACCTTGTTGCGAGCGAGTCCAAAGACGTACAGGACGGCATTTTCCTCACACCAGTTCATGATTTGGTCCCGACAAAAGCCACTGTC
>CAILNN010000006.1 GCA_903835555.1 uncultured Verrucomicrobiota bacterium
AGTAGCTGAAGGAAAAAACATCAACCGAGATTCCGAAAGTAGTGGCGAGCGAAATTGGAAGAGGCAAACTCCAGGAGGAACCAAGTTCCAGAACCCACAAAAGAGTGAAATCTCTTGCCCAAGAAGGTGAAAGCCCTGTAGGGGGTTCGCACCGACGAGAGATTCGTCGACCTGGAGTCTCTGAGTACAGCGCATTCTGCTGGAAGATTGGGAGACCACTCTCAAAGCCTCAATATTTTTCTATCACCGATAGTGAACAAGTACCGTGAGGGAAAGGTGAAAAGAACCCTTGACAAGGGAGTGAAATAGATCCTGAAATGGCATACGAACACTCAATCGAAGCAGACTGAGTATGCCACAGAGCATCGCTCTGAGCATCTGAGCCCTGTGACGATGTACCTTTTGCATAATGGGTCAGCGAGTATAGTGCATCAGCAAGCTTAAGCCGTGAGGTGGAGGCGAAGTGAAAACGACTTTTCAAATGGGAAGACAATCAGCTGTGCTGATTCGCGTTGATGCAGTATGACCCGAAACCGAGTGATCTCGCCATGAGCAGGTTGAAAATATGGTAACACATTTT
Source organism: uncultured Verrucomicrobiota bacterium (assembly GCA_903835555.1). Classification (GTDB taxonomy): domain Bacteria; phylum Verrucomicrobiota; class Verrucomicrobiia; order Limisphaerales; family UBA9464; genus CAILNN01. Next base: position 581 of record CAILNN010000006.1, read on the forward strand.
GGAAGACCGAACCCACGTATGTTGCAAAATACAGGGATGACTTGTGGATAGGGGTGAAAGGCCAATCAAACCTGGACATAGCTGGTTCTCCGCGAAAACTATTTAGGTAGTGCGTCAGACGAATTCTTCGGGGGGTAGAGCACTGGATGGATGAGGGGGTCGCGAGATCTACCAATTCTAACCAAACTCCGAATACCCGAAAGAACTATCTGGCAGACACACTGCGGGTGCTAACGTCCGTAGTGAAAAGGGAAACAACCCTAACCATCATCTAAGGCCCCCAAGTCACGGCTAAGTGGGAAACGATGTGGGATTGCTTTGACAACCAGGATGTTGGCTTAGAAGCAGCCATCATTTAAAGAAAGCGTAACAGCTCACTGGTCAAGCGATCCTGCGCGGAAAATGTAACGGGGCTCAAGCCATGCGCCGAAGGTATGGGTGTGCGTAAGCACGCGGTAGCGGAGCGTTCCGTAAGCCTGTGAAGGTCAGTCGTGAGGCTGGCTGGAGGTATCGGAAGTGAGAATGCTGACATGAGTAACGATAAAGAGGGTGAGAGACCCTCTCGCCGAAAGACCAAGGGTTCCTGCGTAAAGCTAATCTGCGCAGGGTTAGCCGGCCCCTAAGGTGAGGCCGAAAGGCGTAATCGATGGGAACCAGGTGAATATTCCTGGGCCAGTTGGAAGTGACGAATGACGTAACTTGTCTCGGCTTATTGGATTGTCGGGGCAGGGAAGTTGTTCCAGGAAATAACTCCAACAGAGACCGTACCCGAAACCGACACAGGTGGTCAGGTAGAGTATACCAAGGCGCTTGAGAGAACTATGCTGAAGGAACTCGGCAAATTGCACGCGTAACTTCGGGATAAGCGTGACTCTGTTTAGGGCAACCTTTGCAGAGTGGCACAGGCCAGGGGGTAGCGACTGTTTATCAAAAACACAGGGCTCTGCGAAGCCGTAAGGCGACGTATAGGGTCTGACGCCTGCCCGGTGCCGGAAGGTTAAAAGGAGGGGTGCAAGCTCTGAATTGAAGCCCCGGTAAACGGCGGCCGTAACTATAACGGTCCTAAGGTAGCGAAATTCCTTGTCGGGTAAGTTCCGACCTGCACGAATGGCGTAACGACTTCCCCACTGTCTCCAGCATAGGCTCAGCGAAATTGAATTCCCCGTGAAGATGCGGGGTTCCCGCGGTCAGACGGAAAGACCCTATGAACCTTTACTGCAGCTTCGCCTTGGCGTTAGCAGCAACATGTGTAGGATAGGTGGGAGGCTATGAAACCGGGGCGCCAGTTCCGGTGGAGCCATCCTTGAAATACCACCCTGATCTCTTCTGATGTCTAACAGTGCTCGGTCAGCCCGAGCCTGGACCCTGCATGGTGGGCAGTTTGACTGGGGCGGTCGCCTCCCAAATAGTAACGGAGGCGCGCGATGGTGGGCTCAGGCCGGTCGGACATCGGCTGCTGAGTGCAATGGCATAAGCCCGCCTGACTGCGAGAGTGACAGCTCGAGCAGAGACGAAAGTCGGCCATAGTGATCCGGTGGTCCCGCGTGGAAGGGCCATCGCTCAACGGATAAAAGGTACTCTAGGGATAACAGGCTGATGACGCCCAAGCGTCCATAGCGACGGCGTCGTTTGGCACCTCGATGTCGGCTCATCACATCCTGGGGCTGGAGAA
>CAILNN010000007.1 GCA_903835555.1 uncultured Verrucomicrobiota bacterium
ACGGTGTGTTGGGCATGACCCGAATAACCCGGATGCCAGGAGCAAGAGTTTGGAGCCGGTCTAAGGTGATTCCCCCGGCAACGGAGATGAGCAGATGGCGTTCCGGGTCCCAGCTCGAACCCAGTTCTCTTAGCACACCCATGACTTGATTGGGTTTAACCGCCAAAATCACGGTGTCGGCAAAGTCCGCCACTTCCCGATTTGACTCCGTTACCCGTGCGCCCGTTGCGGCGGAAAACGCAGCCCTGGAGGCAGAACGGGTGGCGCTGGCGATCAGCCGATCGGACGTGATACAGCCTGCCCGCAAAAATCCGAGGGCCAGTGCGCTGGCCATTTTTCCGGCACCCAGGAAACCAATACGAGATGACGCCATGTAGGTGGGAAGATGCCGGAGTTCAGGCGGCAGGGCGAATCCTAAAACGCCCGGTTCGACTGACTGGCACCCTTCCAATTGTGGGCTATTCTGCCTTCGCAGCGTTTTGGTCGAAAGGTTTTCGGGCCATACACGACTGATTCATGTTGATGCAACTCGTAGAACCATACTCTCCGCCTGTCCATGAGCCAATCCGGCTTCGGTTGGAGCGCTGGCAGCGTGACGTCCCCCTTTACCGCGACCTCTATCGTGGAGTGACCGGGCGGGCGAATTCCGACGGCCTGGACTGGGCGCGATTGCCATTCGTTACCCGCCGGGAGATGGGCCTGAACTTCCCCCGCAACTTCCTCCGAGAGGGCGTTGAACTGACCACCTTGATCGACCGATCGGAGGTCGAATTGGAGCACACTTCCGGAACTTCCGGCGAGCGCCAGCCTCTCCTAATGGGCGTTGGTTGGTGGGCGGAACAAGAATTTCGGGCATTGCGACTCAATCGGCTTGTCGGCCGCGAGTTGGAAGCGAACCCGTTTGGGCGACGGGCCGTTTTGGCCTCGCCGTCGTGTGGAGGCGGGCTCTGCAATCAAGGCCAGACGACCGCTCGCGAACGAACTGACGACCAAACCCTGCTCCTGTCAACCTCCCGTCAGCCATGGCTTTGGAGCGAACAGGAGTGGGACCGTATTGCCCGCGAAATCCTCCAGTGGTCACCCCTTTTCCTCGATGCAGACCCAGTGTACGCTGCGGCTCTGGCGCAACACTGCCTGCGTCGCGGTGTCCGATTCCCATCGGTTCAATTTGTGCTGTCCAGCTACGAGTTTGTGAGCGCGGTTCATCGCAAAGTGATAGAGCGAGCCTTCGATGTACCGGTCTTCAACCTTTACGGTGCCACCGAGACCGGGCATCTGCTCATGGAGGATGAGTCGGGGAAACTACGGGCGAGTATTGAAACGGCGTGGCTGGAACTGATTCAAATCGATAAGGCGGGTATTGGCGAGTTGGTGGTCACGACGATGACCAATGAGTACATGCCACTGATTCGCTATCGTATCGGGGACTTGGTCCGATGCCATACTGACGATTACGGTCTCGCATGGGAACTCCACGGTCGCGTCCGTGACAGCCTCACGGACTCGGATGGGAATCGCATCACCACCCGGCAGGTGGACGACTGTCTGGCCAGCGTGGACGGCATTTTGCATTACCAATGCGTCCAGGAACGTTCGGGAAAGGTCAGCCTCCGCTACATCCCCGACGACCATGGACCGAAAAATGAATCAATGTCGTTGGCCGTCGAAAGAATGAAAGGTTTGCTGGGCGCCAATACTTCCATCCGTGTCCGTCCGGCTTCCATTCTTCTGGGTGAACCTTCCGGCAAGTTCCGGTTGACTCGAAAGACGGGCGACTGATTTCAAGATTCCACGTTTGACGTGGAGGAATCATTCTGATTCCCGGATGGGCTCGCCCGAATACATCGAATGGCACGCCAGGAGTGCCTTCAGCTTTCTCCGGGGTGGCTCCCTGCCGGAATCGTTGGTCTCTACAGCTGCGTCGGCAGGTCACTCAGACATTGCCATCTTGGACCGAATGGGTGTCTATGGCGCTCCCCGCTTGACCTCGGCGGCAGCTGAAGCAGGAATTCGCCCCCATTACGGCGCTGAGCTTCAGATGCGGGACGGCTCAATTCTCCCTGTTCTGGTTCAAAATCGAATCGGCTATCAAAACCTTTGTCAGTTGCTGACCCTCGCGGCACTTCGAGCCCCGAAAGGCGAGGGACGAATCGGTTGGAATGAATTGCCCGAATTTTCTGATGGCCTTATAGCGCTCACCGGTGATGAGGAAGGCCCGTTGCATCGTTCCTTGCACGGTCATTTGCAGGCGGAAAAATCCGGTCAGCCGATGTCGCCAGGCGACGTCATCCAGCAACTTCGTCGCGTTTTTGGTCCGGATCGACTCTACGTCGAGATTCAGCGGCATTGGCATCGCGAACAGGAAATCGTTAATCGCGCCGCCATCGACTTGGCAGACGCCTCCGGAATTCCTCTTCTGGCGACCAATGGCGTCCTGTATGCAAAGCCAGAAGGTCGCCACGTGGTGGATGTGTTCACCTGCCTCCGTCATAAATGCACTCTTGACGGCTTTGGACGCCGCCTGAGCCCCAATGGAGAGCGGTACCTCAAATTGGCATCAATCATGAAGTCCCTGTTTGGCGATCGACCCGACGCCATTCAGAACACCATTAGATTGACCGAATACATCGATTTTCGACTCGCGGACCTCGGTTATGAATTCCCTCGCCACCCGGTTGAGCCTGGCCAGACCATGCCTGGATTGCTCCGGGCGTGGACGGAAGAAGGTGCCCGGAGCCGCTACGGCGGGTCGATTCCGCCCAGGATAGCCGATCTTCTGAAGAAAGAGTTGGCCTTGATTGAAAAGCTCGGCTTTGCCGGATATTTCCTGCTTGTTGCTGACCTGGTCCGCTATTGCCGCGACAACGGCATCTTGGCGCAGGGCAGGGGGAGCGCCGCCAATAGCGCCGTCTGCTACTGCCTCGGAATCACCGCCGTCGACCCAGTTCGGTTTCATGTTCTCTTCGAACGATTCCTGACTGAAAACCGCAAAGGCTGGCCTGATATCGACATTGACTTGCCCAGCGGCGACCTGCGCGAGCAGGTGATACAGGAAGTTTACCGGCGATATGGTCCGCATGGAGCCGCCATGACTGGCACCTTCATCACCTACCGGGGACGGAGCATGGCCCGGGAATTGGGTAAAGTATTGGGTTTTCCACAGGATGTATTGTCCCGATTCTCCAGTTTGTTTGCCAATGGCGATTTTCCTCAGACCCTGGCCCTCCAGGAGCAATTGGAACGCGCGGGTCTGCCTGCCACTCATCCGCGCGGTTCAGTCTTTATATCGCTTTATCAACAATTGGCCCGATTACCCCGCCACCTCGGACAACACTCGGGCGGCATGATCATCTGCCAGGGCCAATTGAATCGATTTATTCCATTGGAAAACGCATCAATGCCGGGGCGTGTGGTCGCCCAGTGGGACAAAGACGACTGCGAGGACCTGGGTATCATCAAGGTCGACCTCCTGGGATTGGGCATGATGGCCGCCTTAAAAGACACGGTCACGCTTTGCGCCGAGCGCGGTCACCCAGTGGATTTGGCCCAACTACCGGAAAACGATCCCGCCACCTTCACTCTGCTCCAGGCGGCAGATACCATCGGCGTCTTCCAAGTCGAAAGCCGGGCACAGATGGCCACCCTGCCGCGCATGAAGCCGACCTGCTTTTATGACCTGGTAATCGAGGTAGCCATTATACGCCCGGGTCCCATTCAGGGAGACCTAGCCCATCCCTATTTGCGTCGTCGCGATGGCACAGAAGCGGTTCGCTATCCGGCACCGCAACTCGCCCCCGTGTTGGAGCGCACACTGGGGGTGCCGTTGTTTCAGGAGCAAATGCTCGAAATGGCTATGGTAATGGCCAATTTCTCCGGCGATGAAGCCGAGGAACTCCGCAAGGCCATGAGCTTCCATCGGTCCGATGAACGGATGCAGCGTGCGCAAGTGAAATTAAGGGGGGCCATGGACCGAGCAGGCGTGGAGACATCGGTCGCGGAATCCATCGTCAAATCCGTCGGTTCGTTTGCCTTATACGGTTTCCCCGAATCGCACGCCATCAGCTTTGCCCATCTGGCTTACGCGAGCGCCTATCTTAAGGCCCATCGTCCGGCCGAATTTTACTGCGCTCTGCTGAATAATCAGCCGATGGGCTTTTATGCTCCCGCCACCCTCATTCAGGATGCCCGACGTCACGGCATCCGCGTCCGTCCCGTCTGTGTGGAGCATTCGTGCTGGGATTGCCTGCTCGAATCAGACGGGGCCATTCGCCTTGGCCTTCGCCAAGTCCAGGGCCTGAATCGGCATCACGCGCAGCAGTTGGTAGATCAACGACTCTTACGCCGGTTCCAATCATTGGACGACCTACGTGCCCGCGTTCCATGTTCCGCCGCCGAGTGGACGACCCTTAGCGAAATCGGTGCCCTCAAATCCCTGTCGCCCCATCGACGTGCAGCGCTCTGGTCCGTCTCTCGCCCACGCCGCGAGGGCGAACTTTGGTCTGACCTAGCCTCCACCGAAAAAGAGTCGCCGCTGGCGGCGATGACCCGAGTCGAGCGGATTCAAGCCGACTACGGCGGGCTGCGGTTGACCACTGGCGAACATCCCATGGCGCTGATTCGACGGCAATTGAACGATGTTTGGACCGCAGACGACTTGGAAGACGTTCGAGATGGACTCCGGGTTCGGGTGGCCGGGCAGGTGATCTGTCGGCAGCGTCCGGGAACTGCCAAAGGAGTCTGTTTTATCAGTCTGGAAGATGAGACCGGTGTGACCAACGCGATTGTGAATCCCGATTTGTTTGAAAAGGAACGGTTGGTGATTACAGCGGAGCCGTTTCTCCAGATCGTCGGAATCGCTCAGCATCGGCATGGCACCATTCACGTGAAGGCGGAGACCATTGAACGACTGGAATTTGTCGAATTGACCCAGCCCGGATCACACGACTTTGGCTGAAATCGACTGGCCCATGACAAGGCCTGGGTGTTCCTCGCCTACGCGGGGAGGGTTTCGGGGAAGGGTAAGCCAGAAGGTAGACCCCTTGCCCGCTTCGCTAACGCACCCGATACACCCGCCCATCAGTTCCACTAACTCTTTACAAAGTGCCAATCCAAGCCCGCTTCCTCCATACTTGCGAGTCGTGGAGGCATCCATCTGGGAAAACGGTTTGAATAAGAGGTGCTGCTTTTCCAGGGGAATCCCGATCCCGGTGTCGATGATTGATACCTTGGTATAGCCTGCTTCACCGGGTGCCACGGCAACTTTGATTTCCCCCTGCAGAGTAAACTTGACCGCGTTGCCCAGCAGATTTAACAGCACCTGTCGAACACGTCCAGAATCGGCAAAGACCGTGTCAGAATCGCCCGGATGAAAGTCGAGAATCAGCTTCAATTCCTTCTCACGAGCCCGGTGGGAATTCAGGATCACGACTTCCTGGATGATGGTTCGAAGGTCAAACATCTTCAGCTCCACCTCGATTTTCCCCGCCTCGACTCTGGACATGTCCAGAATGTCGTTCAGGACAGCTAGCAGTGCCTCACCAGAGGTTTCCAGCATCTCGGTGTACTTGGATTGCTCCGCCGTCAGTTCGGTCATTTTGAGCAATTGAGCAAAACCGAGCAGGCCGTTCATCGGCGTACGGAGTTCATGGCTCATCATGGCTAGGAACTGGGTCTTGGCGCGATTCGCCGCTTCGGCGACATCCCTGGCCTTTCGGTAGCGTTCCTCGGACTGCTTCAATCCAGTGATATCCGAGAAAATGGTCACGCAGCCCATATGCCCGTCAGGGCCGGCCATTGGCGACGAATTGATCGTGATCCACTTTAGGGATTCATCCTTCATTCCCACGCCCATGATCACATCATGAATCGATTGTCCAGTGTGTAGGACCCTCATGGCTGGATGTTCGTCCCCGGGAAATGATGTCCCGTCTTCCCTTACGCACCTCCAGTTGGCGTCAAGAGAGGTGCGACCGACGATTTCATTGTCCGTCAATCCCAGGATTCGCCCTGCGGCCGGATTGACCTCCGTGATACGCCCTTCGAAGTCGGCGATAACCAAGCCGGTTTGCATCGTCTCCAATATCCCTCGCAAGCGTAGGTTGGATTGCTGACTAGCTCGTTCGATTTCCTTAAGATGAGTGATGTCCGTAATTAACACCAAAAAGCCTTCGACCTGCCCAGCGACATTTCGCGGAACATATTGTGTCCATGTGGATCGCAATTCCCCGGCCGCGGTCTCAATGTCTCGCTCAAAGCCTTGTACCCGACCTTCCAGAGCACCTCGTATAAAGTGCTCGTTTTTCTGAAAAAGCGCTGCTCCCACAACTTCGGGCATCGATTTTCCAAGGAAGGAATCGTCGGATATTCCAAACCATTCCCGGTACCTGAGATTGCCATATTCACAACGGAGATCCCGCGACCAGAATGCCACCAGACTCGGGATGCTCTCGAGAAGGGTGCGGTTGAATGATTCTAACTTCGTCAATTCAAACTCCGCCAACTTCCGCTTTGAAATGTTTGTTTGGACGGCAAAGAAGTGGGTGATGTCGCCACGCTTATTAGGCACCGGGTTCACATTCAATTGAACCCAATAAGATATTCCGCTTTTGTGATAGTTGAGTATCTCGACCTCAAAAGGCCATCGATTCGCCAGAAAGGTTCGCATCTTCGCGACCACTGCGGGATCACTTCCAGGTCCCTGAAGAAACGCACCCGGGCGAAGGTTGATTGTTTCCTCCAACCGATATCCGGTCATCTCGACAAAAGCCCGATTGACCCATTGGATTCTGCCCTTTGCATCTGTTATCACAATCGCAGCCGGGATATCTTCAAAGTAGTCCGTATGGTCCAACAATTGGTCTTTAGCTCCGTGCTCTTCTTTTTGGACTATCGCAGTAATCCAGATTTCCTTGCCTTCATCAGCGAGGATTCCCCTTAACTCAACGAGTTCAGTCCGCAATCCGTCAGGCGAAATTCGAAGTTCACAACGCTGGATTCCAGACGCCTCCAGAACTTTCTGGACAAAAAGTCGAAAGGCTCCGCGTTCTTTCTGGGGCAGCAGTTGCTCCAAATAGACCGGAGTTTCACAAGGCAGACTGGTTTTCAGCCAGGCGGATGCGGCGGCATTCGCTTCGAGTAATTCGGAATCACTCCGGATTGCCAGCACGGGAACTAGCGAAGCATCGAACCCTCGCTGCCTGCGGTTCTGGGAGTTGCTGGAAAGAATGTTCGTTCCTGAGTGGGGTGATCCCATCTTTTGAGGAATAGGTATCGATGAGATATCAGGAGCTTCCGACCCTCCAATCTTGGCAAACCCAACGCTGGGGACCAATGCATCACAATTCATAGGGGGAATACCACGTTGCGTCGGTTCAAACGAAAACACGCCCGAGTCCGAGAACAAATAGAGGAGGGGGGCAAAATCCGATCAGATACAGGACAGAAACCTACCAATTGTGAACATCTATCCAACTTCTCCCTCAGTCAAGGCCATTTCAACCGGGAGCCATTCTCCAATTACTTGCCTGTGCATTGACATCCACAATCGCGGCATTGCTCCGATTCCCAGAACCTCGGATTTGATCCCTCGCCCATTCCGATTGTTCTAGGGCGTGTTTCAGCTTCGGGGGCGATCACTGAATCGGCACAAAAACTGCTTAGGTTTTCTTCAGGAGGTGTCGATGGCAAAATTCGATTCCCGGCAGAACTGCGCACGTCTTGCGCATGCTCCAGGGGAGAAATGTGTCATCGGCTTCAGCAGTTACAAGATCACATCGAAAACCGAACCTAACCAAGCTCAATCCAGGACTCGCCTGCAATTTCACCCAGTCCCTCCAATGGGCGCTGATCTTGGATTTGCCGCTGACGAGCCGCTCGAATGCCATGATCATCCGCCGATTTATCTCACTCGTTCTCCTCGCGCCATCAGCGGCGCTATCGCTTTTCGCTGCCACCAGCAAGAAGGCTGGATTCCCCAACCCCGTCAACGTCCCTACGTGGCATTATGACACGGCCCGGTCGGGGGTGAACACCAACGAAACCCTGCTGACCCCCGGCCTAGTCAATTCGGGCACATTCGGATTGATGTTTGAACTTCCGACCGACGACCTTGTTTATGCTCAGCCGTTGTATCTTGCGGGCGTTTCCATCCCGGGTCGAGGAGTTCACAACGTCGTGTACGCTGTCTCCGAAGGGGATACCATCTACGCTTACGATGCGGATTCCAATACAGGCACGACGGCGGAACCGCTGTGGACGGTCCATCTGACCGACGCGGCGGACCATACCTCGGCCGTTCCTATCTATGATTATAACACCAGCGATGGCGCACTATCTCAACTGGGAATCACCGGCACACCCGTGATCGACCCGGCGACCGGCACCCTCTATGTCGTCGCTCACGTGAAAGATACGAGCGGCACCAAACCAACCTATTACCACCTGCTCTGTGCTCTGGATGTTGCTACCGGGGCCCAAAAATTCGGCGGACCAGTGATGATCACCGCCAGCGTGGTCGGCGCAGGCAGCAACTCAATCGGTGGGGTGGTGGAGTTTAGCGATTTCGACCATCAACAGCGTAGCGGCCTCCTGCTACTCAACGGTGTCGTTTACATTGCGTTTGCCTCAGTTGGCGACCGAGGCCCGTATCACGGCTGGCTCCTGGGTTACGACGCGAAGACACTTCGTCAGGTTTCCGTTTTCAACGACACCCCATACGGAATCCAAGGCGGTATTTGGATGGCGGGCGCGGGTCCCGCCGCCGACTCCAACGGAAGCATCTACCTCATGACCGGCAATGGAACCTTCGATGGCCAGACCAACTTCGGCGATAGCGTCGTAAAACTGGTGCGCACAAACGGCATTACGGGCACGGGCCTGGGCTTAAAGGTTCAAGACTATTTTACCCCAGAAGATCAAGCCATCCTCGCCGGTGGCGATGGAGATTTAGGCGCTGGCGGCCCCATCATTCTTCCAGACGAAGCCGGGAATGCTGAGCACCCGCATCTGCTGATAGGTGCCGGCAAAGACGGCATCCTTTCCCTCATCGATCGGGACAATATGGGTCACTACTCTCCCGCCAGCGATAATCAGATTGTTCAGACGGTTCCCTTGCAAATATCAAACTTCACCGACCCGCTTTATTTTGATCACCGACTTTACGTCAACCCCATCGCCAGTCCCCTCTATTGCTACTCGCTTACCAACGCAAGCCTTTCAACCTCTCCGATCTTTCGGAGCGGCGATAGTCTCGGTTCACCCGGCGGATCACCGATTCTCTCCGCCAACGGTCTGGAAAACCCCATTGTTTGGGTCATCCAAGCCACCGGCTTTTATGCCTATAGCTCCTCTATCCTAAGAGCGTATGATGCCAATGACATCAGCCACGAACTGTATAACAACACCCAGGCCGGTGAACGGGATCTGACAGGAATAGCGATGAAATTCTCAACCCCCATCGTTTCCAATGGCAAGGTCTACGTAGGAACCGGCAGCGGGGTGGCTGTTTTTGGAGTGTTTCCGCCTCCCACAATTTCGTTCAGTCCACAGCACGAGATCATCGTTCAGGGCAAGAGTGGGGTTGCCTGCACCGTACAAGGTTCATCCAACCTGGAAGCTTCGGGAGACGGCTGGCAGACCATCACGATCGTTACAATGGATGGATCGCCTCAGGTCATCTCTGACCCGGAAGGAGAGACATCTCACCAACGATTCTATCGGGCCGTTTTGGGAACCCCTTAATCCCTTCCACGAAGCGATCGATCCCTCGGCCATTTTGAAAACACGGACTAACCCCAATTCGTCCAGTTTTCCATCAGAACGCATGAAGAATGCGATTTACGGAAGTGCGCAAAGCAATTCAGATCCAAAAATCTGTGCTAATCTGCGTTTTTATCTCTGCATGGCATCCGCATGAAAACCGTAGGGAGATTGGACATTGGTGCCGTATGACTTGGCTTCACACGGCCCATGATCATCAACGGAAGGCGAGTGGGATTTGCTCGGGTATTCCAATGGTCCGCCGGTATTGGAGAATCCATTCGATCGCTTGTTGCGGATCGTCCGTCACCCGAACCAAGTCCAGATCGCCAGGAGAAATCATTCCTAATGGCTCCAAAGTCGAGGAAATCCAGTCAAATAGTCCGCGCCAGAATCCCGTGCCGAAAAGAATCAATGGGAAAGCGGGAATTCGTTGAGTTTGCACCAAGGTGAGAACTTCAAAGAACTCGTCCAGTGTCCCGAATCCACCGGGCATGTAGATGAATCCCATGCTGTATTTCACCAGACAGACCTTTCGGGTGAAGAAGTAGTGGAAATTCACCGACACATTGGCGTACCGATTTCGCTTCTGCTCATGTGGGAGTTCGATATTCAGCCCAATACTTGGGGTACCTTTGACCTTGGCTGCTCCGCGATTGGCGGCTTCCATGATGCCGGGGCCCCCACCGGTTAGCACCCCGATCTTTTCCTTGGCCAAGCCTTCCGCAATATCACGGGCCGCTTGGTAGTAAAGGTCGTCCGGTTTGGTCCGCGCGGAACCGAAGATAGTCACCGCCGGTCCCGTCCGGGACAGCGTTTCAAACGATTCGACGAACTCAGCCATGATCCGGAACACCCGCCATGGGTCTTCAGACAAACGAGCAGCAGAACTGTCAAGCATTAGGGCACTTATGCTAGACGCGCGGATGGAAAAGGGAAGAAAGAGCTTTGATGCCTAACGGTAACGGGATACCAATGACCGTGAAAGCAAGGGAAAATTCGCCCTCCTGAACTATAACGGTTAGTCTGTTTGGATATTTACCGGTTCGATGGCGTTCAAGGCAATCTTTCGATGGGCTGAAGTCAATGCCAGAGCCTCGATTTCTCTGGTCGTGAGCCATTGGCCATCACCGAGAGCCACAGGTGTCTTATCCACGGATGCTTGAAAGACTTCCAGAGTAATTTGATACCGCGTGATGGCATGACGAACGCGGGGCAGGGGATGCAACGATTTCGGGGTGATATCGAGCCATTCGGCGACCTGCCGGACTGGATTGGCTGGCCTTAACCGGAGCTCGAGTTGTGGAAACTCCCAGAGCCCGTGATTCACGTCACCAGCGCCTCGCTGCCGGAGGAACCACTTGCCAGACCGTCGCAAAACGACAACGGCATAGCGCAGCCGGGTGGCCTTGACCCGAGGGGCAAGTGCCGGGAACCGTTCAACCGCTCCGCTCGCAAACGCCTGACAGGACTTTCGAATGGGGCATTGATCGCAGGAAGGAGCACGCGAAGTACAAACCGTAGCTCCAAGCTCCATGAGGGCTTGGTTTAAGATGGAGAATCGGCCACGGGCAAGGGGAGTCGAAGGAACTGAATGAAGCTTGCCCGTGGCTTTGATTAATTGAGTGGCAATCGACCAGAGCGTGGCTTTCGTCTCCGGTTCACGTGGATCGCCCTCGATCATCCGCAAACGGGTGAGTACCCGGGCGACATTGCCGTCAACCAGCGGTTCCGGCTGATTATACGCCAGACTGGCGATGGCACCGGCGGTGTAGGGACCCACACCCGGCAGTTCCAGCAAATCTGCGATCGTCGACGGCACGTTTCCACCATGGGTGTCGGTTACGACGCGAGCCGCCTTTTGCAAGTTTCGCGCTCGGGAATAATAGCCAAGCCCCTCCCACAATTTTAGCAACTGCTCCTCGGGAGCATTGGCTAGGTCCCCAATCGTTGGCAACTGGCGCATCCAGCGGTGCCAGTAGGGAATGACGGTCTGGACCTGGGTCTGTTGCAGCATGACCTCCGAGACCCATATACCGTAGGCATCGCGGGAATGACGCCACGGTAGGTCGCGGGCGTGGAGGACGAACCAAGCAAGGAGGCCGCTCGCAACTTCGGTTGCCTCCGCCATCGTCCATTCTGAGTGGCGTGCGGACTGTTCCGGTCTTTGTCCTTCGCAGGGATTGGATTGCACAGCCGGTGATGGGCATATTCCCTGGGTAGTGGATTGGAAGCGGGCTTTTCGAGAGCCAGAATTATTGGGGCGAGCGGCTTTTGGACTTGGCACGCTGGCATCATATCGCCGACTTCAGACTCGACAATCCCGCACGTATGTCGGCAATTACACGCTTCTTGACGACCCATAGTGTTCAATTGACTCCCGCGCAGTCCGACAGGCTGGAGCCGATCCTTCGAGACGGCACCTATGAACTGCGGGAAGTACCCTACGCCCGTTGCAGCGGTGTCCGAAAAGACGTCAATGTGACCTTGTACCAATCGGGTAAAGTGGTTGTACAAGGGAAGGGGACCCGCGAATTTGTCGAGTTCGTCCTAGAGCCACAAGTGCTCCAGGAAGCTAGATTGGGTTACGAGGAAATCCTGGCTCCGGAATCGCTTGAGCCGCGACTGGGTGTCGACGAAGCCGGCAAAGGAGACTTCTTTGGCCCTCTGGCAATTGCCGGAGTCTATGTCAATGCGGACATTGTTCGAGGGTGGAAGGACAAGGGGATTCAGGACTCAAAAACGGTCGGCAACGATAGACGGATCGCCGAACTGGCCAAGTTGATTCGGGAAACGCCCGGCTGCGTGGTGTCGACCGTCTCGATTGGTCCTGAGTCGTACAATCGCATGTACACCAAGTTCAAGTCGTTGAACCGCCTACTTGCCTGGGGCCACGCCCGCGTCATAGAGAACCTAATGGAGCAAGGCCCACGCATGAGTCCACTGCCCATTCGAGCGATCAGCGACCAGTTTGCCCGGGACGAAGCAACGGTCGCCAAGGCGTTGCTGCCATTGGGGCGGACGCTGAAATTGGAGCAACGGCATCGGGCGGAAGCCGATGCGGCTGTTGCTGCTGCGTCGATCCTGGCGCGAGACGAATTTGTAGCGCGAATCGACCAACTTGGGCGCGAGTTCGGGATGGTACTCCCGAAGGGTGCGGCTCCGCAGGTTGAAACTGCCGGAAAACAGTTTGTGAAACTCCACGGGGCCGAGGCTTTACCCAAAGTGGCGAAGATGCATTTCCGGACCTCGTATCGGGTCTTGGGACTTCCCGAGCCGCCAAAATTGGATCCGAGCCTGTTTAGGCGACCGAAGGCTTCGTAAGGTCGATAGGTGTCGATAGGTGACAACCAGTGTCGTGTTTCCGAAATAGCTTGCGGTAAACTGTAACCGGGCAGCACGAATTTAGCGATGGGGGGATAATCGTATTAAATATAACACGCATTGTGCATCAAAACAACCTCAGCACGCCGGTGCCCGTTTCCATTTGACTAATTCCGAATTTGGCCAATTACTTGCTTAGCCTTTTTATCATGATTTTCTCCGCTGTAATTCGAGCGGCGCATCGACATTTGTGCCGTTCCTTGTCATCCGCACCTCCCGGGTCGACTCTACCAAGCCGAGTCGCCACTCGGGTCTTCGGGCTCGCTGCGGTTACATCGTGTGCTCTTGCCACTCCAGTCAACGTATTGACTTCACATAACGACAACGCTCGCCTTGGGGTTAACACGAACGAGACCAAACTCACTCCTGCGACCGTCAGTGGCGGCAGTTTCGGCAAAGTTTTTAGCTATCCAGTCGATGGCTACACCTATGCGCAACCACTCGTGTTAACCGGGGTAAATGTCCCTGGACAAGGCACCCATGATTTAGTCTTCGTCGCCACTCAGCACGACAGCGTCTATGCGTTCGATGCCAATGGGCCGAGTGGCACCAACAATGGGGTGATCTGGCATGTCAGTTTCATCAATCCTTCTGCGGGCGTTACGACAATTCCGTCCGGCGATACAGGTTCTGGAGATATTCAACCGGAGGTTGGCATCACGGCGACGCCGGTGATCGATGGAACCGCCGGGGTGATTTACGTCGAAGCCAAGACCAAGGAATCCGGAAACTACCTCCATCGACTCCATGCATTGGATGTGCGAACGGGGTCCGAAATGCCCAATAGTCCCGTCGTTATCAATGCCACCGTCAAAGGGATCGGCGATGGAAACGACGGGCGCGGGAATGTCCCATTCAATTCCCTCCGCCAGATGGCCCGCCCGGGCCTGACATTGCTTCAGACCGCAGCCTTTACCAACCCAATCGTCTATATCGCCTACGCCTCACACGGCGACAATGGACCCTACCACGGATGGCTTCTGGGCTATGACTCCAAGACACTACAAAAAGTTCACGTCTATAATTCTACTCCGAATGGCGGACTGGGCGGGTTCTGGATGGCGGGCAATGGACCGGCGACCGATACCAACGGCAATATCTACCTGATTACCGGCAATGGAGGATTTAATTCTCAGCCCAATGCCCTGAATTTTGGTGACTCCTACGTCAAGATTTCCACCAGCAAAACAAATTTGGTTCAGGCGGACTGGTTCACCCCCTTCAACCAGGACAGCCTCAACAATGCCGATGCCGATCTTGGTTCAGGCGGGAATATCGTTCTGCCGGACGAAGCCGGTTCTCCGGCCCATCCTCACGTATTGGTTGGATGCGGTAAGGAAGGAAAAATCTACGTTCTAGACCGCGACGGGTTGGGCGGATTTCATGCCGGTTCTGACCCACAAATTGTCCAGTCCCTCCCGGGAGTAATTGCGGGAACTTGGAGTTCCCCCGCTTATTTCAAGCATCGCCTTTACTATCAAGGTTCTGGAGATGTGCTCAAGGCCCTATCCATAACGAATGCGACGATTAGCTCACAGATTGTCAGTCAATCGCCTCAAGGCTTCGGCTATCCGGGTGCCACGCCCAGCATTTCGGCGAATGGTACGACGAACGGTATCGCTTGGGTGCTCCAAACAGATGGTTACGGTTCTCGCTCGCCAGCCGTTCTGCATGCCTATAATGCCGAAAATCTTCAACAGGAGCTTTACAATAGTTCGAGTCTCGGGAGCAGGGACAACACCGGTCCGGCGGTGAAATACGCCGTTCCGACGGTCGCCAATGGGTTGGTTTACGTCGGTTCTGCAACCGAACTGTCGGTCTACGGCGTGGGAAATTGGGTCGCTGCCCCCACATTGAATCCGCCTTCCGGCCAGTTCACGTCCTCCATACAAGTCGTTATTTCGGATTCGGCGTCGGGTGCCCAAATTTATTACACCACCGATGGAACCGACCCGAACCAAAACTCCATCCTCTACTCGGGTCCAATCACTTTGACCAATTCGGCTGCGATTCGGGCCAAGGCCTTTTTGGCTGGCGCTTATCCCAGTCAGACTGTTCTCGGGACCTACCTTGGGACCAATTCAATTGGGACCGGCATTGGGCTTGAAGGTGATTATTGGTCCAACCAATTGATGACATTCAATGGCCCCCCTACCCTTACCCGTATCGACCCGGTGGTCTTTTTTGACTGGGGAGGCGGCTCCCCGGACCCGTCCATTTCGGTTGACCACTTTACCGGACGTTGGACCGGGCAAATCAAAGCTCAGTTCACCGAGCCATACACCTTCTATCTAACTGGAGACGATGGGGTTCGGATGTGGGTGAATGGACAGCAATTGATCAATGCCTGGCAGGACCAGGGTCCGACCGAGTATAGCGGCACCATCAATTTGATGGCGGGCCAGCGCTATGATATTCGCGTGGAATATTATGAAAACGGAGGCGGTGCTGTCTGCAAATTAGAATGGAGCAGTCCGTCGACCGCTCGCGAAACCATACCTACCTCGCAGCTCTACCCACCAATACCGGTTAATCACCCTCCCATTGTAAGTTGGTTGGCCCCCACGGCGGGAACCACCATTACCGGTCCCGGATCGCTGTTACTATCGGCCAGCGCGAGCGACACCGACGGAACGATCGCATCGGTCGCCTTTTTCAGTGGGACCAATCAGTTGGCTCTGCTGACCAATTCTCCCTATGCGTTTACGTGGCAAAAGGCGCAGCCAGGCAACTATACCTTGACGGTTATCGCCACGGACAACCAAGGAGCGACCACAACCAATTGGGTCTCCAATATCCAAGTCAACCCGGGTTCTGGGGCTCGTTTCGGTCTCAATTCCCGCCCCCAACTTCCGCCATTCCTCAGTCTGCCACAATCCACTCAGACCCCCTTCCCTTCCCTGTTGTCAGAGACTGGAACGTTTGCGGACCTCAGTGGGTTGGCGACCTCAACTGGCTTGATTGAATACGGAGTCAACGCGCCCTTCTGGTCTGATGGAGCCATCAAACGCCGATGGTTGGGGGTTCCCTACACGGGCGGCCCGGTCAGGCCAAGCCAGCAGATCAACTTCACCCAGGAATTTGCCTGGCAGTACCCATTGGGTTCGGTCTTTGTCAAACATTTCGATCTCCAAACCAACGAACTTGACCCTCAAGCGATACGCCGCTTGGAGACGCGGGTCCTGGTGAACTTCACCAACGGCATTGTTTACGGGGCTACCTATCGTTGGCGCGCAGACCATTCCGATGCCGATTTGGTGACAGCCGCCGAGACGGAGGATATTGTCGTCACGACCGCGACTGGGTCCCGAACTCAAACTTGGTACTACCCCAGCTCCACCGATTGCGTTGTCTGCCACAACCAAAATGCAGGCGGCATTTTGGGAGCATCGAAGACTCGGCAGTTGAATCGCAACTGGACCTATCAGGGCAATGGAGTAACCGACAACCAACTCCGCACCTTGAACTATGTCGGCCTTTTCAACCCGGCGGTCGATGAATCGATTCTTCCGTCGCTCAATCGATTCGAAGATATCGGCCAGACGAATGTGGCGGTCAGTGAGCGCGTACGCTCGTTTCTCGATGTCAATTGCTCCTATTGTCATCAACCGGGCGGTGTTCGAGCCTATTTTGACGCCCGGATTACTACACCGGCCGCCAATGCAGGCATCCGCAATGGACCGCTCATCGCTCCCGGCCCCATCCCGGGTTCCAAGGTGATTGTCCCCGGTGATGAGATTCGTTCCATGATTCTCCAACGCATCTTGAGTACCGATACGCTGCAAAAGATGCCACCGATCGGACGCAACGTGGTCGATCAAGCGGCGGCGGACCTCCTTGTTCAGCTCATTGATCAGATGGCCGGGATTCCCCCCCGCCTTAGTGTGGCCCGTGGGAATGACGTTCTGCACCTAACCTGGCCTGCCACCCAAACACCATTTTACCTGTTGGTTGGAAACAGCCTTTCTGGTTCGACAAATTGGACGGCTGGACCAGCTGGTGTTCTGGCAAATGGTCATTATACGACCGATGTTCCTGTGACCTCTGGTGCAAGCCCCGAATTCTTGCGGCTGACCAGTCAGCAACCCCTGCCCTAGAGCGT
Source organism: uncultured Verrucomicrobiota bacterium (assembly GCA_903835555.1). Lineage (GTDB taxonomy): Bacteria > Verrucomicrobiota > Verrucomicrobiia > Limisphaerales > UBA9464 > CAILNN01. The sequence continues at coordinate 17,243 of CAILNN010000007.1, forward strand.
CGCTGCCTTTGAGATGCGAAACCCTGTGGTCTTGGCCACAGGGTTTTTCTGTTTTGGTCGATTGCGAGGGACGAGCGTTTGCTGGAGCGAAGTTTCTACTCGCCAGATTATCGGGCTTCGTCAACCTCTTCCCACCGTCTTACTCACATGCCGTGAAAGAGACGGTTTTATCCATGAAAGATTCCGCCATTCGTTCTTGGTTCTGCGCGACCGCCGTAGTTGCCGAACTTATTTTGACTCAACTTTCCGTAGATGCAGGAGTGGGAGTTGGAGCCAAACCGCTACAGGGAGCGGAAGTCCTGTTGGATGGAACCCGAGCGATCGTGGATCAAAAATGGACCTACTGGCAGGGTCCTCGATTTGGATCGTCACTCCCAATAAAATGGCCGATCGTTTCTGATCCGGTGGACGGTGGAACGTGTTTAATGACGGATGATCCCGCAGCGGTGGGTGGCAAATACGGCGCGGCGGACATCGTGACGAAAAAGGCCTATCGCGACTTTCGGTTGCATATTGAATTCCTGGTCATGAATCCGACCGGGAATAGCGGTGTGTATCTGCAAAATCGGTACGAAATTCAAATTTGCGACGGAGATAAGACCAGTCATGGCATGGGAGCGGTCATCAATGAATCCCCTTCTCCGTATTCCACCTATAAAGGTATCGGGAAATGGAACAGCTATGACATCCAGTTTCGCGCCGCCCGTTTTGAGAATGGCAAAAAGACGGAGCATGCCTTGGTGAGCATGTACTTTAACGGCGTCAAGGTTCACACGAACCAACCGATTACCCAGGTGTGGGGCGGACCCAATTCTGGAATTGACGGCGGGAATGATGGCGGAAAAGGAATCACCGACATCCCCGGAGGATTAAAGCTCCAATGCGAGGGCCATGATGTCCGATTCCGCAATGGATGGATTCAGGAAATCAACCTGACCAAGCCAGACACTGATTTTCAGGAATAGTTTTTTCCAGATCGGGTGAGACCCAGTTCTTTTTCTCCGGGCTAAGAATGCAATTGCGCTGCCTGTTCTCCACAAGGCCAATTCTTCTCTGGGTCATCGGGTGCCTTATGACGACTGGCTGCCATCGGCCGGTCGTCGTTCGTACGGTGACCACCCGGACCGCACCTGCAGCCGAGGCACTTGAACGGGTTCAAAAAGCATGGGAAGCGATTTGCGAACCGGGAGTCACGAATCTCTCGGTACTCATGCAAGGGTATAATAATGGGGTTCTTGACCTCCTCCGGACCTGGCCGCGGGGAGCGCGGGGACAGTTCCTAGCGCGCGAATTCGCAGATGGCGACCATCGCTTTTCCGTCGACGTCCAATGGGCGGTTCCCGATTTTTCACCCAACTATTTTGACCAATTCTTCCTGGCGGAGGCACTGCGGTACCAAGGACTGCGACACTACGATCCTACGGGCTGGGGACAACCACTAATCGCATTGGCCACCAACCGTGGAACACTACCGGAAGAAACCTATTTTCCGCCGGAAGGCATCGTTCGATCATTAACGGCAACGATGGAGTTCCCCAAGGTCGAGGGGCGGGCAAAAACCGCCCGACTGGTCATTTACGAACCTGACCGACAGCCGGAGATAACCGTTGGGGGGCGTCACATGACGTTGGCGGCGGATTTTTCGGCGGCGTATGCATACCTCCTGTCACGCACACAATTGAAAGGATATGGCCTGCGCGCCTTTCTTAATCGGAAGACGTTCGGTCGCGAAGCTGGAATCTTCCTGATGGAGCCCTATCGCCCGGACAAAATCCCCGTGCTCATGGTTCACGGGTTGGCATCGTCACCTTTGGCATGGGCGGAATTGACGGACGCACTTTGGAGTAATCCGGTCCTGCGGAGTCACTATCAGGTGTGGCATTATTTTTATCCAACGACATTTCCGTACCTCCACTCGGCGGCGGAACTCCACGATAATCTGGAGGAGATTCGGGAATACTTCGACCCGCAGCATGAATCCCCCGCGCTGACCAATATGGTGATTGTTGGGCACAGCATGGGGGGGCTTTTGGCGCGAAGGCTGATCACAGACAGCGGCGACGCCGTTTGGACAAACGCGTTTTCTCGCCCACTCGAACAACTAAACTGTTCGGAAGTGGAGCGGTCGACCCTCCGGCGCTATTTTTATTTTCATGCGACACCGGGTATTGGGCGGGTTATTTTTTTGGCCACGCCCCATCGCGGAAGCGATCTCGCAGCGGGATGGGAGGGGAGGATTGGTCGCGCTCTGGCGGACCAGAATCCGGAATTCGCAGAGTTTTTCCGTTCCATCGCCCTCCGAAATCCATACGCAATGACGATGCGAATGCGAACTTGGTCGGCGAAAAAACGCCTCAGCTCGGTGCAAGTCCTCTCATCGGAAAATCCGGTGCTGCGGGCAATGGCTGAATTGCCGTTTTCTCCCGGAGTAAAGGCGCATTCCATCTTGGGCGATCGCGGCAGGAAATTGGGACCAGAGAGTTGCGACGGCGTGGTCACCTACCGTAGCGGACACTTGGATCAAGCTGATTCCGAGCGCATTGTGCCGTCTGGGCACGACGTGAACCGGCATCCGGAAGCGATTGCGGAAACGCTTCGTATTTTGCATCAACATTGGCGGGAGTACTCCGAACGGATTGGGACGGGGGGATAACGCCCTTAGATTGCCATTGCCTGGGCTGGTCCGATGTCATTCCATCACTTGGATGGTTTCCTTCCGATTCTTCTTGAGTCTCTTGATGATTGGATTAGCGGTGCTTTGCCCGGGATGTCGTCCCACACCGCCCGTCGCTGAGGGCGTGATTACCCCCCATTTGCATCATTCGCCGCATGGTGGGACCGCAGTTGAGCTGGGAAAAGAAGAGTACCACTTGGAGTTGGTCCATGAAACGGGAAGCCCACAAATGACTGCCTACATCTTGGACGGGGAGTTGGAAAAGTTCATTCGCTTGCCGTTGGCGGAGTTTATCATCCGCGTCAAAGGCCAAAATAGCGAAATGCTTCGATTTCAAGCATCTGGAAATCCGGCGACGGGGGAGAAAGTTGGGGATACCTCCGAATACATCGCCTCCAGCTCTTGGCTGACAAACCATGCCGAATTTGACGGCGTCTTGGTTGAAATCAAGATTGGTACGAAGACATACCAGGAAGTAGCCTTTAGCTATCCAAAAGGAAACGAATGAATCGGCACCATCTGTCAGCGGCTTTAATCGCTATCTCTTTATCTTTGGCGCTTGGCACAACTCGCGGCGACGAAGGGGTCAAAGCACCGCGCGGCGAACCGATTAAGCCATTGGCTCCGCGTGGTGAGCCTATTCAGGCGCTTCAGCCAGCTAGCTCGACTTCGACACCAGGAAAGCCTGTGGCCGCAGCGAATGCCGATGCAACTTCTGTCGGCGGGGAGTTTGCCGTCGTTGGATTCGACAAGCTCAGTTCTTTCAAGTATGAGGTCCCGGATGACACCGTGAAGGCGGCGCCGAGTGCTGATCCAGACCAGCAGATTCCGGCTTTAGTCAAAGGACTCAATAACAAGCGAGTCTCCCTGAAGGGCTTCATGCTCCCACTGAAGGTTGAAGCTGGCATGGTGACGGAGATGTTGATCTTACGGGACCAGTCGGCTTGTTGTTTTGGTGCCACACCAAAGATCAACGAATGGGTCTCGGTGAAAATGGTCGGGGGCGGGGTAAAGCCAATCATGGATCAAGCTGTGACGCTTTACGGAACCCTGAAGGTTGGGGCCATGCGCGAGAATGGTTATATTGTGGGCATCTACCAACTTGATGGAGAGAAGATGCAGGGACCTCCAGGTACCTAAGGGTCCCGCGGGCGGCCAGTTACCTTCGGTTTTTGCGAAATTGGGGTGACTTAGACTGCCAAGCTGGTCTGGGGGGATGCGGTACGGTAGCGTCTCCCCTTGGTGCTCTGGGGCGGGCTATGAATAGCTTGCGGGTGATGCCCGGTTCGGACCGCGCCCGGCTCAACAGAATCTCGGCCGATGTTGCTTTGCTTCAATCGGTTACGTTTGATATAATGCCACTTGCGGAGAGGCATTTTGAAGTGCCGTACTAATTCCTCGAAATTTTTTCCCAGCTATGCCGTCACCGGTTTCTCTGGATATCCCTGCTGCAATGCAGGCTGCGGTCTATCGCGGCGAAGGCCGATTGTGCTTGGAAGAGGTAGAGGTTCCGCAGATTGAGTCGGGAGAAATCCTCGTCCGAGTGGCTGCCTGCGGTGTTTGCCCAACGGACATCAAAAAAATCCACTACAATACAGTGGCTCCGCCGCGAATTTTCGGGCATGAGACTTCCGGAACGATTGTCCAGGTGGGAGCGTTGGTTCGTGGATTTGAGGTCGGCGACCGTGTGGGGTTGCACCACCACGTGCCGTGCATGGACTGCCATTTTTGTAAGCATCACGCTTTTGCTCAATGCGCTACATACCGAAGAACCGGGATAACCGCCGGATTTGAACCCTCTGGCGGAGGATTTGCCGAATTTGTCCGGGTAATGCCTTTCTGCCTGCCGGGAGTGGTGCGAATTCCACGGAAGAACAGTTTCTTGGAGGGTGCCCTTCTGGAGCCGGTAAACACGGTGCTCAAGGGCATTCGGCAATTGGGGTTGCTGCCAGGGGATACGGTGTTGGTCTGTGGTCAGGGTCCGATCGGTCTGCTTTTCACCAGAATATTATCGATTCACGGCATGCGCGTCATCGCGACCGATCTTCTCCCCAACCGCTTGGTTCTGGCCAAACAATGGGGTGCCTGGCAGTCGATAGAAGCCAATGAGCACCAGGTTGCTGAATCAGTGGGACGATGGACCGAAGGGCGTGGTGCCGATGCGGCGGTGGTAGCGGTCCCAAATGACGGCGCCGTATGGCAAGCGCAGTCCGCCATTCGCGGCGGCGGACGCGTCCTACTGTTCGCCCATACGGTTCGCGACCGACAAACGTCCATCGACTTGGCCAAAATCTGTGTGGATGAAAAGGCGTTGGTGGGTAGCTATTCATCGGATTTTACCCTCCAAAAGGCCGTCGCGCGCCTAGTGTTTTCCCGACAATTGGATGTTCGACCGTTGATTACCCACACCTTTCATTTGGCGCAAACATCCGAGGCGGTCGGATTGGCGGCCAAACCGACTGCAGAATCGCTAAAGATTGTCGTGACACCTGGAGTATAGCCTCAGTAGAGCGCAGCGTTGGGCTCCGGCTTTGCGGATTTGGGACTGAACGGACTGCCACGCCGGTCTGGATCAAGCAGTCGAGACGTCTGCGCTCCAAGGGAAGGTATCAGGTGCCGAAGAGTCGGTTAAAGTTTTCTTCCACCTGGACCTGAAGTTCGCCGAGGTCAGTTTCGAGCCATTTGGCCAAGTATTCGTAAATCGCGGGGAGGTTGGCGGGATGATTCAGCGCCCGCGTGGGTTCGAGCTCCGAGAATAAAGGGAACTGGGTAAGCTCTTCGGGCGGAAGTTGGTCCGGGGCATCGGTTTCGACGAGAAGGCGATCGCGGGGAATTTTTTGGAAGACCTCGCGCTGGCGACGTTTACGATCCAGCGCAAAGTAGCCCGGGAAACTAAAATAGGCTCCAAGCTTGGCGAGTTCCGGCACCAAGTCCGCAGAGCCGCCGTAGCTGTGAAGTAAGAACCCACGAGGGGCTCGTTCCTCGGTGCGCAGAATTTCGAGCAGGCGTCCCCAGGCATTCAGGCAGTGAACCGTGATCGGACGTCGAAATCGAACCGCCAGCCGCCATTGGGCAACAAAAGCCTCGATCTGTTGAGTCAAGGTGGCTGGTTCACTCTTTAGAAAATCTGGTTGGTATCGGGCTCGGACAGAAGGCGGTTGGGCCAGTATCCATCGGTCGAGGCCAATTTCGCCCACGGCGGAATGTGGATACTTGGTCAAGAACTGCTCTAGCAAGTCCAACGCGTTCGAACGCATTTCATGGAGATACCACGGATGCAATCCAAAACTAGGAATAACCAACCTGCTAAGTTGGGAGCACTCGAGGACCTGTGGCCAATCGTCGGCACACGCACCGTTGACAACCATTCTAGTAACGCCTACAGACTCAGCAGTGGCCAACAATCTGGATTGTCGGTTTGAGAATCGGGCGTCCTGCAAATGATTATGGGCGTCGCAGAAGCTCATCCGTGGTCCCGCGATAAACCCGAATTCGAGGCAAAATCCCGAATTTTCGAAGCTAGACGTAGGATGGTGGCCCGGCGGTTGTCCGCCAATTGGCGAAGGACACCCCACTTTTCCAGCATATCGGCTTGGAACTGTTGTTGTTCCTGAAGGGACAGGGAGGTGGCCTGCTCGCACAAGAATCCACCGAGGGCTTTGAGCGTGACGGCGTCGGAATCGAGGCCAAACCAGCAGGCATGCGAACGAATTTCCCCAATCCACCATGTCCGGACTTGGCAACCTTCCACGCGGTTGACGTCCAACCGATAGGCGTCGGGAAGAGGCATCCTCTTTCGCGCCCGTTCAACGAGGTAAATAAACCGTTGCTGCGGGTCTCGCAATTGATCGAGCAATTCCATGGCCTCAGCTAGGGATAGGTCATTGATTGTCATCACCAGTGAATCTAGGCGATCGTTGGTCCCGAGGCTAATCCGCACGTTTTCTGACGCCAAGCCCAAGAAAAAGAGTGATTCGAATGGGTCGGAAAATTGGTTATACCGATCCATCATTGCCGAAATAAGTTCAAGGTTGAGTAAATTGCGGTTCGGGAAATTGGAGTTAAACTGGTAAGTAAGGGTCTCGAACGTAACTTGGCCTTGAAAATTCGATCCGAATGACCTTAGGTGTAGAAATGAGATGGAACGGGTGAAAACCCGCCCTAGGCATTTTCAGTATTGCGCACATGACCGCCAGAAATCAGCAGCGCCCGACTTTTTTAAGTCAAAAACTCTCTGCGATTATTATTGGGATCGTCCTTTTGGGCATCTTCCAGACAACCGCCGAGACGATTGGCTCCATACCTCCACCACTGGAAACTCCGAAGGGCCCGGTCCTTTTGACGGTTACCGGCAAGATTACCCAAAAGAACCGAGGAGACTCGGCAGTCTTTGACTTGGAAATGCTGGATCGGCTGGAACTTGGAGTCATCAAGACGGCAAACCCGTGGATTGCCGGCACGAATGAGTATTCGGGACCGAAATTCTCGGCACTGCTGAGAGCGGTCGGTGCCTCTGGAACGAATCCTGTGGTTGTTACAGCATTGAACGATTATGTCGGGAAAGTGCCGGTCGATGACATTGTTAATCTTCACTTGATTTTGGCGACGCGTAAGAATGGGAAGCCGTTAAAGATTCGGGAGAAGGGACCGCTTTTCGTCGTCTATCCGTTTTCTGAACGGCAGGACATCTATGACGAGGTGCATTTTTGCCGTTCAGTGTGGCAGATTAAATCGATCGAAATTCGCTGAGATGGCATTTGAAACCACCACGAGCGTAGGTCCAGACTACGTTACGACCGCGCTCTTATGTCGGCATCTAAAGTAGCATAGAAGATGCCTTTTCTGACGCAAGCCCTGATCGCCGGTGTCATGCCACGAAATCGGAAATTTACCCTTTCGGTGTTGCTGCTGGCTTTCGTTCTGGCCGTTTGCTCTTTGACGATCGCGGCGAGGAGCGTGTTCTTGCTTCAGAACCTCTCCGAGACATTGGATGAAAAGGAAAACAGCGTCCGAGAAAACGCAGTCTGGTCGGCCTTTACCATCGAACGCGAGACGGGTGAACTGGAGCACGCCCTTAAGCTTTTCCGCCACAAAATACAAGGGACCACGGAATCCGATTTATCCCAACGCCTGGACATCCTACTCAGTAGCCATCCAAACCTGTTCGTGGCCAATCTAAAGGAACCGTTTAATTCTAACACTGAATACACCAACATGGTGGGTGGAGTGATTAGTCGGCTACATGATTTGGAAAACAAATATGGGAACACTTTTGAAAACGGTCCCGTTGACGAAGCGACGCTTCAATCCCTATCCACAGATGTAAGCGACCTCCGTGAAATGACCAAGGTCATGGCCAGTCTAACCAATGACATTCAGGAAGCAAAGAAGGCTCAAAATCGAAAAGAAACCCGGAAGCGCTTTTCGACTCTTATTTTCCAGATCACTGAAGTGGCAACACTCCTATGCATCGTGGTGGGACTTATGGCAAGGCAATTGTCGAAAACGCGCAAGACCAATGAGAAACTCGAACAACTGAATATAAAGTTAGGGAACGCAAACACGCGTTCGGAAGAAGCCGCCGCCGAGGCACAAGCGGGATCGCGGGCCAAGACGGTATTTCTGGCGGTAATGAGTCATGAAATCCGAACTCCATTGAATGGGATTATCGGCAACGTGGACCTTTTGGAGGGGCCAAACCTCAATCGGGACCAGCGAGAATCCGTGGAAACTATTCGGGAATGCGGCACCTCGCTATTGGAATTGATTGACGATGTCCTTGATTTTACCAGGTTGGAGGCCGGTTTGATCAAGTTGGAAAATCGGCGTTTTGAATTGGGGACCGTCATTGAATCAGCCGTGGATATCGTCTCGTACAGAGCCAGGGCCAAGGGTTTGGGATTGATCGCACTCTATCCGAGAGCGCTTTTGGATGGAGATGAGGTGCGTATCCGTCAAATTTTGGTCAACCTGTGCGCCAATGCCATCAAGTTCACCGAGCACGGTGATGTGGTTATCTCGGTTCAACGCATCGCCGAGGAAGCGGGACGCGCATGGCTTCGTTTTGAAGTCCGAGATACGGGGATAGGGATTCCCAAGGATGCACAGTCAAAACTCTTTGAAGAATTCAAGCAACTCGATGCCTCTATCAAGCGCAAGTATGGCGGGTCCGGCCTTGGTTTGGCGATATGCCGACGTCTCATCACGGCGATGGAGGGCAAGATTGGAGTTGAAAGCGATACCGGAAAGGGAAGCTGCTTCTGGTTTAGCCTGCCGATTGCAGAGGAAATTCCAGTCGCTCCGATAGACATAATATGGCCGACAGAAACGCTCAGACTTGCGACGATATCCCCGATGGCCGGTGAAGTGATGCGGCGCGAATGGGGTGAATCTCGAATGATACCGTATCGGGCGACTGACCAGAACGCAGTGAATCCGTCAAGCGAATGGGCGATGATCGATGTCCGCAATCTTAGGAGTACCACAGTTTCGGGAATCGACCCAACCAGAATGCTGGTATATGGTTATGAGGCAGGAAAATACCATGAGGCAGCCGTGGTCGTGGACGGGCCCCTCACCACTCGCAGACTTCAGCAGGCTTTGGAGTCACCACAAAAAATGCGGCGAGAAGTGGAAGCCCAAATGCCTCGTGACCATCCTATGCTTCTTCGGGGGAAGGTTTTGTTGGTCGAGGACAACCTTGTCAATCAGACGGTGGCGACCAAGCTTCTCCGCAAACTAGGGCTGACTGTCGAAGTAACGGAGGACGGTGCGCAGGCAGTCGAGCGGCTTGAAAAAGGCGCAGTTGATCTCGTCATCATGGACATGCAGATGCCCGTAATGGATGGATTGGAAGCAACCCGGAGAATTCGGAAACTCCGTCCCGATCTGGCTTCGATTCCGATTGTTGGACTTACTGCCAATGCATTCGAATCCGATCGAGAGGATTGCTTGAATGCGGGTATGAATGACTTTTTTTCAAAACCGGTCAACCGCGAGATGCTGGAGGCGATGGTGGTGAAATGGTGTTCCAATAATCGTCTGTCTCGAGACGCAGGCGCAGAATTGGTAGGTGAGCCCGATCATTTTGAAAACGCGACCTGTTCATCGTTACAAACATTGCATTTGAATGGCCGCGTCGTTCAGGCAGACCTAGCAGCGACTCAAGAGTCTAATCATTCCGATACACCGGCCAACTCAAATCCATTCGTAGACTGGAAGCGCCAACAATCGATTGCTGAAGACCTCGGACCGGAAATGGTCGTCGAATTGGTTGAACTCTTTTGGAAGGACTTCGAGCAATTGCTCGCCGAGCTAAAACAACCAACTGCCTTGTCGGATTCGGAGTCGACCCGGCGGGTTTTCCACACGATCAAGGGAACATCAGAGGCCGTGGGTTTCACGGCAATTCTTGAAGCGGCGTCGGCCACACGCGATACGTATTTGAAACTCGGTATACTTGACCTGACACCCCTACAAAATGCGAAAGCGGCTACGCGGCAGTTTTTGGAGCAGGTTGCGGCTTCGGGGTGATGCTATTTTTTAACTTCCTTCATCAGCGCTTCCAATTGTTCGCCGGAAAGGGCTTTGAGGGCAGCCTTCAATTGATCCGGGGTCATTGCCGCACTCGGGGCAGCCCCGCCACCGACCATGACCGGCATCTTCATTAAATCGTCGGGATTCCAGTATCCAGACTTAGCGGCGGTATCCTTGATCACGGTTGAGACCATGTCCACAGACACCATCGGGGCTTTGTTACCCCAGGCGTTCCGGACATAGCTGAGGACATTGGCGATATCCTCCGGAGTCAGGCCGGCCGGATTATCTGCGGTTTTGGCTTGGGCAGGCATCTGATTCTGCCCCCAAGCAGTGCCGTTCACTTTAACGGGACCTTCGAGTCCATGAAGGACGATGCGGATAATTCGGCTGGGACCTTCGGTGGTTACCCAATCCGAACCAGCCAAAGGAGGAATCCCACCACCGGGGTTGCCGTTCCCATCGGCTTGGTGGCAAGCAATACAAACGGCGGCGTAGACTTTGGCTCCCTTCTTGATGGTTTCGGCGTTGGGGTCCAAGGCAGCAACCACTGGTTTAGCCGGACGGCCATGGGGAATTTCGCTAAATTCGTCCGAATCAAAACGGCCACTGTATTTCCCAACGTAGAGACCGCCCCAAATCAACAGCGAGGCACTGCCAATCAAGAGCGACAGATTCAATGAACCGAAACCGGGGCTACCGATCTTGGGGGTAGAGGAAAAAATCTTCATTTGGATGCCTCCTCGGAGGGAACGGGAAGCAATGCTTCCGGAACTTCAACCGATGTATGGAGGCTCTTGAGATAGGCCGCCAATTGATAGGCGGCCAAAGTTGGCACCACTTCTTCACCCACAGCAGGAGCAGCGGTGCCTTTCAGAACCAAAGCCTCCGCAGATGGACCGGAAATACGAACCGAGCGATGATCAAAGAGGAAAGGAAGCGGGGGACAGATGGTATTGGAGACCACGAGTTGCGGATTGAAAAGTCGGGTCAATGGGAATGCATTGGTACCCAAGCGTTCACCGTAGTTGGCCAAGTCCGGGCCCAAGCGATTATCACCCATCTGAACGGGCTCATCGTAGATATAATCCCGTGCTACGGAGCGTCGACGCCCCCAACCTCTCGCGATATCGTTTCCGCCGTCCACTGGTCTAACCTGCTGAGTATGACAAGCGACACAACCGAGGGAGACATAGACCTGACGGCCTTGGGCGGCCTCACCGCTGCGAGCAGTCGGATACTGATAGGCCATCCCGGCATCATTAGTGCCGAGGTAGATCGGCAGATTGGATAGCTGGCGCTGAGGGTAGGCCACCATCCCCCACCATGACGCCGAAAACGCGGTCAAGACTCCGCAGAAAAGCAAGGCTCCGTGTTTCATCGTTACTTATTATGCACGGCGGCGGTTTGATTTGGAGCCAAAACCCAGTCGAGAACTGGCTTTCCAAACGGAATTAGGAAATAACCAACAGCCACCAAAAGATTCGCCAAAAGGGCAAATTGGGAGCCAAGGAAGACAAGCAGGCCAAAAGCATGCAACCCGAGCCATGGCTTGAGGTTCTGAACGACCGTGACAATGGGCGTTTGGGAATTTAGTTCCCAACCCTGGCACCAACCGCCTACAAGAAGTGGAATCACGACAATGCCTACCCCGAAAATCGAGCCCGCCACGTGTAAGAACGAGAGGATGGGAAACGGCAGCTTCCGTCCCAATAAGCGAGGAACCGCCACATAAATACCTGCAAACAGGGCCAAAGCAATAAAACCGAAGAAGGTCAATTGCTGCAAACCGGTGAAAAACTCGGTATGCTGAAGAACTTCACGGGCGCAACGAAAACTAGTCAAAGCGGTCGCCAAGCCGGAAATCGTGAACGAGATTCCACTGAAGGTGGCCAAGAATAGCCCTGGAGAAGAAAGTAGAACACGAAGTTGAGGCGAGGTATGGAGACTGAGGCTGATGTGCACCGTCGGGATGATCAACAAAACCCCGGATGCCACAGCCAAGGTAGGTATCCATGCGGGAACTGGGCCGCCGACGAGTGAACTCCCAGCAGTCCAGCCAGATAGAATCAGCCAGGTCCAGAAGCCGATAGCTTCATAAAAAGGTTGCCGCGACGCCCGACCGGACAATTCTGGAAGAATGGAGTATAACCCACCCAAAGCAATTGGCGTCAACCAGCCCAGGAGAATTGCTTGTCCGTACCAACCCGCAATGATCGCCTGCAACACCCCGCGAACCGGCCAGTAAACAAGAGTCACTTCACCGGTAGCGAACGCCCAAGGAAACCAAAAGAGTGCCACCAGCAGGTAGGCTTGCGCCGTTGAAAAGCGCTTCTGGCTACGGCGGAAAAACAGCAGCGTACCGATGACTGCGAGTGTGATGTAGGACAGGAATAGGAGAGGGACAACTTCCTTGGGAAGTTCCAACCAGCGATAGGCAACGCCTTGGCCGACCAAAATTCCGGGAACCCCAAACGTCAATGCCACGTTCCAACTAGCCACAGCGATAATGGCCAACCCACCAGCAGGCAGCGGACGTTCACCCAAGCGGGCCAAAAGCCAGAGGGTCAATGCCATGCCTGCCTGACCGGCAAAACCGTAAATCAAGGATGCATTGGCAGCGCCCTGAACCCGTCCTATGGACAAGAAGGCAAATTCGGCACCGAGGGTAGGGAATTGTAGTTTGACAGCGGCCACGAGGCTGAACACCAATCCAACCAGCAACCAAAGCAACCCGCTGCCGAAGAGATACAGGACGGGGCCTGCCGATCGAAGTTCGGAAGTGTCGCCGCGAACAGAAAATGAAGGACTAGACGACATCCCAATCCTATTCGTAGGTCACTGCTTTGGTGGAATTTTCCAAACGCTTGAGAAGTTTGGCGCGAGCCTCCGAGTTGCCCTCCCGGGCTTCATTGGCAAACACTTCCAAGGCACGGGAAACGGGAAGCCGATAGACGCCGTTGTCGGCTTTCAGCACGGCGTAGTGGGTTAACGCGTCAGCATTCTGAGCTTGAAGCTCAGTCCAAAGTTTCTTCCGTTCCTCCGCCCGCGCCGTCCCAAGAGGAGTCGGTTGACCGGAGTTGACGAGGTACAAGGCAAGAAGCCCAACGACCAGAAGCGAACCGAGACCACCCAGCACCCAAGCGATGGAGGCTGAAAGGGCTTCGGAACGTGGAGTGCGATCATTCATAAGCACTTGAAAGAAGCTCAGTTAATGAGAAGCAGGACCCGCAGAGGTTTCCGGCACGGGATGATAGGTGAGGGCTTCCTTGAGACGCGGATGGCGAAGGGGATAAGGAGGAAAGGAGCGGAAACTCTTCCACCACGCGAATCCGAGCAGAAAAGCCATCCCTCCCCAGCAAATTGGGTCAAATATCGTGACATGAAGGCCTTTGGGATAAAGAACCGGCATGACATTGAAGGTCATGTCGACGTAATGCATGAGCCATGCCCAGATTACAATGGGCCCCATGACCGTCATGCTTTGTTTGGCGTCGATTCTCAGGAGAAGGAGGAATGGAACAAAGAAATGGCCGAAAAGGATCAATAGACCGACATCCCACCAACTGCCTTCCTCACGCTTCACATACCAAAAGGTCTCTTCTGGAATCGCGGCGTTCCAAATCAGGAAGTACTGGGAGAAGTGGATGTAGGCGTAGAAGACGGTAAAGGCGAAGAACAAGACACCGGAATCGTGGATATGACGCTTGGCGACAATGCCCTTGAGTTCCCGAGTTTGGAGCCATCGGGCAATGGCATAAATGGTGGCAAGAGTCACCCAGAAACTTCCAGCAAAGTAGTAAACACCATACATGGTGCTGAAGAACTGATGCATCAGCGATTTCATCAGGAGGAAGCAGGCGAGTGTCAGGGTGACGGCGAAGGCGTAAATGCCCCATGCAGCAAGAAAGCGTGCCTTTTGAGTCCAAATCGCCTTGCCATCTTTGTCCTGAGCCAGAGAGAAGCGTCGGAAGGTATGGGACATCCAGCCCCAAAACAGGAGAATCACAACCAAGAGCAGGTTGAATGAGTAGGAATTAAACAGAATCCGTTTCACCCCAAGAGCATGGTCGAGATTTGGGTCCAAGCTCATCCATGGATAGATGGACTTTTGCAGAGCCAATATCGGAAGCAGCAAGACCAACATCCAGGGAAAAAACAAGCATGCCATGTTTTCGGCAATCCGTAGCATTGGGACACTCCAAGCCGCATCAAATAGGTGGTGAATGATCAGGTAGAAAAGAGCTCCGACACACAGGCTCAAGCAGAACATGTAGGCGGTGAGGTAGCTATAGCCGATCTGAGCGACCAGGGTCGGTTCCACGGCTTCTTCTGATTCGCCATGACCAGCGGCGGCAACCTCCGCGCTTTGGAAAGTGGCGGTATTCGTTTCAGCCTTAGCTTCAGCGGCCAAGACTGAACGGGCGGAGGTAATCAAAATTCCGGCACAGGCCAACAGCACCCAGCAACGTTTAATGAAAGAGGTAAGGTTCATGGCCGGTTATTTGAGTTTCTCGAGAACGGGTGCAGGCACATCGTCTTTGCTGCCCAAGCGGCTTAATTGAATAGCGCGCAAATAGGCGACTATGGCCCATCGATCGGGAACGGGAACATTGCCGCCGTATCCCATCATGGTGTTCTTCCCGTAGGTGATGGTATTGAAGATTTCCCCGTCATTCATCTTGATGATGCGTGGGTCGTGAAGATTGGCGACGGTGGACATGCCGAGCTTCTTGGTAATTCCATTGCCGTCTGCCTGAGCACCGTGACAGGGCTGGCAATAAATTAAGTAACGGTCCTGTCCGCGTTTGAGCAACTCGGAAGTAATGGGAACCGGGTTTACCTCGACGAAATTGTTAGGGATATCGCCCTTGGAAAAATCGCGTCCGGTGTTGAACGGATCATTTTTCCAGGTGGTATTATCCTGATATCCAACTTGTTGAGCCACGGTGCCAGCGGGAAAAGGACGGGATGAAACACCATCGGCAAATCCCGGGAACGTGCTGTCCGTTTGCGGCCTCAGTTTGGCTTGGTTCTTCATGTCATTGAAGACCTGCAGCGGCGTCCGAGTGGAATACCCGCCACGGAAGCCGGTGATACCAAGCGTGGCCGCTATCGACAGGAAGAAGAAGAGAAAGAAGTAGCGCATTAGTCCTCCACAAGTTCAATTGCCTTGGCTCCAGCCGACTCCAGCAGCGCGCGCGCATCGGAGAATTTAGCATCCCGGGCCTCGATGCAGAGAAAGAAACGGTCGTCCGAGGCACGTTTGAACCGTTCGCTGTTAAACAGCGGGTGATGAAGACGGGGAAGTTGATTTAAGGCAAACATGCCGAAAATCGTTCCAAAAGCTCCCAACAGAATGGTCAGTTCATAACTGACCGGGAAGGCGAAGAGTGGGGTAAACAACGGTTTGCCACCGACGACCAACGGGTATTCAAAACCGTTCATGTACCAGATCATGGTCATGCCGGTGAAGAATCCGGTGAAGCCGCCGATGAAGGTGAACCAACCGACGGGCGAATTTTTCAGCCCCATGGCATCGTCCATGCCGTGAATGGGAAATGGGGTGAAGACATCCCAACGACGGTAACCAGCATCTCGAACGCGGATCGCGGCTTCGAAGATATCGGCCGCTGTGTCGAATTCGGCCAGCAGTCCGTAGGGTTTAGGAGTAGAGCTCATTAGTGATGGGCTTCCTTGGCACCACCGAGAGGATGATGCGGGTCAGCTTGCGGGGTTACGCCCTTGACTTCGCTGATGGCGATGACGGGCAGGAAGCGGATAAACAGCAGGAACAAGGTCATGAACTGGCCAAAGCTTCCAACGAAAGTGAACACATCGACCCAGGTCGGGGTGAAATACCCCCAACTTGCGGGAAGGTAGTCGCGGTGAAGCGAGGTGACGATGATGACGAATCGTTCGAACCACATGCCGATGTTCACGACAATGGATACCAACCAAACGAACCACATGGTCTTGCGGCACCATTTGAACCAGAACAAGTGCGGGCTGATCACGTTGCAGGTGATCATGCTCCAGTAGGCCCACCAATAGGGACCGAAGGCGCGGTTTTTGAAAGCGTAGAGTTCGTAGGGGCTGCCGCCATACCAAGCGATGAAGAACTCCATCCCGTAGGCGTACCCGACCATGGAACCGGTGGCCAAGATGACTTTGCACATGAGGCCGACATGGCGCTCGGTGATGACGTCTTCCAGCTTAAAGATCGTCCGCATCGGGATCATGAGGGTCAGCACCATGCCGAATCCCGAGAAGATGGCCCCGGCGACGAAGTAGGGCGGGAAGATGGTCGTATGCCAACCAGGAACCACCGAGACGGCGAAGTCAAAGGACACGATGGAGTGTACCGACAACACCAGTGGGGTGCTGATACCGGCGAGGATTAAATAGGCCTTTTCATAGTTCCGCCAGTGCCGGTTCGAACCGCGCCAGCCCAGCGCGAAAATTCCGTAAGCGATGGCTCGGATGCGATTGGAGGCGCGGTCACGCAAGGTGGCGAGGTCGGGGATCAAACCAACGTACCAGAACAAAAGCGAAACCGTCCCATAGGTCGATACGGCAAACACGTCCCAGAGGAGCGGCGACCGGAACTGCGGCCAAATCATGTTCGAGTTTGGAATCGGGGCCAGAAAGAGGGGCGCATACCAGATACGTCCGACGTGAATAACCGGGAAGATGCCAGCGCAAGCGACGGCAAACAGGGTCATCGCTTCAGCGGCGCGGTTAATGCTGGTACGCCACTTTTGGCGAAGAAGGAACAAAACGGCTGAGATCAAGGTTCCGGCGTGGCCGATACCGATCCAAAACACGAAGTTGGTGATGTCCCAAGCCCAAGCAACGGGATTGTTTAGTCCCCAAACGCCGACGCCAGTTGCAACCAGATAAGCGATCAGGGCATACATCAAACCCATCAAGCCGGCACTGCCGATGAAGGCGGGAAGCCACCAAGCCGGCATCGGGTTTTCGCAAATGCCCGCAATTTTATTGGTGATCCAGCCGAGAGAACGATTGTTCAGTACCAACGGCGGATTAACCAACGCGGCAGGTGGGTCTTCAAGAACCACCGTCTTCGCCGGTGGGTGAGAATGGGCATGTCCAGTGGCGGCCTGGGCCGACAACGGGACGCTAGCGCTCTTGGCCATTAGGCAGCTCCTTTCTTCTCCGAAGCATGGCCAGGATGGCTCTCCTCGGTTTTCTCAAACGGATTTTCGTGACGGAACGTTTCGTAGTCGCGGAGGGAATCGGGCATGGTGCGCTTTTCCAACTTAGCGATCTCCGGGTTGGGATTTCGAATTCGGGCAAGGTAGGTAACCCGGGGGCGAATATCGAGGAAGCCCAGAACCGAGTAGTTGCGAGGGTCTTTTTTTAATTCCGAAACCTTGCTCTTGGGATCGAGGAGGTTACCGAAATTAATGGCTTCCGCCGGGCAAACCTGTTGGCAAGCGGTCTTGAGAGCCCCATCACGCACCGCAACGTCCGAGCTGTCGCGGGCGATATTCTTTTGGGCGATCTTGGCCTGCTCAATCCGCTGGACACAGAAGGTGCATTTCTCCATGACGCCCCGCATCCGCACGGTTACATCCGGATTCTTGACCAGTTTGATGATTTCCCATTGCGGATCGGTGTTCTTGTTTGGACCTAGCGGACCGTGATAGAGTGGTCCTTCCACATTGAGGAAGAGGTTGCCTTCGTTTTTTCCGTAGCTGATCTCGCGCTTGTTGTAGTCGAAGAAATTGAAGCGCCGAACCTTGAAGGGACAGTTGTTGGA
Organism: uncultured Verrucomicrobiota bacterium; assembly: GCA_903835555.1. GTDB lineage: Bacteria > Verrucomicrobiota > Verrucomicrobiia > Limisphaerales > UBA9464 > CAILNN01. Next base: position 35,239 of record CAILNN010000007.1, read on the forward strand.
ACAATAGCGAGTGCCAATGCACCGGTTGTAGGCCATGACGTTGACACCTTCCTCGTCGTGGACGGTGGCATTAACCGGGCAGACGCTTTCGCAGGGAGCCGCCTCGCAATGCTGGCAGAACATCGGCTGGACAACCATCTGGGGGTCTTCAGAAACGTGTTCGCCAGTAATTTCCAAGGCTGGGTCGTGGCTGTAGTATCGGTCGAGACGAAGCCAGTGCATTTCACGGCCACGCATCACCTGGTCTTTGCCAACAATGGGAATGTTGTTTTCCGCCTGGCAGGCCATGACGCAGGCACCACAACCGACACACGAGCCAAGGTCAATGGTCATTCCCCATTGATGAACCTCCGACTTGGTGAATGGATTCTGCTGGTACGGATGCTTATAGATGTTCTTGATCGAGCCATCTTCCCGATGCGGAACGTAGTGGGGGAGATGCTCATCAAGGTCCATGTGAGCGGCAAAATCAGCTCGCTCCTTGAACTGATCGAGATTGGCCTCGCGAATCACCGGACGCCCTTCCATCAGGCCGTGCTCCTGAACAGTGGCAACGAACGCCTTGCGAAGGATGGGTTTGAGGGTGGCACCCGTCGACCAATACCGATTAGCCGCCGTCTGCAAGGCGTAAGCATTGAAACCACTGCCAGCTCCGACACGACCTACCACGGAACGTCCGTACCCAAGTGCCAGAGCGACGACGTTATCGGCCAAACCGGGCTGAATCCAAACGGGTCCACGGATGGTCCGGCCATTGACGGTGACTTCGATGATTTGCTGCTCGTATTGACCACTGTGGGCGGCGGCGTAGTCCGTCGATGCCCCCTGCCCTGTCAGGCCCAAGTTCTTGCCGGTCGCGGGAGAAATCATCACCACATTTTCCCAGACTATTTTAGTCACGGGATCCGGCAGTTCCTGAAGCCAACCGTTGTTGGTGAACCGTCCATCGTCGACTTTAGAGTCGCGGTGCAAAATGACTTCGATTCCCGACGAAGTGGCGGGGGTAAAAGCTGCCCACGCTTTGAGGGCGGCTCTCGAATCAAACTTGCCGGAGACAGGTTCTGGAGCGCTATCCTTGAGAAAACCATCGTGGAGGAATTGTTTCCAAGCTTGATCGTCCCCTTTGAAGTTCGCGCGGACAATGTCGTAGGCCGACGACTTGGATTCACCCAACAAGCGGGCGAGGAATTCCAACTCGGTTAAGCCGCCGAGGAGCGGTTCAATCAAAGGCTGGACGGGTACCAACGTTCCATCACTGGTGAGGGCATCGCCCCACGATTCGAGGAAGTGAGTGGAGGAAAGGTGCCAGACATCGCCCTTGGTCTTGGCGGTGCTGGTTTCGTCCTCATAGTAGCCATACCGGATGATGTTCTTGGCTCCGGATAGGGCGGAGGCAAAGTCGAGATCAGCCGGGGCGTTGTAGACCGGATTGCCACCGAGGATGACGAGCGTATCCACACCGCTCTTGATGGCGGCAACGGCTTCCGACACTCCTCCGTGCGAAGGCGGCTGGGGCGTTGGAAGCAATTGGACCGTCTTGCCGATCGCGCCGAGTTCGGCATTGATGGCATGGGCGATCAGGTGGACGGCGAGCGGTTGTGAATAACCGACGACCACGGCGATTGCTCCTCCGGCGGCCTTCAAGTCGTCTGCACAGGCTTTGGCCCAATCGGCACTGGCGGGAGAATCATGCGCCAAGCGTTGGCAGGCACCGGCTAGTTCGCCCTTGAGGATGAAGGAAGCAATTTGTGCGGCCACGCGAACGACGTCGCTGGGACGAACACGCAACCGGTGATCGGCCTGTCCGCCAGTGAGGCTGAACAAAGACTCGACCACATACAGCCGGTTCATGTCGTCGCCGGGCTTACGCCCGCGAGCAAATCCGCGAATGTGGTGAGCGGCATCGGATTCAGAGCCGACAAAGTCACAATCCAGGGATAGAATTCGGCGCGCTTTCTCCAGATGGAGATGCGGAGTCACTTCGATGCCAAAGGCAAGGCTCGCCGATTCACGGTGAATATCGAAATCGACTGGCTCATAGGAAAACCATTTTGCCTTGGGGAATTTGGATACCAGCTTTTCCTGGAGAGTTGCGCGGGAGGGTGAGGTGCTGCGATCGGCGAGAATCACCAAACCGTCACCACTGTTGGCGGTAAACTTTTTGGCGGTGGCGGCGAGGGCGTCGCGGACCTTTTCCACTTTGACGTCGTTGCCGTTCAGAGTATGCCGGGCACCGCGATCGGGATCGTAAAGATTCAGGAGGGCTGCCTGAGCGTAAAGGTCGGTGGCACCGTTGCTATCGGGATGCAGCGGGTTGCCTTCGATCTTGGTCGGACGCCCGTCGGAGGATTTGACAATGAGCGGAACGGCACCAGCTCGGGCCGGCATGGCGGTGGCGAAATACTGCCAGCCTCCGTGGGTATAGTTCTCCGGCTGCTTTGCGAAGGGTAAAAGGTGTGTTTCCGGACGACGGCATCCGGCCGCCATGCCGCCGAGGCCAGCCAGCAGAAAACTGGCCGACATCAGTTTCATCCACTCGCGTCGGCTTTCACCTTCCGGAGCGATGCTCGCACCGGCAGGGAATTCGCGTTCAACCCATTGACGGAATTCCGGACGATCCGCGAGGTGGTCCAAGGAACGCCAATACTTCGGGCCGGTTTCCGGCTCAGGACAAACAGGGGGAATCGTCTTCATCGGTGACAGGTCGAACAGCTCTGGCCGGGTTTCACATTCCAGTCGTTCACCAGCTTTTTGCCATCGACGGCTCCAGCCCAATCCAGTTGGGTTACGAGGTCGACGGGTCGGATTTTCTCTTCCGGTGCCCGGTGACAGTCGAGGCAGAATCCCATCGACAAGGGCTTGGCATGGAAGACTTCCTCCATGTGGTTGATTTGACCATGGCAGTGAACACAGGAAATCCCGCGGTTCACATGCACAGAGTGATTGAAATAAGCAAAGTCCGGCGTGCGATGCAACTGGACCCAAGGGATCGACTTTCCAGTGGTATAGCTGTCGCGCACCAGAGCCAATTTGGGGTCTTCCTTGAGCAACAGGCTGTGGCAGTTCATGCACGTCGAACTGGCTGGGATATTGGAGAACCAGGAACGTTCAACCGCTGAATGGCAGTAGCGGCAATCGATGCCGAGTTGGTCGGCATGGATGTTGTGTGAGAAGGCCACCGGTTGTTTGGGTTGGTACCCGACCCGCGAATACTTGGGGGTCCAGTAGTACCAGACACCCGCCGTAGCCGCCCCGCCTAGGCACGCCACCGCGACGGCCAGCTTTAATGGCAACAGGTTGGTCCACTTGGGAAAGATAGAAGGCATGACTGAGACTTGCTTGACCGGTCCACCGCAATCCTGCGCGGCGGGGTCCCGATCGTTCATGGCACTAATTCAACATCGAAATTTACTTGTTACATCCAATAAATCCTCGGTCCAACAGTCTCCTCTATCGGACGATCTCGGTTTTTTGGCAACAGCCAAACCGCCGATGGCGAAAACTATCGGACCGGATAATTCGGCGAATAAGTCCACGCTCCCCGCCGTACGAACATCACCGTGACGCCGTAACCTTGTGAAAAAAATCACAAGCCTGCCATCCAGTGCAAGCGTGGAATCGATTTCTTGTGAGTGATTTTCTGTAACCCCTTGATTTGCAGGCTTGTTTTCATCCAGGGAAGTTGGTGGATTTGCTGCAATGCCGAGTCATCTTCCTGCGATGCTGTGCCGTTTGGAGGACTTTCGCTTTCCGTTCGCGGCCCCCTTCCCTATCCTCCAAATCGCATCATGGCTTTGCAGTTGTTCAATTCGCTTTCCCGGCAGGTGGAAACATTTGTGCCGCTCGACCCGGAGCGGCGTTCATCCGATGGTCGACCCTATGTCGGTCTCTATTGCTGCGGACCGACGGTTTACGACTACGGTCATATCGGCAATTTCCGAACCTTCGTTTTCTCGGACTTGGTCCGGCGCTATCTCGACTTTCGCGGATATGGGGTGCGGGCGGTGATGAACATCACCGATGTCGAGGACAAGATCATCCGTCGCGTCCAAAAAAGCGGCCAAGGCCTTCGCGAATTCACCAGCGTGTACGAAAAGGCCTTTTTGGAAGACCTCCGGACTTTGAACTGTCAACCGAGTGAAATGCCTCGGGCCACTGACCATATCGCCGACATGATCGCCTTGATTTCCAAACTGGAAGCCCGTGGACTAGCCTATCGGACACCAGACGGATCGGTGTGGTTTAGCATTGGGAATTACCAGGGATGCGGATGCCGGTATGGTGTACTCAAGGCCCTGGATTTCAGCCAGATGCGGGCGGGTGAACGGGTGGCGGCGGATGAATATGAGAAGGAATCGGCGGCTGACTTCGCCCTGTGGAAGGCCCGCGTGCCCGAGGATGGCGAGGTCAGTTGGGAAAGTCCGTGGGGTCCTGGGCGTCCGGGATGGCACATCGAATGTTCCGCAATGAGTATGGCCTTGTTGGGGCCCAGCTTCGATTTGCACTTGGGAGGTGAGGACCTCGCCTTTCCCCATCACGAAGATGAAATCGCGCAGAGCGAAGGAAGCGCGATGCAGGGGCCGGGACGTCCCTTTGTAAAATACTGGCTGCATGGGGCGCACCTCCTGGTCGAAGGAATGAAAATGAGCAAGTCGCTGGGTAATTTTTTCACCCTTCGGGACCTGACCGCCAAGGGATTTCAGGGACGGGAGATTCGTCAATTACTGATGAGTGCCTATTACCGTGAAACATTCAATTTCACTATGGACGGACTGGCGGGCGCACGCTCGGCATTGACGCGGATTGACGAATGCGTTGACAAGCTGGGTGGACTGGCGGGAAACCAGAATGCTGCGGCAGACTCTACCTTGTTGAGCGCGTTCACCGAAGCCATGGACGATGACCTCAATGTCGCACGGGCGTGGGCGGTGGTCTTCGACTGGGTGCGGGAAACCAATCGCCAATTGGCGGCGAAGGTAATGACCTCAGTCCAGGCGGCTTCGGCTTTGGCTGCGTGGACACAAATCAACTCGGTGCTGGGATTGGGGCGACGGGTGGTGGAAGAGGCTCCAGCCGACCTTTTGGCCTTGGCGCACGAACGGGTGCTGGCGAAAAAGGCAAAGGATTTCGCGAAGGCAGACCAATTGCGTCAGCAAGTCAAATCGCAGGGCTGGGTGATTGAGGATACCCCTGCCGGGCCAAGGTTGAAGAGGGGATGAGGTTATAATCAACGAAGCCGAAGTTCAGGCTTTATTGGTTGAGTTGGAGTCAGATCGCGTTGAAAGAACGATCTCCACCTCCAATATGGAGAAGCTCTCAGGCTGTCTGTGCTTTTGCTAACGACTTTGCGGGCATCTCAAGCCTTGTTATCTCTTCATTGGAGTAGCGGACGACGATTCATTGATTGGTTTGCGAGTCACGGATGAACTCCTCCAATTGCTGGGAGGACTGCATTCGGACGGAAATATCCAACCAATGCAGGAATCCTCGCGTTGCCATGCGGGAGCTGTTGCTCAACGCGGTGGTGCATCGCAGCTACCAGTCGACGGCTCCCGTCCGATTTTATTGCTTTAGCGATCGCATGATGATTGAGAATCCCGGGGGACTGTACGGTTAGGCGACGCTCGAAACGTTTCTGAATACCGTGGGCTACCGAAAGCCGATTCTGGCTGAAGCCACGCGGGTATTGGGTTTTACCAATCGATTTGGACAAGGGATCGCACGGGTTCAAAAGGCGCTGGAAATCAATGGAAATCCACCCGCCGAGTTTCATTTTGAACTGTTCTTGTTTCGGGTGATCGTAAGGCCTCGGAGGGTTTAGATTTTGGCCCGGTGGGGTGGTCCGAATACGAGGGCCTCGGTATCCAGCCTTAGTTATCCGTCGGCTCGCCAGTTTGCACCCCACCGGCGGGATTATTTTGTCAATAAACTATTGGTATAGAGGCATTTGAACGATTAATGGAGAGGGATTCCGACGAAAAGGCGAGCTAAAACCCAGGTCCTGGAAAAGGGCAATCCGCGATTTCGCCGACCGATCCGCTACTGGCAGAGCAAACCGATGCCGCAAAAACAATTCAAGGCGGCCTCCCGAAAGGATCAACGTTGACTTACGACCGACGGCTCCGGAAGGGCGTCTTGCCATCGGTCGGGCTACTTTTGGCAGGGAAAATGCCTTATTATCCAATAGACATGGAATTCTATTGCAGTTCCTATGTCTCTATTGGTATTTCACAGACCATAAAAATAAGCCAGAAAACCGAGGCACCCATGGGCATGTCCCATGAACGTCGCTGTCGCGATTCAGATTTGCCATGGGTCACTGGTTTTGTTGACCGCTAGAACCGTAGGGAATTACCCATGAGCATGCCAACGTCGCTGCAAAGTCCGCAGGTGAATCCCATTCTCCAACCGCTGGTGTTCCCGAAGGTGGCCCGTGATGCGACTGGAAAGCTGGTGGTAACTCCGGGAATGGGCCTAACCGTCAAGAATCGGATATTTCGATCCAGTATCTCTGGACAATTTGATCACTACAATGGGACCGGTTCGGAGGTTCGGATCCGATGGGAGGAAAAATTCGCCCGAGGTGGGGTGGGTGCAATCATATCCTCTTTTGTACCTGTACGATTGGACGGACGGATATTGCCGCGATATGCCCTTATTCATGACGATTCAACGATTCCGTTTTGGGAAGCCCTGGTAAAACGAGTGCATGCCTTTGGCTGTAAGTACATCATTCAACTCAGTCATGGCGGACGTCAGCGCGATGTCCCTGGGGTGGAGAACATGATGGAGGCGGGTAAATCATCAACCAACCAGACGGACAGCTTCCACGGACTCCTGGCGCGGGCCATGACCCGGGATGAAATCCATGAGATCGTGCAATCTTTTGCTGCGGGAGCTCGCCGTGCCAAGGCTGCGGGAGCGGATGGGGTCGAGTTGCATGCCTCCCACGGGTATCTATTCACTCAGTTTTTGAGTTCAGCAATCAATGATCGCACCGATGAATACGGCGGATCCATCAACAACCGGGCGCGATTTCTCCTGGAGGTCATTCGAGCGATTCGGGCGGAAGTGGGTTGGGATTTTCATGTTCAAGCGAAAATCAATATCCTTGATCTCAACCGTGCATTTTTCCCCCTGGAATGGAAACAGGGTAATACCGTGGAAGAGGCGCTCCAAGTTTTTGCCTGGGCGGAGGAGGAAGGATTGAATGGGCTGCATGTCTCCGCCGGGACAACCTTCCCGCATCCGCTCGTACCACCGGGCGGCTTCCCAATTGATGAGGCCAATCGCCTCTATGGAGTCATGTGCCTGAGTGGTACACACGGATATCTCAATTATACCCTGTTCCATTTCCCATGGCTGCGGTGGATTTTCCGAGCCATCTGGAATCGAACCAAGAAAGATTTCCCCATCGAGGGGGTGACGGCCGCCCTCTGCAAGTTGGTCAAAGACGAGGCGATCGCCCGGGGATCCGCTCGCGGACTAAGAGTAAGTGCGGAGGAAGCCTCCCGGGGCATTCTAGCCCACATTCCGGTCCTGAATACGGGCGGTTATCAGGATGGTGCCCTCATTCGGCGGGTGATCACCGGGGGCCATTGTGACGGGGTAGCCATTGCCCGCCCTTTGATTGCTAACAACGACTTGGTGAACAGCTATTTTGCGCAGGGAAAGGACCTGCCGGAGAAACCGTGCACGTTCTGCAATCGTTGCCTCCTCAACGCCTTGGGGCATCCATTGGGATGCTATGACGAGAGCCGCTTTACCAATCGCGAAGAAATGATTAAGACCGCCATGAGCGTTTTTCCTGATGCCTATGAACCCTAATCCAGACCCGGGCTTGCCGACCACGCGAACCCGCGGAGCTGACCGGGTGTTGGTCGATGTTGTGCGGTCCACTCCGGTCGAGGTGGCGCTGCGGCGGTTGTGGAGCCGAATCGCTGTAAGCATTGTCCTTCTTCTTTTGCTGCTGATCGTGCTCGCATTGGTTCGTCGTTTTACTATCGACCAACCCGTAACCTACAAGACTGAGGCCGAACATTTTTTATACGGCTCCATCGGCAGTGAACCTGGGGGCAGCTTGCTTAGCCCCGTCGGCGGGATGCTTCCCCCTTTCCAAATCATGGCCGTGCTGCCAGAGATGTTCCCGGATAAACTTCCGGGCGGTTATGCTTCTCTGGGACTGATTTATGAAAATGGTCCCGACGGAAAACCACGGGACCTACCCATCGGCCTAAGCCGACGTCATCGATTGGGGATGGAAATGGTCGGGCTCAATTGCGCGGTCTGCCACGTGGGGACTTACCGAACATCGGCGGGCACCCCGCGTCGCATTGTCCCGGGTATGCCGGCGCATCAATTGGACCTCCAAGGCCTGTTCGCCTTTGTTTTGGACGTTGTATCGGACCCCAGATTCACGGCCGACAATGTCATCGGTCATATTGAAGCCAAGTTTGGCCCGATGAATCGTTTCGACCGCTTTGTCCTCGGCACGGCTATCATTCCCCAGGTGCAACGTCAAACTCTCACGCTTCGGTCGCGCGTTGGCATTCTATTTCAGCCGACGGCGGCGGTGTGGGGTCCCGGACGCGTCGATACGTTCAATCCCTATAAATCCCTCCAGTTTGGTTGGTCACTTGAACGGCTTCCGAAGCGGGAACTTGTTGCCGCCTCAGACTTTCCAGCACTCTGGAATCAGGCACCCCGGCAAGGGTTGAACCTGCACTGGGACGGCAACAATTCCTCGCTCGATGAACGAAACCTCAGCGCAGGCCTTGGGGCAGGAATCACCCCGGTCACGGTAGACCGCTCAGGGATTGCCCGCGTTAAGTCGTACATTCTCGACCTGCCGCCTCCGAAATGGCCGGAAAGCCCGGAAATGCCGCTGGACCATGCTGCGGCTGGTCGCGGTGCCGGCATATTCAGGTCATATTGTGCCGAATGTCATGATTTTTCCGGAAAATACATCGGTACGGTGGTTCCGTGGGAGAAAATCCGAACGGACCGCGCCCGTTTTGATTCCTACACCCTGGAGTTTTCCGCCAACCAAAACACCCTCTTTCCCAATTCCACTAATCGCTTCAGATCGTTCAAGAAAACCGTTGGTTACGCTAACCAGCCGCTGGACGGCATTTGGGCGCGAGCACCCTATCTTCACAATGGTTCGGTGCCCAGCCTGAGGGATTTATTGGAACCGTCTTCCCATCGTCCAAAACAGTTCTATCGAGGGTGCGATATCTATGATCCCGCACGAGTCGGATTTGTGGATCAGGTAGCGCAAGAAAACGGGCACGCCTATTTTCTTTACCGCAGCCGTTTGGAGGACGGAACCCCAGTCGACGGTAACTCAAATGAAGGACACGAAGGAGAACTATATGGAACAGAATTGTCGCTCGCGGAGAAGCATGATCTGATTGAGTATCTGAAGACGCTATGAATCCTGACGCCTCTGATCCGCGGTACTGGAAGCGGCTATACTCTTATACAGCCGGACTGGGGACCGTGCTGAGTTTCGTGTTGGCCTTGGCGCTAATGCTTGCGGCTCCGCAAGTTCTTGCACTCACGGGAGTGGGTGGTTTGCCAATCACCTGGACCCAGCTCTGCGGCGAGCTGTTGACTTTGATCAGCATCTTCTACCTGCCTCCGCTTTTGAACATTGACCGATACCGCCCCCACGGTTGGATCGCTGCGGTCATCGCACGCGGGACCACCGGTTTACTCTGTTGCATAGCTGTCCTGATTGGAGGGGCTCCGCGCTTGTTTCTCGCCTGGGGTTTGGTTGAATTTGTATTCGGTTTCGCCCAGATTTATCTGCTCCGTCGGCTAGAAGGGGCAGAAAATGGCCGGGGAAATCGTCCAGGAAGCGAGTGGAACGGCGGAGCGCGACCAAGCTGGAACCCCGAAGTCCCCCGTGCGGTAGATGCTATTCGGGTCAGGTGCTGGAAAAGAGCGTATCATTGGGTTGCCTGGATTGGCATCGGAGCAAACATGATTTTTGTCCTCCCTCTGGTGTTTTTTCCCCAGTGGATGCTCCGCATGCTCGGCGTGCCATCCGAGCCCGTGATTTGGGCTCAGTTGGCGGGACTTTTCCTCGGTTTGGTCAGTGTATTCTATATTCCGGCCATTGGTGATGTTGACAAATACCGGCTATTCGCTTGGTTGGCTATTTTCCCCTCCCGCACGGCGGGATTCACTTTTTGCACGATTGCCGTGGTGAGTCTTGGTGCCAATGAGGCTTTCCTCCTTGGGGTGCTGTTGGATCTGCCGTTCGCCTTTCTTCAGACGATTATCCTTTCCCGCTTGAATGTCGCGGAGCGGGCATTTGGTACGGCACCGAAACGACCTGCCTGGCGACCTTGGTTGAGACCTATCGCGGCTCTTGCGGTTGCCGTTGCCATTCTAGGAACAATCGGATGGCACAAACTGATTCGGGAATATCCACAAGCCCTGGCGAATGATTCGGTGGAGGAATACTTTAAGCACGGTTCTATCGGTGCCGAGGACGCGCAAGGTCTGCCCTACTGGCTTTGGGTCTCGCTTCCAGCCGCCTTTCCGGAATACCTGCCAAAACCTGGGGGTTATGCCGCTCTCGGCTTTATCTGGGAACCGGGATCTGAAATGCCCGTTGGATTTACGCGCAAGCGAATCGGCTTCGATCGGGTGGGGATTAATTGTGCCCTATGTCACGCCGGTTCGGTACAGATTCCAGGGGAAGCCCTCCCCCGCTGTTACCTGGGTGCGCCGGCCAATACGGCCAATATACTCGGATACCAACGGTTCCTGTTCGCCTGTGCCAAGGACCCTCGATTTAATGGAGCAACGTTGATGCCGATCATCGCACGTCAGGTCCGCTTGTCGTTGGCGGACCAGGCGCTCTATCGCGGGCTGCTAATTCCTGCCACACGAAAAGCGCTCCTTCAGCAGGCCGCGGATTGGGATTGGACCAACGATCCCAAGAGACCCGAGTGGGGACCGGGTCGAATCGAACCCTTTAATCCGGTAAAAGTAGCCATTCTCCACGGTGTCGATCCCAAGGTTACCGTCGGAGAAACCCTTGGCACCTCGGACATGGAGCCCCTTTGGAGCCTGGGCACACATCCTGGACGAGCCTTTCATTGGGATGGATTAAATACCGATCTCCGCGAAGTGGTGGATAGCTCTGCTCTGGGTGATGGAGCCACGCCGACATCCATTCCCCGCCCCCGTCTGCGGGAACTGGAGGTTTGGATTCGCAATAACCCGGCTCCCAAGTTTCCCTTTCCCGAGCCGGTGGACACCAACCTGGTCGCGCGGGGAGCGGGAATCTATCGCGCCCAGTGTGCACGCTGTCATGCCGCCGATGGCGATCTTCTCGGACGGGTCACACCCGCTACAGAAATCGGCACCGATGATAACCGCGCCAAAATGTGGACGCCCGAGGCAGCAACAGCCTACAACGGCTATCTGGATGGAAAATCATGGGTATTTTCTCACTTTAGGTCCACCGGAGGCTACGTCAATGTGCCCCTGGATGGACTGTGGCTCCGGGCACCCTACCTTCATAACGGATCAGTGCCGACGCTCAGCGATATCCTGAAACCGGTAGCCGAAAGACCCACCATATTCTGGCGCGGGCTGAACGACTACGATCCCAAGGCGGTGGGTTATGTCACCGATGGCCCCGCCGCACAATCCAAAGGGTTCCGATATGACACATCCCTTCGAGGCAACGGCAACCAGGGTCACACGTACGGGACCACCCTACCGCAGTCAGACAAGGCAGCGTTGCTGGAATACCTCAAGCAATTATGATCTACCGGAGTCGTCCGTTATTCCCAGTTTTCCGCCCATGAACTTAAACAAGCGAGAATTGAATTACGCACCCACGCCCGGGAGATGTCTGGTTGCTCTGGGACTCCTCCTTCTCCTCTTACCCGGGCTGCCGATCGTTGGGCAAACGACAAACGATTCTAGCTATAAATTCAACGTTCCCGATCGATTTGCCAACCAACCAATCGATGCTGCCCACCCGGTCGATGCTGGCTCGACCAATCATACCATCAATGATTTTCCGCCTGAGCCGAAAGATGTCTTCCATTTGATGGACCAAGTCGCGGATTCCAATGAGGATCTTCACCCGATTGACTTTGGAGTGGCCAACGGGGTAATAGACCCGAGCAGCAAGGGCCAGAAGGCGATTTATGGACGCAACACCTGGCTTTTGTGGTGCGGCGGGAATGAGGACTTCTGGGATTGGTTATCCCAAGATGCGTATGGAGTTCTCGACTTCCTCAAGATGATCGATAGCCGCAAGCGGGAATCCCGATTTCGAGATTTGGGTCTAATCAACCAACCAGGGATGAAGGCATCCACGAAGCCGGGGCCCTATGGGCTATATTTGGATACGGTCGAACGGCGCATCGGAGAGGAAGGGGGATATTCACCCTATTCGACCAAATTAGTGCCAGGCAGGACCGGACCGGAAGGTCTTGAGAGTGATGGGGTAAATCCCGCCGTTTATGGCTATCCTAGCGGGATCATCGGGCTTCGGTTGTTTCCCAATCCCAAGTTTGATGAAGCCGCCCGCCGCCGCTGGAATCCCGAGGCTTTTTACAATGACCCGGTTTATTCCAAGGACCCGCGGACCGTTCGTCCGTTTCTAGTGGGAATGAGCTGTGCCCTCTGTCACGTGGCCATTCATCCGCTGAATCCACCGGTAAATCCCGAAGAACCATTATGGGCGAATCTTTCGTCAATCATCGGCAATCAATACTTTCGGACGAGTTCCGCATTCGGTTCGCCGGTCGAGCGAGGCAACTTTCTTTGGTATTATTTGGCAGCACAGCAACCAGGGACCATCGACACATCGATGGTGACCACTGATCACATCAACAATGCGAACGCCATGAATCCGGTGTTCGAATTGCCCGCCCGCATAGACCGGGCACTCCTTAATCCGGCGGAGGACCAAGGAGCACCCGCACGAACCTTTCCTGGCTCTGGCGATGGCGTCCGAAAGGTGCCGCGCGTATTGATGGAGGGAGCCGATTCGGTGGGCGTATTCGGGGCTCTGGCACGTGTGTTCCTAAATATCGGATTATTCCATGACGAATGGAACCTCTGTAGTAATCCAGTTATTGGTTTTGTGGGACAGAGGCCCTTCTCCATTGACGTCTGCCGTCGGAATTCCGTCTATTGGCGGGTCAACGAAAACTTCCGAGTCGGTTATCTTGCTGAATTCTTTCTTTGGGATAACCGAACCAACGTTGCCCCCGGTAAGTCAAAAGGAAAACGAATCCAGGCATCGACGGCGGGAATGCACTTGGACCAAGCCCGAGCTCCCCAATGCAGCATCGAATTGAAGCTCCTCGGGGTCGGCGAAAAGCCAACCCCAAAACCAGGTCGCCTTCTTTATGCGTTGGGAAAAGATGTCAATGGCCATCTGAAGGTGACCATATACGACGCAAATGGCCAGTTCGCTGTCGAAAAGGACGAAACCGGTGTCACCGGCAAGGATAGCCAGTGGGAAGCACTGCGAACGGCCACAGCGCATTATTCAACTGCCGACGCCATATCTGATGACCATAAAGCCGAGATTTTGGAGACGGTGTCCTCCTTGGTTGAGTATTCCCCTAAATTCATTAGTTTGCCGGAAAACAAGCACCATTGGGACCCGGACCGCGCTCTCGATGGCAGTCGGGTGTTTGTTCGAAATTGCATGATTTGCCATTCCAGCAAACAACCGGTGGGTTTCAACCTGACCTTTTCACAAAAACCTCCTGGAGGGGCCCAGACGTGGGATAAGGCACCGGAAAATCCGGATTCCCTGTGCCTGCCCTACAACTGGCAGGATTGGGAAATCTTCAAGAAAAGTCCATCTTATAAGGCGTATGTTGATGCAGCAATGACCTTGAGCGGGGCCGGCAATGCCGCCAAAGTCAAAGAGTTTATCGCGGAGAATTTCCTGTCCACCGATCTTCGTATTCCCGTCACTTTGGTGGGTACCTGCGCTGCCCGAGCATTGGCGACCAACGGAAAAGAAGGACAGGTTTGGGCGGAATATTCGTCGACGACCTACAAGCAACTGCCATCGGTTGGATTGATTCCCTACTACGATCCGTTTTCTCACACCACGAATTTCTACAAGGCACCTGGGAATGGTCCTGGTTTTTATCGTCCGGCTTCATTGGTTGGGGTCTGGGCGACAGCCCCATTACTGCATAACAATTCATTGGGTTTCTACCTACCGGATTGGGACGAAGCCCGTCGCGTTTCGGTCGAAGGCCGTCTGGCGATGTTTGACGATGCGATCAATAAGTTGCTTTGGAAGTCCAAGCGTGAACTCAGCCCAAGCGGTGAGGCAGGTCTCCGCGACCCGTCCCCATCGGTCTGGCACGGAAAGGATCCGGGATGGATTTTTCGAACTGATATGGAGACCGAGTTGCGCATCCCTCGCGGCCATATCCGCCATTTGATTGTAGGTACACTGCCGGGACTTGTGTATCGACCGCTGGTGCCGCTGGTTCTAGGAGCCCTCGATTATCCATGGGCACCTCCCTTGCTGTTGGGTGTTTTCAGTCTTGGGATTAGAATATGGAATCGACGATTCTACTTCTATCTGTTGGTTACTGAGGGGGCAGTGTTGCTTGCCGTCCTCTGGCTGACCGGCCTGGGATATCTGCTACCTTGGGTCATCTGGATTCCGCCACTGACTTTAATTGTCGGCGGATGGCTTTGGGTTGATTCCGCCCCGTCCACAAGCGCAAATGCTTCATCGCAAACAAAGCCCGTACCAAGCTGGGAGATTTGGGCGAAGACCTTCGTGCGTTGGTCAGCCATTGTAAGCAAAGGACTGATTTTGGTCGGTTTGTTCGCGGCTCTCTGGGTTGGGCGGACTTTTGTGAACGGTCAAATCTGTGATTTGGTGGTCGGTCCTTTTCCCAAGGGGGTTCCGGTCAATGCGTTGATGAATCTTGACCCGGACTCGCCATTTCTAGACCGACTGGGTGCTCTCCGGGGAATCATGTCAACCATCGGAAAGCTGCGTGCAGACGATCTCCGTCCCAAGGAAAAGCGGTTCACCGACGAACAGCGTCTCGCCATCTTCGAAGCAGAGGCAGGTCCGGCGCTGATGAAGGTGAGCAAATGTCCAGACTTCATCATGGACCGTGGCCACTATTTTGGCGAGGCATTGTCGGATGCGGATAAAGTCGATTTGATTGCCTTCCTGAAAACCCTCTGAATTCATGGCTCCCCTTGGAACAAGCCACGGTGCCGAACCCAGTGGTTTCGATGGCATACCACTGGGGAGCCTGGAGGCCGATTCAACCGACATCGACTATATCATCGTCGGTTCGGGCCCAGGTGGCTCGCCATTGGCCTGCAGGTTGGCACAGGCGGGAATGCGGGTGCTCGTTCTCGAAGCCGGCCTCGATTCTGGCCCCAAACTGCTTTCTCCGCACCTGTCGCCTAATGTTGCCGAACAAGTTCAGCATCAATCTGAGAACGAGGCTCTGCTCTATAGCTGTCCGGGATTGCATGCCGCTTCGACCGAGGCTCACTTATACCCCGACGCCCAGGCCAAACCGTCCTGTTGGGGGTTCTCGGTTCGCCATTACTCCCAACCTGAATCCATCCCTGCTCCATCAACGACCTATTATTATCCCCGGGCCTCGGCAGTCGGCGGATGTTCCACTCACCATGCGCTGATTTCGATTTATGGTTTGGATGCCGATTGGGACGAGATTGCGTCAATGACCGGCGATGGTTCCTGGTCATCGTCCAAAATGCGGTCCATTTATCGCCGAATTGAGCGACTAAGTTACGGCAATTCGATAACCCGAATTGGTCGCTGGTGGAACCGATTTTTGGACTGGGTTAATCCCGGTCGGAATGCGCCGGGCGAGCGTGGTGAAGATGGCTGGCTGGACGTCACCATTAGCAAGCCCGATCTGGCCCTCAAGGACCCTCAATTATCCCGCCTCATCACGACTGCATTCCTCAACGAAACCGACCTATCCACACCTGAAAAAACGTGGCGTTGGTTGAAGCAATTGTTACTCGGTCAATTTTATCGCGATATTGACCTGAACGATGCCGTACGGATGCGGAATAATCCCGAGGGGATTGCCCTGATTCCGATTGCAGTGGCTCCCGGTGGTACGCGACGCGGACCCAGGGAGTTCCTGCTGGAGACCCGCCAACAACTGAAAGAAGCCGTCGAGCATGAAGTCAAATCCACCATTCCCACCGGGAGCATTCAGATTGCAACCGGCATATTTGTCCTCCGCGTCATAATGAAAGAGTCAGAAGAAGGCGGCCCTCCGCGGGCAATCGGGGTGGAATTCTTGCGGGGACATCAGCTTTATTCTGCGAGTTTGCCGTCGGTCCAGGCAACCGACCGGCGTCCTGAACGGTGCTTTTGCCGCCGGGAGGTAATCCTATCCGCCGGAGCGTTCAATACACCGCAGATTCTCATGCTCAGTGGGATTGGCGATCCAAAGCATTTGGAAGAAATGTTAAACCAAACGACACCTTTGACGCACGCGCGGCCTCCTATACGGGTGGCTCTCCCCGGTGTTGGGGCAAACCTGATGGATAGGTACGAGATCAGTGTGGTCAGCGTGTTGAAGGAAGGGTTTTCACTCTTGAATGGCGCAAAATTCCAACCGAATGTTAAGGACAAAGAGGACATTGGCCTTCAGAATTGGCTGGATGTAGAAAAAACGGGGAATCGAGACGGAGTTTACACCAGCAACGGGGCCGTGATGGCCATTCTCAAACGGTCGAACCCAAAGCTCAGGAAGCCCGACCTCTTTTTTCTCGGATTTCCCGCCGCTTTTCGGGGGTATTATCCAGGATGGTCGAAAGACCTTCTCCGACTTGATCCTAAGGAACCCGCAGCCCCGCTAAATCGAAATCTCTGGAGTTGGACGATTTTAAAGGCGTATTCCAGCAATCGCGGGCACGTTCGCCTGCGCTCTCCAGACCCCCTCCAGGCACCGGATATTCACTTTTGCTACTTCGACGACAAGCCGGAACAATATGTTGGCCCGCATGCAAATCGAAATGCGGACTTGGACGCCTTGGTTGAGGCTGTTGCCCTCGCGCGACGGCTCAATCATGGAGCCAAAGCGTTGGTTCACTCCGAACTCCACCCCGGCGCGGAAAAAAAAGACAAATCGGACGACTTGCGTCGCTGGATTGTCGGCCAAACCTGGGGACACCATGCCTGCGGTACCTGTCGAATTGGCGCGGACGCATGGCGGTCGAACCCAGCAGAACTCAACGATCGTGGGGCGGTCTTGGACAGCCATTTTCGCGTGCACGGTGTCGAGGGGCTACGAGTGGTCGACGCATCTGTTTTTCCAAATATACCAGGATATTTTATTGCCACGTCCGTTTATATGGTCAGCGAAAAGGCGGCGGAGACCATCCTCAATGAACTATCCCTTTGAACTTCGGCAGCACGAGGCCTATGCGGTGCGCGAGCGGCGGCGCACAGCTCGACAAACAAACGTCAGCGAGCCGACGAACAGCACCAGTGAGGAAAAAACAGCATCCCTAGGTCGTTTGCCAAGCGATTCGGTTGGCTTGGCTTTCTCAGGGGGTGGGATTCGATCAGCCACCTTTTGCCTGGGAGTGCTTCAAGGCTTGGCCAAGAAGGACCGGCTTCGACGCATTGATTTTCTTTCAACGGTCTCAGGGGGCGGTTACATCGGGTGTTTCCTGGGGCGACTATTTACCCGCCAACCCATTCCAAAATTGGGGGCTGATCAGGAATGCCAGTCGTGTCATGGAATCCCCTGTGGTTGCGACCCATGTGACAATGTGCAACGGATATTACTGAATAGTCGATCGTCTCCCATCCAATGGCTCCGGGCACATGGCAATTATATCTTTACCAGCGGTTCGGATGAAATCGAAGGTGTGGGTGGTCTTTGGCGAAATTTGGCTGCCATCCACCTAGTTCTCGCGTTTTTTGGGACCGGGATTTTTGGAATCCTGCATATTTTGGGAGAAATGAGTGGTGGCTTTCAAATGCTCGAAGCTCCGGTGGTTTTTGGTATTGCTCTAAGTGTTTGGTGGCCCCTGCCGCCACTGTTATTTGCCTTTGCCGTTATTCCCAATTCTCTGGCTTACTGGTTGGTGCCCAGGAGCGGAAACGCGGCGCGCTTCAATTTTGTCCCTCTAGGAGTCTGGCTGCTGCTTTTCTCGACCCTCGGACTCATGCTGGCCGCAGCCGACGCGCCCGTCGGCGGGCTTCTTGCGGTGGCGATTTTGGCCTCGACCCCGATATGGCTGGAATTGACTGGTTATCGTCCGTCATCGCAAGAACGCATAAAACGGCATTCGACAGAATCCCACCCAATTTCCGACCGATCGCAGAATCGGGATCGATTGACGCTTGGATTGGGGGAGGTTCTCGCTCTGTTTGCCGCATCTCTTATCTGGGTGTTCATTGATACGCTGGCAAAAAACCTCGCGTCGGGAAATCTCATCTACATCCTGGGGGGATGGAGCGCGCTTGCGAGCGCACTGTTTCCCTTTTTGCAAAAAGTTGCCAAAAAATGGATGAATCCAGCCAAGACCTCCGGTACGAATCCCTTCCTAAGCACCGGTACCAAGGCGGCCCTTATCGCCATTCCATTGGTGATCGTGTTGATGAGCTTGCAGGATGCCTTTGTTCATTGGCTTTTCTTGCAGAATTCTATCTGGGGATTGGAGGTCACGGGATTGGCAATCGGAACTTCCCTTCTGCTGGGAACGGCTGTTCAGTTCTTGAACACTTCTTCGCTATTGCACGCCTACACAGAACGGTTGTCCCGTTGTTTTCTGGGTGCCTCCAACCCAAAACGCAGCAGCGATTCGGAAGATGCAAACCAAAACGTGCTAATCTCTGAGCCGGAGGATGACCTGCCATTCCATCAATATCATCCGGAACAGCACGGTGGCCCTCTCCACCTCATCAACCTCTGTATCAATGAGACCGTGGATGCCGTCTCGCAGCGCGAGGCGAGGGATCGCAAAGGGCTTTCAATGTGCGTCGGGCCTTGTGGAGTCAGCGTCGGGAGGCGCTTTCACTCCCTGTGGAGCCTTCAGCCGGCAAAAAGCGATTTGACCTCGAGGTTGATTCATTGGGTCCAGCATCGTACGAACGCGCTGGATGCTCAAGTCGCTCTCAAGCCAATCGTGCGATCGAGTGAAACCTTCCACGTCTTAATGGGGAAAACCGAAGGAGCCGTCTCGGTGGAACCGCTGCCGCTCTCTTTGTGGATGGGCATCTCAGCGGCTGCGTTTGGAACCGGAACGGGAGGGTCAACTTGTCTTTCGTTTTCCCTCCTTTGCGGATTGGCGAATGTGCGCCTGGGGTACTGGTGGAATAGCGGTTTATCGCCGGGTGATCGCCCGGGTCGTTATCCGCAAGACCTATGGCAACGATTGAAACAACTTCCGATGTATCTGACCCGGATGCAGCATATGTTGCTGGCTGAATTTCGGGGAAGTTTTGCTGGGCCGGGACAGCGATATTGGAATCTTTCCGACGGAGGACATTTCGAAATCACGGGTCTTTATGAACTAATTCGGCGGCGAGTGCCCTTCATCATCGCCGTCGATGCCGGACACGATATCGCCCTGACGTTCAGCGATCTGGGCGATTTGGTTCGACTTGTGAGGATTGATTTTTGCGCCGAGATGACCTTTCTTGATCAGGAGCAGGTTCAAAGTCTCAAACGCTATGTCGAAGGGGGACACGAATATATTGAGGCGACATTGTCTAGTCCCTTGAAGAAGGAGTTGATTCCAGAAGGGCCGCCCGCACTCGATCCAAAGAAGCTGGAGGAGTTGGAAACGGAATTAGCAGGACATGAATTGAAGTTGTTCCAGAACGGTTTCTTGGATTCAATGGTGATTAATTCAGCATCCGACAGTGCTCGCAAAGCGAGACTCCTCGATCAGGGGTTGAAGGAGCATTTTTGGTGGTCCAGATGGCTTCAATTCGACGCGATTAGCTCGCTGGAAAAGATTGGCAAGAATGACGGCAAACACGCCGCTTTGGCTCGGGTCGCGTTTCCTCCAACCTGCAATGAATACGTCAACACCCTTTGGGTTATTCTACTGAAATCGAGTCTGACCGGCGATGAGTCCTTGGACATCAAGTCGTTTAAACAGGCTGATCCCGACTTCCCAAATGATTCTACCACCAATCAATTCTTTACTGAAGGCCAATGGGAAAGCTACCGCTGTTTGGGCGAACACATTTCCACGACCGTCTTGAAATGAAAGGGGCTTCCTTAATTGCAACTGGCCAAAATCGAATTCATTCGATGCAAATGACCGTCATCACGCAAGTAAAGCCTCTCGGCCTTGTCGTCGCTATCAGCCTTTTGGCTATGGGATGCCAATCGATTTCCTCGTCGTTCAGGTTTGATGAGCGCATCCTTGTCAAGGTTCCAGGGTTGCCGTCTGGGGATACAGTCTGCCGGACGAATGGCTGGAGCTTCAAGCCGATCGTCGCAGCCACAAGCACAAATTTTGCCCAACCATTGCCAGCCCAGTGGTATATGGCATGGAAAGATGCTGACGCGACCCATTCCCCTAAAAAGCTTTGTAAGAGTGATAGTTGGAAGCGGGTTCGTCGCTTGACCCCAGAGCTGGCCAGCGCCAGCTATCGCGCTTTTGGCGATTACCCGGAGATTGTAGAACCCAACTTGATTTTTGCCGAGGAGAGCCAGGGGCAAAAGACTAATGGCAGCCCAAAGGACGTTCAGTTGACAACTAGCGGTTCGGAAATCCCCACGGTTACTATCGGTGCGCAACCTTCCAAGGCCTGGCCAATCCCCAAGAGCAAGGATGGAATCTTCTCCCCTTTTTGGCATTTGGATAGTGAGCACTCTCAACTTAAAGATGCGCGCGAGTATGTCCAGGCTCACTCAACCACTCCGCCAGAAAACATCCGTATTGGAATTTTGGACAATGGCTTCGACGCTGCCCACGTCGCGATGCCGAAGGCACCTCGAATGGTGGATTTGCCTGAGGGAAATGCTGTAGCAGTACTGCTGAATAAAGATGACGTTGCTCCGATCGCTAGCCCTGGTGCCATTCGGGCTCATCATGGGACGGGCACAACGAGTCTGCTCGCAGGTGGGAGGATTCGTGTAGTAGAGGTTCAGAATGGAAAGACAAATCAGACCGTCGAATACCTCGGTGCCGCGCCCGATTCCACGATTGTTCCAGTTCGCATTGCCCCTTGGGTTTTTTCGTTGTCCACCGCCAACTTGGCCTATGGAATCGACTATGCCAGTCGTCGCCAGCAATGTGATGTTTTATCCTTGAGTCATGGCGGAGGTCCGTCCCTCATCTGGGTTGATGCGATCAACGCCGCTTATGAGCGTGGCACCGCCATATTTGCCGCAACGGGCGATTTTTACCATCTCTCGGGAACCGAACTCGGCGTTCTCGTGCCATCATCCACGGTCTACCCCGCCTCTTTTCGGAGAGTCGTTGGAGTCACGGGTGTAACCTCCGATGGTAAGACATATGCCAAGAACAATTGCTTTAAGATGGTCCGCGCATTTTGGTCGGTGAATAGTTGGTTGCAGTGGTTCATGCGGGGAAGTTATGGGGCGGATTTCGAAAGCCACTGGCTCCTCGGCTCAAACAACGACCCAGACCCCTCGCAAGTCCTTCGCAACGGGCGGCTGCATGCCTATCCCATCGCTGCTTATACTCCGAATGTTCCATGGGCGGTCTCATCAACGGACGAAAATAATCCGAATGGCGACATAAACCGAATCGATCTCGACGGAGCCGGCACATCGGCAGCGGCCCCTCAGGTCGCTGGAGCTGCAGCGTTGTGGTTGCAAGCGAACGCCGACGCGATTAAGAAGGATGGGAAATGGAATTCCTGGGAAAAGGCTGAATCTGTCTATGTGGCCTTACTGACATCCGCGGAGCGACAACGGACCAACCAACCGGACCATTATATAGGGGCGGGAATTCTAAAGGCTCGCCGGGCCTTGGACCTCTCCTACTCGGAGGTTGTTTCCAACAGGTTGGAGGCGGTAGAGCGGAAGCATGGGACCAACGTGACGACCCTGGCCTTGCGTTTTACCTGCGCACCCAGGGACTATTTTGACGGCCAACGGGCCAGTGCTCAACTTCTGATGCCGTGGCATCACCAACCAAAGGTCGAGACCCGTTTGTATCTACGGCAGTCTCCCGAGTATTTCACGACTCGCGAAAATGCCATTCATAATGTGCTGTTTAACAGTATTTTGCTTGAATGCTATCAACATGCCGAAACACCTACGACCAACGATCTAAAAAGTCTGGAAAAGCAGGTGGCGAAATGGCAATTGATGGTTCACGAATAATTCGTCCCAATTGAGTATCCCACGGCGATAAACGACACCAGCGTCCTGAAATTAAAGGAACGCAAAGCCTTTGAAATGATACCGATTATCACGGCCACATACGCAAATACGATTACCGGCTTGGCTGTCGACGACAAACCTGACCCAGCACCTTGAATATACAAAAATATCCCTGCAAACTGGGAAATCGTCGCAGCGATCGACAATGCGTAAAGGTGCCCATGGTCGACTTCGTTCTTACGGATTATGCGGAGTAGTGGAGGCGCGTTTGCGGAAGACGAGGATGTGCTGGCGTGGGAGGGTGTCGACGACTTCGACCCAGTCCAATGGGTGGAGCGCCATTTCTGTGCGGACTTGGGCTGTAGTCATTTTGTGCAGCCGTTTGATCGGCACGGAATCGTCTTCGCCACGGTATTCCACCAAGACCAGGCGTCCGCCCACTTTAAGGGACTGGACGACTCCGCTAATGATCTCATAGGGGAACTCGCACTCGTGGTAGACATCGACGAAGATGGCCAGGTCGACTTGATTGGTTGGAAGTCTGGGATCGGACTCGGTTCCTTGAATGGTCACGACGTTGGTAACGCCGTGGGAAGCGACATTGGTGCGCAGGATGGCCAGCATTTCCGGCTGTATATCATTGGCATAGACACGTCCGCCTGGAGCCACCAGACGAGCCATGCGCCATGAAAGGTAGCCGCTGCCGGCACCAATATCTGCCACTACTTGCCCTGGCTTGAGTCCCAAGGCGATGATCAACTGGGAGGGTTGTTCTTCCTCTTCGCGCTCTGGGCGTTCCAGCCAGGGAGCCCCCTCGTGACTCATGAAATGGGCTATTTCACGGCCCATAAACCATTTCCCGATGCCATCGGGCGATCCTGGACGGAGTTCGTAACGAGATTTCTGGACGGTCTTTTGATCAGGCTTAGGAGGCGGAGCCTGGGTTTCCGCAACTGCATTGCAGAGGCATGACAGGATCGACCAAGCGAGAAGAACGGGGAGCAAACGGATGAAATGCGGAATCGCAAATGGACGGATAATCATGGGAAGGCGTGGATTTGGCAAGCGGCAATGAAGTCGAAAAACAGTCGCCGATGGATCGGGTACTTGGGGGCGAGCCGCTCTGGGTGAAACTGAACGGATTGAAACCAGGCGTTTCGGGTGCGTTCTTCGGGGGTGAACTCAGTCGCTTCAATCAGTCCGTCGGGTGCAAAAGCGGTTGGTCGGAGCCCAGGTGCCATACGGTCGATGGCCTGATGGTGGGTGCTGTTGACGCCGATATCATCGTGTCCATAAAGTTCGAAGAAATGGGTTCCGGGAATCGCTTGGACGGTGTGGATGGCCTCGAACCGTCGGTCGTAGTCGCAATGGCCGATGGGACTGGGGCGTTGGATTGGTAGATCGACAATGAGGGTTCCGCCCAATACCACGTTCACCAATTGATGACCGCGGCAAATGGCCAGGAGCGGCTTTTTCTGCCGGAATATTTCCTGAATGAGCAGCAATTCCATGGAATCGCGACCTGGCAGGGCAAATTCGCAGGTGGCTCTCAATTCGGGTGACGCCTCGAATCCATAGAGGCTGGGTTCGATATCGCCGCCGCCGGTCATCAGAATACCGTCCGCGCGGGCGACAGCCGTGCGGATTCCTTCGTGGTCGGGCACAACGGGCAGGCAGAGCGGCATGGCCCCGGCTTGAGTTAGTGCGTGGATATAATCATAAGCCACGCTGACCGACGGGTCCGGAAATTCCCCACCGGATTCGGAGGTGCTGGAGGTCACCAGTATCAAGGGGCGTTTCATGGTGAATCGAATTTATTGGATTCTGGTGCTTTGTTGGCGAAAAAAGAAACTGCAGTTCGAGTCCATTACGCGGCCGCAGTAGCAACAGTGAATTGGTGTTCCGGATATTTTTCGCGAATGCGCTGGCGGACGGCTTCAATTTGCGACGGTGGCGTGAGGTCGCGTGCCGCTCGGCGCTCGAGGTTTTCCAGCAAGTCCAGCCAGTCATTCAGAGCAGGAGTGGCAATTTTCTGCCACTGAACATCTTTCCCCTTGCGCTTGGGGCGTTCGTGAAAGGCCCATTCACCGCCAAACTTTCGGGCAAATACGTGGCGTTTCACGCCATCAGCACCCGGGGTGGTCCATCCAACCTCATTCTTGCCACTCATTTCAGGACCTCCAATTCAGGCAGGTCGATACTGGCGACGGCCATGGCGGCGATGCCCTCTTCGCGACCGATGAATCCAAGACGTTCATTGGTCGTGGCCTTTACACCAACCCGCCGGGCATCGATTCCGAGGGCCTCGCCGAGGGACTGCTTCATCGCAGCGAGGTGGGGTGCAATCTTGGGGCGCTCGGCAATCAAAGAAGCGTCAATATTGACCAAGCGTCCACCCCTCAATGCGACTTGTCTAGCGGCTTCAGCCAGGAATACCCGACTGGGTGCTCCTTTCCACTGCGGGTCGGTGTTGGGGAAAAAATGGCCGATATCGGGCTCACCCAATGCGCCCAGGATGGCGTCGGTGATGGCATGAGCGAGGACGTCGGCATCGCTATGCCCGGCCAATCCACGGCTGTGAGGAATTTCGACCCCGCCCAGAACAAGTTTTCGCCCGATGGCGAAGGGATGAACGTCATACCCAATCCCAACAAATATCATGGACGGAGTTTAGGCGGGGATTTCACTGCCTGAAATTTGATTTTTGCCGTTGCGCAGATTCAGGCGGGAAATGCTTTAAAGAAAGTGCTCCAAAGGCCGAGGTTGCCGTCTGTTAGAACCAGTCCAATCGGTCGGAATTCGAGTAGTAAAATACGCCCAAAAGACGTGCAAGAACCACGCCGAAATAGATGAAATTGGCCGCCCCCCATAGATCGCGCACACCAGCAATGGCGTATTGTCCAGCTGCGATATTTCCGAGAAAATAGGTCAAGCCGATCAGAGCGAGAACCGACACTAGGAGGAGGTAGTCCCAAAGAACTGTCCGAATGGAGTAGAAGATGAAAACCACATCGGCGGCTTCCCAAGTTTCCGCCATGGCGACCGCCAAGACAGCCATGGGAAAACAGAAAGCACCGGCCAGCGCAAAGACGGTGGAGACTCCGGCCATCGTGGAGAAAGAGTTCGCCGAGGACTGTGCCAGTAAAATGAGGGCGGGACCGAAGCAGACGAGGATGCAGGAAATCCAGAGGATTAGCGGACGTAGAACGTCACTGGCGGCGGTTTGAAGCTCTGGCCATTTGGGGACTTCAGCTTCGCCTTGAGACGAGGCTTGAAGGACAATTTGCAACGATCCAAACAAATAACCGGTGCCAAAAATGCTGAGTGCGGCGGAGAAAACCCGAAATGGGAGAGCCAGATAACCAAGTAGCCAGAGGATGGCCAAGCCCCCGACACCAATCCCAAGGATTACCGAGCCATCGCCCCGGAAAGGATAGGAAAGCGCGGGTAGGATTTCGCGGGCGAAGGGTTGGCGTTCTGTCCGGACACGACCGGCCTCCACCTCAATCCGTTCCGGGGGCCGCACCAATGGGCGGACGCCAGGAAACATGTCGCCTAAAGGGCGCCAACCGGTGGCTCCTTCACTCCAACCCAAATCCAGCAAACTGACATGAGCGGACTGAATCAGCGCGACAACCCCTTCACGGGTTAAGGGGCCTTGCCTTTTGCCGTCCCGAACCAAGTAATAGCCTTTGGCTGCGGGCAGACGCCCCAATTCATCGGCATCGCGAATCTTCAGCCGGGGCTTCGGCTCCTCCATAAACGGAACAGAAATCGGGTCCCGGCGGACAGGATCCGTCTGAACCGGGTCACCGGAATCCGACTGAGATGGGATTGGCATACGGGCGGATGACTAAGATTCCGTATCACAGGAACAGAGCATTGGCGACCTAAAGTTTTGAATTCAGGCCCATTGGACGATGCGCTATCGTTCGCCGGTGACGATTATTGGTGTGATTCCGGCCCGGTATGCTTCGACACGGTTTCCCGGCAAGCCGCTGGCCTTGATAGCCGGCAAGACGTTGATCGAGCGAGTGGTGGCTCAATGCCGAAAAGCACGAGCGCTTTCCGAAGTGGTGGTCGCTACAGATGACGATCGGATTGCCACGGTCGCCCGGCAATTTGCCCGTGTGGAAATGACATCGCCAGACCATTCCAGCGGGACGGACCGAATTGCGGAGGTGGCCAGAAGGGTTCCTGGCGATGCGTATGTGAATATCCAAGGGGATGAACCGCTGATTAATCCCACGGTGATTGATGCAGTCGCAGCACTATTGAGCGAATTTCCGATGTCGACGGCGTCGACACCCATTCGGAGCCTGCATGATTACAATAACCCCAACGTAGTCAAGGTTGTGGCGGCGTTGGACCGACGAGCCCTTTATTTTTCGCGCCGGACCCTGCCGTACCTCCGCGATCGAGCGAACGAGGCTGAAGAAGTTCAAGTCGCCAGCTTTCCGTTCCAAAAGCATTTGGGAATATACGGATATCGGCGGGAAACGCTACTTCGGCTGGTGGGGTGGCCAGTTTCATCATTAGAGGCGGCGGAACGATTGGAGCAATTGCGGGCCCTGGAACATGGAATCGCCATCGGGGTTGTGGAGGTGGCTCATGATAGCTTGGGGGTGGATTTGCCCGGGGATATTGCCCGGGCTGAAGCCGCACTGTTTAAAGACTTGGCAAACGCAAGCTAAATTGAAGAAAAGCCGGTTGATTTTATTCTTTCCGTTGGGAGTGGGGGGGGAGAAGCTACCATCCCATGAAGTATATCTTTGTGACGGGAGGCGTCGTCAGTTCACTTGGGAAGGGGTTAACGGCTGCAGCCTTGGGTACCTTGTTGGAGAACCGTGGGCTGAAAGTGGCGCTGCAAAAATTTGACCCCTACCTGAACGTCGACCCAGGGACGATGAGCCCGACCCAGCACGGGGAGGTGTACGTTCTCGACGATGGAGCGGAGACGGATTTGGATTTGGGACACTACGAACGCTTTACCAGCACCAAATTGACACGGCGGAATTCGACCACGAGCGGCCAAGTCTACCAAGAGGTCTTGAATAACGAACGGGCGGGAACCTATCTCGGGAAAACCGTGCAAGTCATTCCGCATGTGACCGATGAAATCCAGCGGCGAATTTTGCAATTGGCTACCGATTCCAAGGTAGACGTCGTCATCACGGAAATCGGTGGAACGGTGGGAGACATTGAAGGGCTTCCTTTTCTCGAAGCGATCCGGGAATTCGCGCTGGATGTTGGGCCGGGCAACGTCTGTTTCATCCATGTAACCTATGTCCCGTTCATCAAAGCTGCTGGTGAGCTCAAGACAAAGCCGACCCAGCAGAGCGTCGCGAAGCTGCGGGAGATCGGTATCACACCGCATCTGTTGGTATGTCGCTGCGAACAACCGTTGAACAAGGAGTTGCGAAGCAAGTTGAGCCTGTTTTGCAATGTGCCCTACGAAGCGGTCATCGAGGAAAAGGATGTCGAGCATTCAATCTACGAAGTACCGCTCATGCTCCAGCGGGAGCGATTGGACGACCTCGTTTGCAAGTACTTCCAAATCGTTGCCCCGCCAGCAAACATGTTTCAATGGCAGGAGGTGATTCGACGTCTCGTGGCACCTCAGCATCGGGTGCGAGTTGGCGTGGTCGGGAAGTACACCGGACTGGCTGACGCTTATAAGTCCGTCCACGAGGCATTGGTGCATGCCGGGATTGCGAGTGATTGCCGCGTCCAGATCGAGCCAATCGACGCCGAGGAAGTTGAAAAGGCGGATGGATTGGAGCTACTCAAGGGGTTGGGTGGCATTCTGGTCCCTGGTGGATTCGGCAATCGCGGGATCGAAGGCAAAATCCGGGCGGCAAGGTATGCCCGCGAAAACGAGATTCCCTATCTTGGGCTTTGCCTGGGCATGCAGGTGGCGACAATCGAATTCGCCCGCAACATCCTGGGTTTGAAGAGTGCTAATTCAACCGAGTTCGACGAACTTACCCCTGATCCGGTCATCCATTTGCAGGAGACCCAACGGCATGTGAAACGCAAGGGCGGCTCCATGCGACTGGGGGCTCAGGAGAGTGCCATCCGTGAGGGCACATTGACCCGAAGGATTTACGATGCGGCCCTGGTGAGCGAACGGCATCGCCATCGATATGAGTTTAATAATCTGTATCGTGAACGATTTGAAGCCCGCGGGTTTGTCATCAGCGCAACGACCCCCGACGATCAATTGGTGGAGATTATTGAGTTGAAAGATCATCCATTTTTTGTTGCCTCGCAATTCCATCCCGAATTTCAGAGCAAGCCGACCAAGCCACATCCGCTATTTGTCGGGTTCATCACCGCTGCTCACCAAAGACAACATCACACTCCTCTAGTCCCAATTATTGCACCACCGATTTCCGCGCCAACGGCCGCAGAAAACAGGGCAGGAGCGGTAGCAGCGAGGATTTCGACCCGCCCCGTGGACGCCGCCCAATAAGCCGCGGGCTCGTTCGGTTGGAAGGGCTCAGATGACCGGTCCAGAGCCCTTGCTATCCAGACAAACAATGGAGCCTTGGGCATTTCGGACGTATATCCGACCATTAGCCAACACAGGGACGGTCCAGCACTTGCCCCCGGTTACTTGGGCGCGGGCAACTTCAGAGTATTTATCTGGGCGTGCCTCGGCGATAATAAGTTCGCCGCGTCCAGTGATCCAAATGAGTTTGCCGTCTGCCAAGGTCATGTTACCGGTTTCGGATGAAGGGGAGGTCCATTGGACCTTTCCGGTGGCGATTTCGAGACATTTGAGCTTGGAATCCTTGTCACCGCCCTGGCCATCAATGGCATAAATAAAACCGCCGACGGCAACGCCGGTGGAAAAATGGCTTCGGACCTCCTTGTTGATCCAGATAGGGGACGGTTTCCCATCGCCAAATGCGATGACTCCAGCCCCGGTCCCGTAGCCTGAAGAGAGAAACATCTTGTCGCCCACAACGATGGGGTCGGCGGAATTCACTTCGTAGGAGGTCTTCCAGGGATGATGCCATAGGACCTCGCCGGTCTTGGTTTCAACTGCCCATACTTCTTTGGCTCCGAAAATGGCGACAGCCTGCTTGCCCGTGGAGACAAATGGGACTGGCGTCCCGTAGCCTGCGGCTTCCTTGCCGGAAGACCAAACAACCTCGCCCGACGCCTTCTTGACTGCGAGTCCGTGTTGGCCGAAATTGAGAACCAGGAGGTCTCCAGCAACATGCGGTGAACCAGCGAAGCCCCAATCGGGTGTCGTTAGACCGAGATCTTTGGCGAATGTCTTTTGCCAAATCACTTTTCCGCTGGCTGTTTCGAGGCAAAATACATGACCTGATTTGGAGACGGAATAGAGGCGATCGGTGTCCACTGTCGGGGTGGCACTCGGTCCTCCCTCGTAGTATTTCGGATCGAGCTCTTCGGGATAGGCATGGACCCATTTCTCCAAACCGGAGGTGGCGTCGAGGCAGTAAATCCGGTCTTCTTTGCCATTGTTTCCGACGGTAAAGAGTCGTCCAGCGGCAATGCTGACCGAGGCAAAGCCGGTGCCAACGTTTTTCTTCCACAACTGACGCGGCTGACCACCAGGCCAAGCACCCAGCCAGTTTTTCTCGGTCGAAATGCCATTGAATTGTTCACCACGAAACCGGGGCCAATCTTCCGCAAAAGCAAGGCTCAGACTGAGCGCTGAAACCAAAGTGTAACCGATCCAAGGAAGCAGAGGACGCATAGCCGAACGGTAACCTTGGTTGCCAGCCCGTCAATCAGTGCCTGTCCCACGCCTGCTGAAGAGGTCACCCCACTAGATAGACGTTTGGAAGGTTTGATTCGTCCCCTGACTATCCTGCATTTCCGCCAAACGGCGATAGGCCCCGTGTTCCCGCTGAATCAATTCCGAGTGTGAACCAGATTCAATCACGGTACCTGATTGAATGAAATAGATGCGATCGACATTCCGAATGGTTGAGAGACGGTGGGCTATGATAAAGGCCGTCCGCCCTTCTAATAGCACATTCAGCGCCTGTTGGATGAGTTGCTCGTTTTCTGAATCTAGCGAACTTGTGGCCTCGTCTAGAATCAGAATGGCCGGGTCCTTGAGCAACGCCCGGGCAATGGCGATACGCTGGCGTTGGCCACCGGATAGTTTGACTCCCCGCTCGCCGACCACGGTGGAATAACCGTCCGGGAAGCGCTCAATGAATTCATCGCAGATTGCCCGGCGTGCGGCCAATCTCACATCTTCAGAAGTGGCACTGGGTCGCCCATAACGGATGTTTTCCTCGATGGTACCACCGAAAAGCAGGACTTCCTGGGGAACGATGGCTAGGTTTCGGCGGAGTTCAACCACGGGAATCTCACTGGCCAATCGTCCGTCAAAGAGAATGGTCCCGTGGACCGGTTCGTAAAAGCGTAGGAGCAGAGAAACAATCGTGGATTTCCCGGCACCACTGGGCCCGACAAGAGCGATTTTCTGGCCCGGAGCAGCCTCCAATTGTAGTCGCTGAAGAACCGGGGCGTCTGGACGGGACGGGTAATGAAAATCCACCTGATTAAAACGAACTTCTCCGCGGAAACGAGGCTTGGGCGTTTCGCCTGGGACGGAGACAGCCATCACATTTAGCTCGGTCGGCTCAGCCATTAACTCCCGGACGCGTTCAGTCGCGCCAAGCGTCTTCTGGACTTGGCTAAATACATCAGCAAAGGAGGCAACCGAGCCCCCGACAAAGGTGGTATAGAGTAGAAAGCGGGTCAGTTCACCAAAGGTCAATTCCCCGGCCTGCATCAAGCGGGCACCGTACCAGAATACCAGGACAATCGAGCCAAAGACTCCAAAGATGATAAACGAGATTAGCGATGCTCGAAAGCGGGCCGTCTTAAGGATAACGACCAGGAATTCGTTGAGGCAACGTGAGTAGCGGTCGAGTTCAAATCGCTCGTTGCCAAAGGCCTTGACTCCGGCGATACCATGAAGTGATTCCTCAACGACAATGGCACCATCGGCCAATCGATCTTGACCGATCCGGGATACTCCCCGAATTCTTCGTCCCATCATAATGGCGGCGAGCAGTAGGACTGGGAAACTTGAGATCATGACGGCACTTAGCCGAAACGACGTCAACGCGATTAGGGTAACGCCGCCTAATAACAAGGCAGATTGCCGAAGGCACTGAGGGATGGTCGATGTCAGCGTGTCCTGAATAATGGAAAGATCGGTGCCAAGTCGGCTGGAGAGTTCACCAACTCGGCGTTGAGCAAAGAAGGACATGGGCTGCCCCAATAGATGAGCGAAGGTTTCTCGACGAATATCGACCAGTGCCGATTCGCCACACCGATTAAATCCATACGAAGAAATAAACGAAAACGCGGCTTGAATCGCCAGAGTACCGAGGAGTGTCAACGCAATTTGGTTGAGTGAATCGTGAGCATTTCCAGCGCTATTGGGGGTTACTCGCGAAGCATCCAGTAGTTTCCCGGTGAGGTAGGGAAATGCCAAGCCCAGCGACGACGAAATGACTAATGCAAGAACGGAAATCGAAAAGCGAATCCGATAGGGGAGCAAGTAGCGGAAGATACGACTCGCTTGCCGAAAGGATTCCAATCGGGAGGGACGCAGTCCTGACAATCGAAGGGGTGAGTTTGAGTCCAAAGGTGACGACACGGCGAGACGTTAACCGACATCCGGTCAATTCCCAAACATGGCCCCGAAGAACCGGTCTATGTCTCCGGCGAAACCGGGGAAAGTTGTAAATCACGCATCCGGAAAACCGGTTCCCCCGCTAGAAACCGAAACTTTCTGGCCCCATCCCGCCACGTTTGTCGTTGTTCTTCGGAAAGTAACTCCAACTCCTTGCGCGTGAACTCGGCTTTCTCCTCCCCATGGACAAGGGCATAGAGCCGCAATAACTCTTCGTCAGTGGGAAGAATAGAAGGACGTTGAGGTACCTCCACCAGGATATGGAAGTGATTGGACATAAAACCTGTCCCTTTGTTTTTTATTGCTTCCGGTCGGTGCTGCCTGATTCTTCTACGATATGCGTCTTGGTCTGCGTCGATTCCCGTTCTGGGGGATGTTGGCGATTTGTCTGTACCTAGTGACAGGGCTGGCGTGGGCACATCGGCTCGATGAGTACTTGCAGGCGGCTTTGGTCACGGTTGCGCCACGTCGGGTTACAATCGATCTGTCGCTGACGCCGGGGGTTGCGGTTGTATCAAATGTGGTTGCAGCTATTGATCTGGACAGGAACCAAATTATCTCGCCCGAGGAGGAACGGGCATATGGAAAATTGGTGCTCAGCGACCTGACAGCGGAGCTGGACAAGGCGCACGTGCCGCTGCGTTTGGCTGGATCCAAGTTTCCCAAAATGAGCGAAATGCAGGAGGGGCAAGGCAGCGTCCAACTTCGGTTTGAAGGTCCCCTTCCCCGCCTGAATTCGGGATTTCATCACCTGAGAATCGAGAATCGGCATCTTCCCGTAATCAGCCAGTACCTGGTGAATGCCTTGGTCCCGGAATCGCCAATGATTCTGATTCGGCACCAGGAGCGAAATGCGGCGCAGACTTCCTATACAGTGACGTTTGAAATTAGACAAAAAGAGCCCGATCCCCGGATAGCCGTGGAGCGCGCCCATTTGATTTTGGGAGCAATTGGAGTAGCCGCCATAGTGGGCGGATTGGGCGTTCTTAGGTCGATTCGGGGAAAATAGCGCGCATAGGACCGATGGGACCTAGGATTGCAGGCTCCGGCACATCGCGGGTGTAAAACCTTAAATTCGGCCTTCGTCGGCGTCGATGCAGTCGAAAAAGGTTTGGATATCATCCCGCTGGAGCATCCCCAATTGGTCTTTACGGAAGCGTAAGCGCTCTTGGACGGCAGGGTCTTGATCTCGGCCGGAAAGGGGTAATGCATGATTCAGTGCCGCGCGTTCCGAGGACCGGGTGGGATTGATATGGATTCGAACCCAATCGCAGATTTGGCCGTCAGTGGGGCAATCGCGGACCACTTCAACGAAGGCTTCGGGGGTAATGCCAGCCGCACTGATCCAGCGGGCATCAAACCCTTTGTGGAGAAAATTCTCCTGGTAATCGGAATGGAGTTGGCCAGCCAGATGGAGCCGGATTTTATCGATCAGCCTGGGCAGGTAAATCCAGCCAGCCATCATTTCACGGGGAGAACGAGGAAAAATGCGTGCGCTCATTTCGGGATGGTGGGGCGGCCCCCAGAAAAGCCAAGCACCGGTTTGGATGGATTTCTGACACCAGCGCTTTTCCTGAAGACGAATCTCTGACAGGTTTTTCGGACTCACATGAACCCCTCGGATACGCAGCTGATTTTGCTGGCCCTGGCTGCGGTGGGAGTCTTGGTCGGCTTGATTACCCGCGCCAAGGTCAACGCCTTTATCGCCCTTCTGTTGGCGTCCCTGCTGGTTGGAGCCGGAGCATCGATGAGCGGGCACCAGATTGCGGAAGCACCCGGAAAATGGGTGGCCTATACTTTGCCGGGAGTCGTTAAATCTTTTGGCGATGGTCTGGGAGCGACTTTGGGCGGCATCGCGGCGGTGGTAGGATTGGGAACAATGCTCGGGCGGCTACTTGCTGAATCAGGAGGAGCCGAAGTCTTGGCTAGGCAATTCGCCTGTTTTTTTGGCCCCAAGTACATTCAGTGGTGCATCATGGCCCTGGCGTTGGCGGTGGGTTTGACCACCTGGTTTGCGGTAGGCTTGGTGCTCTTGCTGCCGATCCTGCTGACATTGACCCATGAGACCAAACAGCCGTTTCTGCGGTTGACCCTGCCGTTGCTGGCCTGTCTATCGGTGATGCATGGGGTTATGCCACCGCATCCCGGACCAGTCGTTGCTGCAGGCGCACTAAAGACGAGTCTGGGACTTGTCTTGTTTTGGGGAATGATCATTGGACTACCAACGGCAGCCATTGCGGGTCCGGTCTGGGCGAAGTTTGCGGTCACTTGGGTCGAGGCTACACCACCCGCCATCCCGAATCGTTCCTTGACATTGGCTGCGGGGCGTCGCCTCCCGGGCTTCAGGTTGACCCTTTTTTCCATCCTGTTACCAGTCCTGTTAATGTTAATTGCAACCGCCGCCGAGCTTTTCCCGCCTCCCCAGCCCGCGATTCGTTCTGCCTTTAATTTCATTGGAAATCCGACCATTGCGCTGACAATTGCCGTCCTCTTTGCCTCATGGTCACTGGGCACGGGGTGTGGATTTCGCCGTGCGGAAGTACTCAAGTTTACCGAACAATCAATCGCTGCAGTGGGTATGACTGTCCTCGTGATCGGTGGAGGCGGAGGGTTTGCCCGTGTCTTGCGAGATAGCGGTGTGGCTGATGCCATTGGGCGATTGGGACAGTCCGCCCATCTTTCACCACTGCTGTATGGGTGGCTGGTGTCGGCGTTTATTCGGGTGGCGACAGGGTCAGCCACGGTGGCAATCACCACGGCGTCGTCGCTGCTCATACCGGTCATCGCGTTGCATCCCGAGATGGATGAAAATCACAAGGCCCTGATTATTGTTGCCATCGGGTGCGGATCGTTGTTCCTCTCGCACCTGAATGACTCTGGCTTTTGGATGGTGAAGGACAGTCTGGGGCTTTCGGTTGGGCAAACACTTCGGACCTGGACGGTGTGTGAAACGATCGTGGGAATTGCTGGAATGCTTTTTTCGTGGGCGGCTTATTCGGTGTTGTAAATAGGAGGTTGCTCAACCGGAGGCCTTATGCTCAGGCGACCGATTTTCGCTTCCAGGCGGCGATGAACATCCCGTTTCCACCCGTGTCATTCGGCCACAGGGTCAAGGGCGAACCAACTGGGGCTTGTGGAGAAAATGGATTGGCGAATGGCAGCGGCTCGAATTCCGATGCGAACGTGTGAGTGAACCAATCGGAGATTTCAACCGTCTCGGCGCGGGTCACGGTACAGACGGCGTAGATTAAGCGTCCGCCCGGTTTTAGCGAACCGCGGGCGTTGGTCAGCAGCCGCCGCTGGGCCTCGACAAGTTCTTGGATGTCAATCGGGGTGGTTGTCCACCGCGCATGCGGGTTGCGCCCCCAAGTACCGACACCGGAGCACGGCGCATCGACCAAGATGCCGTCGAACTCCGTCTTCGTCGGTGGCTTCTCTCCCCCATCCCACGGTGCCACACGATAGTTAAAGCAATGAGCGCGGGCGGTCCTTCGGCGCAGGCGCTCCAACCGCCAAGCGGCTCTATCGCTCGCCCAAATCATGCCTTTTCCGCCCATGAGGGCCGACAGATGCAATGTCTTTCCCCCTTCCCCGGCACAGGCATCCCACCACGTTTCGGTCCCCCGCGGGGCGCAAACCAAGCTCACGGCCTGAGAGGCCAAGTCCTGAATCTCAAACTCGCCCGCCTGGAAAGCTGGATGAATGAATAAATCCTCGGATCCTTGATACAGGAAGCTCCCGGCGAAAGGGCCTGGACAAACCTCCAATTCCTGAGGCAATTCTTCGATATACGCAGGATGCACACGAAGCCAAAGGCGGGGGGCGCTCTGTAGGCTGCGAGCCCAGTGCGCAGGTGCTTCCACATGCAACCAAGTCCATTCTGGAACGGTATGCGCCCGGAGATCGGAGTCGGAGAAGGAAACAGGATCACGATCAAATCGGGCTGCCAATTCCGCCGAATGTTCTAACCGCGCTTCAATGGGACCATCCGCATCCAGCCAGCCAAACCAGCGGTAGTGTTGGAAGACAGCGCGACTGATTGCTTCGGCTTCCACCGGGCTCAAGCCACGAGCATTCTTGAGGACACTGCGCAACGCAGCGTCTGCCGGCACATCCCGATTGGCTCGCTCAATTACTTCCGCCGCCAATTCAGGAACGGAAATCGGTTTCGCCGGTGGTTCGGGCCTCCGAAAGGAGCGGACCGGCCCACCCAAGGTCGGGGACGACATCAGTTGACCGCGTCCGGGACGCTCGTCAAATCCGAGCCTCTCCGGTCCATCGCGCCAAGGTCCGCCTGGTCCGCTAGGACCCTCTGGACGCCGAAAACGGTCAACACCTTGAAACCGGTCCTGTCCAGGTAAAGAAAACCGGGGGGGACCGCGAAACTCAGGTCGTCCGGGGCCATCGCGACGCAACTCTCCCGGACCTCGATCGGGTCGGGTACTCCATGGGCGTCGCTGCTGCTGATTTGAAAATGAGGGTGGGCCTCCTTCTGGACGATCGGAGTATCCGCCCCCATCCGCGGAAGGACGGGCAAGAGGAGGTCTTGGACCGGGGGGGCGAGAATTATCGGGACGCGAAGGATAATCCTGATTAGGTTGTCCAGCCGGTCCTCTGGAAATCGGGTTCTGTGTTTCGCCTCGGCGAAAAAAGGGCCGTTGTCCATTTCGAATGGCATCGCGCTCCTGTCGTCCCGGTCGACCGGGACGAATCTCGCGAAACTCCTCTTGAACATGGCCTTCGGGTGAAAACACCAATCGACGCTTCCAAGTGGAAGGAGCGGGCCGGGGACCATTTCGATTGGGTGATGGGCGTCCAGGAGGCGAAGGGCGATTGGAATTCATGAAAGAATAGTAACAGGGGGGCCACTTCCATTGCCTTCTTCCGCAGACGACCACGTCGAGGTATCCCCAGGTCGAATGGCGAAGGCGCGACGGGCCAAACCAGTCTGTTATTTTCGCGGAAAACGTCCTTGATGCAAGCCAATGGATTACTGAGATGTCGGAGGCTTGCTCGATTCGGACTTTTCGGGGATGAGCAACAGGGGGGGCTTCCATGCCTCGGGCTTGACCTTGGCAGCCATCACGCGGGCGACATGCGACATGAAATCGTCTTGGGTAGCGAGTGGTTGGCAGCTTTTAAGTTCGGAGGCCAATCGGACGGCATCTCCTTGAACCTCAAAGTAGAGGGCTAAATACAAATGCGCGTAAAACCGTTGCTGGCGAGTCAGCTCAATAGTATCGGCTGGGATCGCGACCTCGGCCAGGACCTTCTCCGGGGTGGATTGTCCGCCGAAAAGCCGATGTATTTCGGTCATGGGAACGCGGTCGTCGCCATCGATCGGTATCAAACGTGCCTGCGCCCGGGAGAAATCCAGCTCGCGGGCCGTGCACAAGAAGTGCCATACGGCGTTTTCCACGTCATGAGGGTTCACTGTCTGGTGGCTCTCGAATTGCTTCCGGCCATCGGCAAATCGCCCGGCAAAATAGAGGGCGATACCCCGTTGCCAATTGTAGGGGGCAAATGCCGGTTCCACCTCATTGACCTTGTCGAAATCCCGAACGGACTCCGTGATCCGACCGGCTTTGAATAATTCCTCGGCACGCCCCTGGAGGAGCACTCGCGAACGGGGTTCACATTCCAAGGCATGCCCCAAGTCATCAATGGTCGCGTCGCGCTTGCCCAAGAGAGAGTTCATCTGTGCCCGAAGGTGCCACCAACGGGACTCCTTCGGGTCTGTCCGGATAGCCTCTGAAATCAAAGCGATAGCATTCGTTGAGTGGCCAGCCTTCCACTCGTTGAATGCCATTTCCGCGACCTGCTCCGGCTTGTTTTCCTCAGCGACTATCTGGAGCGGCAATGCAAGAAGTAGGCCGGTCAATAGCAGAAAGGGGCTGATTGGTCGGACGTAACCCGCGAGACAGAACATCGCGGGAATCTTGACGGCGAATGCGTGCGCGGCAACTCCAGAACTCAGAATCCTGACTTCCTCCGTGGGCAAATGCTTTTCCCGCAATCCCGTTGCCGACTTTTCCCTGCCAGGCAGCTTGAATGGATCGCGTCCTTTTTGCGTGCAGACAAATCCCTCCCTCCAACAACCCCTCGCCTGCTCAATTCAAACCATCGAATTTCCCACTAAGAAACCGGAAGAACCCGAAAATATCTGCGGCCCTTCGGGTTGCGCCTAAAATGCCCCAAGGCTTCGTTGTTCGTCGGTCACAGACGCCATATTCGACCGCCTCGGGCCTCCCCCCGGGCATTTTAGACGCAACAAACTGCAAGCTATTTCGGAAACACGGCCTTAGAAGCGTTCGCTACGGAGTCGGGCTGCGGCCTTCACCCAGCAAAAGCGGGACTCCCTGTTTGTTGACGCTTCGGGATGGCTACCTACGCTTTCGGCTAATTCTACAAAGTTGAGTGCTTACTGCGCACTTCCATTTCCAAAACGATTTCCCATACTATCACCATCTTATGAAGTGCTTGCGTCTTTCGGTTGGTCGCCTATTTGTCGCCGGACTGTTGAGCCTCGGCTTGACGCGCCTGGTGGCTCAGAATCCCGCTGCGGCGCATACAGCCACTAATGCCCCACAGAAAACCACCACCCCAGGTGCACCCGGTGTCAATTCCGCTGGTGGGATGCCCCGCCCGGTCAATGCAGCGCGGCTCAAGTTTTTGACTGAGAAACTGGGGCTGGATACTGCGCAGCAGGGCAAAATCCGGGATATTTTGGAACACGATGCCCGGAAAATGAGCGAGCTCACATCGCCTGCCCAACGGACTGGAGAGTCAGTCCGCGAATTGAACCGTGCCAGGAATGCCGCCATCGAAGCCGTCCTTACCCCAGAGCAGCGGGAAAAGTATAAGGCTCTGGTGACCCCGACGCCGGGAAGCCGCACGGAAAAGGCTGGTGTCCGTCCAGCAAACACCCCCGTGTCGCAGTGAACATACCGAAAAAGTCGGCTGCGGTTGACGGACTCAAGTTGGAACATGGGCGGGTGCGAATCTCCTTTTAGGCGAAAAATGGCGAAGCTTGAACAGACATCCCAGAAGACACCCGATGCTGTAACGATAAGTGCAGTCCATATCCAGGATAATGCAATCGTTGATCCGACGATGCGCTCCCGGAGCGCTGCGATACTTTCGGCTCGACTCATAGGCACCGGCGTAATGACGAACTGTGGTTCGTAAGCCACGCAGTAAGTCAAGCGCTGAAGTCATCCGCAAATCCGCGCGTAAGGCGGTAGGAAAGTTTTCACGGTCCTTCCGCGCTGATTTGAGAGGCTAGCGGACCTTCGAGGCTTTGATAACGCGCGGCAGCGTCTTGGACTGCGGTTGTCCGCTACCGCTTTTGGCCTCGCGACCCGAAGAGCCCGTCCGTGAGTTCGGTCCGCTGTCCAATTCACGCCCGGCTCCAAAGCGCCAGAGGACTGTCGCAGTCCAAGACCTAGCGGACATCTCCTTGCCCAATAACTCCGGGAGCGCCTAGCCGACGAGCCGACTACCGATAGGCGGCCGGCGGCTTGGGCACAACACCGATATCGGCGTAATCGAATCCGCTCTCCAGCGGTTTGAAGGGGCCAACATATTCCACGCTGCTGGTCGGTGAGATGGCTGATTCCATGCCGAGGCCCCAGTAGGCAGCGTTGACGATCAATCGACGCAACCCGGCACTCTTAAAATCTTCGCCACTGCCCATGGTCGAGTGGAACACGCGTGCCGACTTGCCGTCGCTGGTTTGCCAGAACTTGAACCAGGCGACGGGCAGCGGTTCGAGTTCCCGGTTGGGTGGATCATCGTGCTGTCGTCCGAGGAGCGGCTGCCCCCAGACCAAAGCAGTGCAGCCTGCAGGCAGACTGCCGCCCTCCTTATAGGTCCGGTATACGTCGGAGGTGCCCCAAATATCTTTGACTCCAGTTAGTATGGGATGGTTTTTCTGAGCTTCGACTAGAATGCCCCGGGTAGAGTCGGCGTGCCAGTTGCCGTGGTGATTCAGAAAGGTTCCGCCCAAGATATCGACGCCCCAGTCGATCCGTTTGCCATTCATCTGGTAGGGAAGCGCATGCAGGAAGCCGTGATTGGCCGTTCGGAGGGCGATGATCGGTTTACCGGAATCGATGTATCGTACAATCTGCTCCTGTTCATCGTTGGGAAGGGTGAGCAATCGGGTGAAAAAGATCACGAGATCGGCGGAGGCCAGGTTTTCGAGACCGGGAATATGGTGTGACTTGAACTCTTTTCCTTTTTCCGGATAAACGGGCATCGTGGGGTCGACTTCCCCCTTTTCATTGACCGCAAAGAGGACGGTGCAGTCAAAGCCATGATGCTGGCTTAATATCCGCGCCATCATGGGCATGGATTGCTCGCTGCGGTATTCCTGATCGGCAGCGATCAGCACGATATGTTTTCCTTTGCCTGGACCGTCGCCGCCGGAATAGGTCAACCATTTGGGGCTTTCGGGTACAGGATGAGCGATCGCTTGAAAATTAAGCACAGCCAAAAGCAACCAGATGATCGAGAGACGGAATGGAAAGGACATATACGGGAGAAACAATGGGTCAGTTTTTGGGAATTTCGTTCACCGTGTAGTAGGCCTTTCGATGAAGCAGCGGTTCGCCGTCCTGCGAGGTCATTCTGGCGAGGTCAAAGTCGTGAATGTGGTCCTCGACGATGGCGTTCAATTGAAGCACCACGG
Source organism: uncultured Verrucomicrobiota bacterium (assembly GCA_903835555.1). Taxonomy (GTDB): domain Bacteria; phylum Verrucomicrobiota; class Verrucomicrobiia; order Limisphaerales; family UBA9464; genus CAILNN01. The sequence goes on from CAILNN010000007.1 coordinate 75,986, forward strand.
AAAGACCATCTGCCGAAGGAGTGGCCGCCATCACCTCGGCGGTGGTTTGGTCGACCTCGGGACTGCCGTAGTCTCCCTGATAGATATGGGTGTAGGTAGTGATGTTATAAATATCCGTGTGGGCAGCCAACTCGCGATCGACTGGCTTGGTGAAGGTGATTTTGAAGCCGTCCTTCAGAATATGGATCTCGCGCATTTCGAAGGGAACGCGGCCATTCCAATCGATACGTTGGATGGCAAATGGTTCGGTACCTCTGACGGGCCATTGGCTCGTGGTGGTAAATCCGCCTACGATCAATTGCCCCTTGGGAGTAAATTCCACAGTCATCAGGCCGGTGGCCAAGCCCTCCCGGAATGGGTAGCAGGCCCCCTGCCACACGCCATTGACCTCTTCCATGGTGGCGCGCATGACCAGACTTAGGGTGTAGTCCCCGAGAAAAATCTGGTCGTCGAATGGCCCAAATTTTCCGCCGGTGCGATTAAGTCGGAATCCGGAGATGGAACGCCCCATCTTAATGTAGGGAAAGCAAACTGCGGGTGGCACCAACTCCTTGACTCGCCTCTTTTCAACCGCCATGCGGGAATTGCTGTTGGGCTCCACGGCGGGGGCTTTCATTCCCGGAACAAATGGATACCAGTTATAACTGGCCGGATGTCCGAGAAAGGCACCCTGCTTGAGATGCTTGAGCGAGCAGCAGCCATTCCACGGGCCCTGGCTCTCGATCGCAAACATCACTCCGGCGGCATTGGTTCCTACTCCGCCCGGACTTCGCAGTCCACTGCACACCGGAATCATCCGCCCGTCGGGGGTAACTTTCACCGCCCAGCCGCGAAAGAGATTGTGCGATTCATAGGAGCCACTGAGTCCCAGCGCCACCCAGACATTGCCTTCGGGATCATGCTTGGAGCCAAAGGCAAACTCGTGTCCCTCGGCGTAGCCCCAATTGTTGCTGAGCGTCTCATATCGGTCGGCGACGCCATCCCCATCGGTGTCGGTGACGCGGATGACTTCGCTAAAGGTGGTGGCGGTCATGGACCCGTCTTTCCAGGAAAGACCGAAGACCTCGTCCTGACCGGTGGCAAAGAGGTGATATTCCGGAGCGGGTGGGATCTCGAAGGCTCCCTTTATGAAATAAATATCTCCACGCCTTGTGCCAACGGCCAGTCGCCCATCCGGTAGGATTTCAAAACTTCCCGGGCGCATCGGCACCTCCTGCGGGATCGGGATATTAACGATTGGATAGTACTTGGCCTCTTCCTGGGCTGTTCCCCACATGGCACCGAGTTCTTCGGCGGCCAATGTGGGTGCCACAACCAGAGCCAAAACACCAAAAATCGATCGAAGGGTTACCATTGGTATTCGAGGGAAAGAGTGGTCGCGCCCTTGGGTAGGGTTATCGGAATCAGGACTTCTGCGGGATTGCCCTCTCGAACGATTCCCGGATGGTCGCTGATGATTCGCAATTGGAGTTGGTCTACGGAGAACTCGCGCCCGGATTTTTTCATGACGCTTTTGCCGGTCGCCGCCCGAAAATAAAAGGGAAGCTGGGTATCCGGGGCATCGAGCCGGATGGTTCGCTGAAACCACGCACTCCCGTTCCCTTGCGAGATGTCGTCAAAATATTCCTCCACCACGATGTCGCCATAACGGTACATCAGTGTCGGCTTTCGATGGGCATCCAAATAATAGCCGCGAAATTGATAACCATGGTCCTTAGGAAAGGTATAGCTGGTCTTGCCTTTGTAAGGCCAATTTTCGTCGAGGGACTTCAACCGATGGAATGGGATGCCCGATGGAAACACAATCCGTTCCTGTCCCCGGGGGTGGAAGGTACCCAAATCCACATCGACAAACTCCCCCTTCCACAGCATCCGGAGCGACATCTGTTCAGAATCAAAGGCGAGATTGATTCCGGAGGGATATCCGACGGCGAAGCCTCGATAACCGACTGGGCTCTGCCCACGGCAGATTTCCGTGACATCGGTCACCCGCAGTTCGCGCGCCTGACGGGAAAGACCAATCGGGTTCTTTGCGTGTGTACCGTCCTCTAGATAGGCCCACAACGCCTCGATTTGCCGTGCGGAATCGCCGCCGAGGATGTTGGGGCGAACCGACTGCCCACCGGGCCAGTAGGTCGGCATGATTCCAGTGGGATAGAACCGGGCCGGTTCTCTGAGGTAGAGATGGAACCAGTTTTTCTGGAGACGTTCGGTCGCATGCACGATATCGAGCGCACCCGCGCCCGTCGATTTTTGCCCATTGAAATCATGACAAGCGATACAGCTCAGTCCGTTCACTCCAATCATCTCGTGGCCCGCGCTTTTCAATTCCCGCAGGTCCGTGACGACTCGGACCGGTGCCGTTTCCAACGAATCGAGCTTGTTGAACAAAGAAACCAAATGGCCCACATTGGATTCGCCAAACTGGGGCATCGAGGTATTCAGATACTCGCGTTGACGGCCTCCATGCAACAAAACATCCGCCATCCAAGTCGCCGTCAACTTGGCCCCCACATCGGTCAGCGGTGGCGGCAGACGTCCTTGATCGCCGAGGGCTTCGTGAGTTCCGGTAAAGTAGACGCTACGCTCGGGTGCAATCCCACCCAAACCTTTCCGTTGATGGCAGGCGATGCAATTGAACGTAATCAGGGTTTTGTTGAGGGTCTGAAGGTCATCCAATGGCTGCTGCTCGGCGGTAGGCAGGGCAAGGGCAATCCACGAGCGCTGTTGTTGGCTTAAGTCAAACCGTGGCCAGGGACCCACCGAATCACTGAGACATCCTCGGGAGGGATTGAGCTTGGCAAACGTCGTTGCTGGCGGAGCGGCGACGGAGAGATCATCGTGGCAGCGGGCGCAGCCGAATTTTGCAAACTGTTCGCGCCCGAGGGCGGCAAGAGCAGGATTCACCTCAAGCGGTTTGAAGGTGGGAATTGGTTCATTCGACACCGACAGCATTGACGACGGTATCGGGTGACGTGGAAATCCAGGTCCCTCCATGTCAAAGACAAATCGGGGATCGTAGCCGGTGTGAAAATAGGTCAGTTCGATCTTTCGCCAACCAACCGATAAATCGATACTGGTTTCAAACGTTTTCACTTCACGTCGATCGCTCGGGTCTTCCTCGACCAACCGCTTACCATCCAACGTGAGCAAGCCTCCGTTCATTTCCAGATAAAAGGTGTAATGGCCGGTATTGCTGATATTAATCCAACCTTCATACTGGATGGCGGTGTGATGTTCGACCCTGCCCAAACTTGCCAGATTGAAGTCAGCCACCATTCCAGCTCGCTCGGGCCGGACTTCATCGCTTCGGAGTCCTTCCCAGACCTGTCCGCGAAAAAGGGTGTAAGCCAATGGGCCTGGAACGCGCGTGTCGCGGATCAAATAATGCGCGATGCGCTCGATGTCCTGTCGCGATAACCGCATGTCCGGCATCCGCCCGGATGGCCGACTGGCATGGGGATTTTGCAAAAACTCGACCAGGCTTTTGAAGCTATACTTTTTGTCGAGCGCACCGAGAGGAACCGAACTGGAGTTCAGGAGCTCAGCCCCCTGCCCGCTCCTAGGAGAGTGACAGGCAACGCATCCGCGCGAATGAAAGAGCCGTTCGCCGTGTTTGGCGGCCACGGCGTCGGGTGCTTGGAATCCAAAATCGTTGGTCTTGAGTGACAGCAAGAAATGGGTGAGCGATTGAGCCACTTCCCGTTTTTGGTTCTCCGGAAGATGCGAAAAGACATCGGGCATGGTGGCCCCTGGCTTGACCGCGTGCGGATTCTGGAGGAAGGCCTGGAGGTAGTCCGGATTTACGCGGGAGCCGATATCGCTGAGGCGTGGTGCCTTTTTTGACCGAGTGGAAAAGGGGGCATCACTGGTATGGCAGGCGGCGCAATGGAGTTCCTCGATCAAAACAAGGCCTTTGAGACCAGGGTCCAATTGACTGGCGGCCAGGGCGGGCAAGGCAACATCGGCAGATGCCGATGCTAGAAGGCAAGCCAATAGAAAAATACCGAATAGGACCCAACGGCAGAAAGGCGTCGAAATAGAATGGGACATTGGGGTGGAGTGCAGAAAACCGCAACCCGATCAGTGCGTTGAACCGGGTGGTTGGTCAAGACTGGGATTTTTGTCTGCCGCAGGATACAGGGACTCAGGCACCCCGTTCGAGGTACACTTTCTTGGTGTTACCGCCATTCGGTTCGCGTGATCAAAACGAGGGGAGCCTCCAGCCCTCAATATAAATACGGCGTTCAACCTCGGCAAAGTAGGATTGGGAAACGAGCTGCCCTTGACATTCAAGCGAATGGCTCTCCAGCTTTACCGAATAAATGAAACGGTTTTCATCTGTCCTGCCATTACTGGCGTTTTTTCTCGGCTCCGTTGCGCGGGCAGACGTCGACAAAAGCCTCCGTGACTTGGTAGAGACGCGAAACTATTCCCGGGGGAATCCGACTCATTTGGAGTTCACTCCTGATGGTCAAAAACTCCTGTTTCTGCGATCCGGCCCACGCGATGACCAACGAGCGCTTTTTGAGTTCTCTCTGGCCGACGGAACGACCCGCCAATTGCTGACCGCTCTACAGGTGGTTGGCCAAACGAACGAAGTGCTTTCGGCGGCTGAAAAAGCACGGCGTGAGCGGATGCGCCTCACGGCGTCGGGGATCGCCGACTTCAGACTCTCCAAAGACGGGAAATCACTCCTCATTCCACTGGCGAATCGCTGGTATACGTTGAACCGGAGCACCGGCGAGGTCCAGGTATTACCTGAGTCGGATGGGGCCATCGATGCCCGATGGTCGCCGGACGCCCGCCGGGTGGCGTATGTCGTGGGTAATGACTTGCTTGTTGCGGATGTTGCCAACGGTCAGCGGCATCCAATTACCCAAGGAGGAACGGAACTGATTTCCTATGGACAGGCGGAATTCGTCGCGCAGGAAGAGATGGCCCGCATGCGGGGATATTGGTGGGCACCGGACGGAAAATCGTTGCTGGTGGAGCGGGCCGACGCACGTGGGGTGGAAACCTGGCGGGTCGCAGACCCGATGCATCCCGACCGTACCAGCGAGCCGCAGTTTTATCCGCGTCCAGGCCACTCCAATGTGGTGGTCGATCTAGGCCTGTTTTCCATCTCGGGCGGCAAACCAACATGGCTGCAATGGGACCGTCAACGGTTACCGTATGTGGTGGAGGTGGACTGGTCTGAAAAAGGCGGACTGACCGTTCAGGCCATGAGTCGGGACCAGAAAGATTTAATCCTGCTCAAAGCCGATCCCAAGACGGGTCATACCGTCCCACTGATTTCGGTACACGATGAAGCTTGGGTCAACTTTGTGCCCGGATTGGTCCAATGGCTGGAAGATGGCAGTGGATTTATCTGGGCGACCGAGAATGAACGGGCGTGGCAAATTGAATTGCGCGGTCCCAACGGGGGATTGAAGCGGAAGTTAGTTTCGGAAACCATCGGGTCGCACTTTGGTGAACGCAGCCGACCGACGCTGGACGCGCCGTCCGGTCAAGTCCTGTTTTCAGCGGGCCTTGACCCCACGCGGCACGAAGTGTGGCAGGTGAATGCCCGATTGAATGCCCCAGTGCCATTGCTGGTCCGGCTGGATCATGCCACGGATGGCGCGTCGGGTTTGATTGGGCCTAAAGGATTCTATGCCATTTTTAGCTCGGGACCATTGGAGCCTCCGGTTTGCACGGTTTATCGGGCGGACGGTACGGCGGTTGGAGTCGTACCATCGGTCGCCGAGCGGCCGACCACATGGCCCAAGGTCGAATTTACCCATGTGGGCGATGGATTGGGCTATTATGTCAAAATTGTCCGTCCCCGAGATTTTAATCCGAACAAGCGCTATCCAGTCATTGCCTCGGTCTATGGTGGACCGACGGCGGCGGTCGTTGGACGAGGGTTCGGCGGTTTCATGGACCAATGGATCGCCGATCACGGGTTTATCGTGGCTTCAGCCGACGGTAAGGGGACGCCGGGACGCGGACGCTCGTGGGAACGGGCCATCACCAATCGCTTTGCCGAGATTCCTCTTGAGGAACAAATCGCTGCGCTGAAGGCCATGGGAGCGCGGTATCCCGAAATGGATTTGGACCGGGTTGGTATCACCGGTTGGTCATTTGGCGGCTACCTGAGTGCGATAGCGGCGCTGCGTCGACCCGATTTTTTTAAAGCCGCAGTGGCTGGTGCTCCGGTTACCGATTGGCTGGATTACGATACCTGCTACACCGAGCGATACCTGGGTGTGCCGGGTGCGGGAGATACCGTTTATGGGCGGAATTCGTTGATTGCCGATGCCAAGAGCCTGAAGTGCCCTCTGCTACTCATCCACGGGACGACTGACGACAATGTCTTCTTTCGTCATACGCTAAAGCTCGCCGATGCCCTATTCCGCAATGGACAACCGTTTGAGTTTTTACCGTTGTCCGGCTTTACCCACATGGTGCCGGACCCGGCGGTACGGGAACAATTGGAACTCCGGATGGTGACGTTTTTCCAAGCCCATTTGGGTGGTCCCCGATAGGATGCCCGGTTGAATTGAAGCCTATTGATTTAACAGCAGATTAGCGACGATTAACGCCGATTTTGTGGAAGAGGCGGAGGGTGGCCTTGACTTTCGTAGTCGCCGCTCGTTAGGCGGCGCACTCTCTACCTGGCTCGAACCCGTCCTTGGGCAGCTCGGCGGATTCAAGGGCTTTGGGATTGGAGATAGGGCGAAGGTCTTTTGGGAAGTGTGTTCGGTTCCGGTCTATTTTCCCGCCTTGCTGCATGGGAACGGGTTGGGCCCTCGTGGGATCAGCGTCGGCTTACGACCGACGGCTACGGAAGAGGGGCTCAAGATTTCGATGCAGGAAGTCGAATAGTAAAGGTCGTCCCCTTCCCTGTTTCGCTTTGAACTTCGATTGATCCGCCGTGGCTTTCGACAATGGCTTTGCTGATAGCCAGCCCCAGCCCGGTCCCGCCGGTCGATCGATTGCGCGATGAATCACCTCGAAAAAACCGTTCGAAAAGATGCGGTAATGATTCAGCCGATATTCCGGGACCGTTGTCGATGACCCGTAGACAGGCGAAGCCATCATCGACTCGGCTCATCACCTTCACGTCGCCACCGGTCCGATGATGGTGCACGATGGCGTTCGTCACAAGGTTCAACGCCACCTGCCCGAGGCGCCCGGAATCTCCGATACACCCGGCCGGGGTGGACTCCAAATGGAGATCGATTTTCCGTTCATCGGCCATGGGACGCAGCATTTCCACGGTATCCTGAGCAATCGTTGCCAGGTCAATTGGCTCGCGTCGAAATTCCTCCTGGCCTGCGTCCAGTCTAGCCAGCTCCAGCAGGGCTTCAATCAGCCGGCGCATGCGCTGGGCGGCTCGTTGGCTGGCAGCAAAGGCATCGTGGTGTTCTTCAACCGGGCAGGGACAAGCCAGACCGTTTTGAGAATGGCTGAGCAGTACGGAAACGGGGGTACGCAATTCGTGGGCGGCATCGGCGGTAAAGCGGGCCTGCTGGGAAAACGCCGACTCCAAACGGGCAAAGGTCGAATTCAAGATCATGGCCAATCGGCCCAACTCACTTTTTGAGTCGGCAACGACAATTCGCTGGCTCAAATCACCCGTGGCAATCCGCCCTGCTGTGGCGGCAATAACATCGATCGGACGCAACGCACGAGCGACCAACCAGCCTCCCACCACCAGTGCGAGGCTCAACACATTAGATCCGATTCCGCAAAGGCGCCATGCCAGTTGGTTCAATCCCATTAGGTCACGCGTCAGGTCTCGTCCCACCAGAATGCAATCTCCAGGCTCAGGAAAAACGAAGGTTTCTCGAAGTGCTCCACGATTGCGGTGGGTGGGATCGCTGGGATGAGGACGCGGCACGTCTCTGGGTGCCAACTTCGAAAAAGTCACGGGTGTCGCCGAATCGTGCAGCCAGACGACATAATAAACATTGCCATTGCGTTCTTGATCGAACCAGACGGCGTCCTCTGGGTTTAAATGGAAACGCCGCACGCGCCGGTCCCAAAGCGGCCCGGGACGCTGGGAATCGACCAAAATCGGGAGCCGATCGTGCAAATCGGCATCGAAGCGCTGCAACTGGCGGTTCTTTTCCACCTCAAACACGGTGATCCCAAAACCGATCAAGACCGCCAGGAGGAGAGCCCCGTACCACAACTGAAGCCGCCAACGAATGGAAGTGAAGATTCTCATTCGATGATGTAGCCGTGCCCTCGCCGCGTGAGTATGAAGTCCTGTCCGAGTTTCTTGCGTAAATTGAAGATGTGAACATCCAGGATGTTCGAAAGCGTGGATTCATTCTCATCAAATAGGTGATCATACAAGGCAGTCCGGGTAACCACTTCGCCCCGATGCAATGCCAGAAACTCCAGTACGACGTATTCGCGGGCGGTCAGGGTGACCGGTTCACTGGCTCGGGTAACCGTGCGGGCGGCTAGGTTGATGGACACCGCACCGATTTCGAGCAGAGCCTGAGGATGATGGCGGCTTCGCCGAATCAATGAGCGAAGCCGCGCGAGCAGTTCGGGGGTGTCGAACGGTTTGGTCAGATAATCATCGGCACCGGCATCCAAACCGCGCACACGGTCGGCGCTGCGGTCCCTAGCAGTGAGCATGAGGACAGGCGTCGATCGCGAGGAACGAATTCGACGGAGGATTTCCCATCCGTCGACGTGGGGCAGCATGACGTCCAAAATGATGGCGTCGTATTCTGTATTGAGGGCTTTGTAGAGGCCCTCTTCGCCGTCTGGAGCGGTGTCCACCGCATAACCCTCGCGGCGGAGAGCGACGGCCAGTCCAGCCAACAAATCGGGTTCATCTTCTACCACCAGGAGTCTCATGGTCTTGATCAAAAGGTTGGCATCAATAATCTGCGCTGGCACGCGTAACGGCGGCGAATGGAAGCGACGGTAGTTGGTTTCAGATGAATGGGGGATGAAGCCAATTCAGTTTTCGTTGGCTTACGACCGAGGGCTACGCGGTTCGTCTTTTTTTCGCCATTCATCGGGCAATCATGTTCGCCTGAGTAGGTTGCGCCTATGAAGACAACCTTCAAATCAAGAGAAACCATCCATCGGGCGGCAGCCGTTGGCATCGCCATCGGCTCTATCGGTCTAGCCTATTCCACCGGCCAGGCGGCCACTTACAATGCCCTCAACATCCCTACGCTGTTGACAGGCACCAACTTCAACCTCTGGCTGAGCCAGACCAACCAGCAATACAAGACGGGAACGGCAACCACGACCTACGGTTACAATGGAGCTCGTTTTTGGGGGCCGACATTGGAAATGAATCAGGGCGACGTCGTTCAGATCAACGTCACAAACAATCTGGCCGATACCACAACGGTTCATTGGCACGGTTTTCACATTCCCGCGATTATGGATGGCGGTCCGCATCAAACCATCCCGTCTGGCACGGTTTGGTCGCCCACTTTTACGGTCAAAAACAATGCCGCCACCTACTGGTATCATCCCCACCTACACGGCACCACCCAGGAACAGCTCACCAAGGGTGCCGGCGGCTTTATTATTGTGCGCGACGCTCGAGAGGCGGCTCTTGCCCTTCCCCGGACCTATGGCGTCGATGACTTACCCCTGGCCATTACGAGCCGTCGTTTCTTGAGTAGCAATCAATTCGCCTACGACCATAAGCTCGATAACTATGGGGACTACGTGTTGGTCAACGGAACGATGAGTCCTCAAGTCACGGTACCCAAACAGTGGATTCGGCTGCGCCTTCTCAATGCCGAAGTGGCTCGCGGTTACAACATTGGTTTCAGTGATAATCGGACCTACTACGTCATCGGCAATGACCAAGGTCTGCTAAATGCTCCAATCGCTGTCACTCGGGTGAAACTGTTAGTGGGCGAGCGCGTTGAATTGCTGGTGAATCTGGGGGCAGACACGGTTGGATCGAGCTTCGAACTCAAGGCTTATAACTCCGGACAGGTGTTCGGTTTCCCAGGCAACGAAGGAAATCCAGTCACCCCGTCTGGAAATTCAGGCCCGGAAAACGCCAGTTTGCTCAACAACACCGATTATAATCTGGTTCATATCATCGTCGGGGCGACAACCGCCAATGCCATCACGGCTCTTCCCACAACGCTGGCGACCAATGTCTACTGGACGGCGGCGGACGTAACCAATACCCGAACCATCAACATCACGGGCGGTGCCAATCTAGGCGAGTTCACTTTTAATAATATCAGCTATACTCCCACCTTGTTCAATCACACGATCCAGCTCAATGCCGTGGAGCAGTGGAACATCGTCAATAATCAGGTGTTCGGACACTCCTTCCACATTCACGACATTAAATTCAAGATCATCTCCCGCAGCGGTGGAACCCAAGTGTCCTCCAACGGGCAGCCGGCTGTTTATGAATCGGGCTGGAAGGACACGGTTTATGTACCGAGGAACGAAACCGTATCGGTCATCGCCAAATATGATGACTTTGCCAGCAACACCAATCCGTTCATGTTTCACTGTCATTTGTTGCAGCACGAAGACGGCGGAATGATGGGCCAGTTCGCAGTGGTCAATAATCAGACCGAAGACTTGGTGCTCTCCAGTTTCACACGCACGGGATCGAGCGACGTCATCGAATTGCCGTTCAAATCGACCGTCGGAACCACCTACACCCTCCAGTATTCGAAAGATTTCGTTAGTTGGTCGCCCATCTCGACCATCACCAGTGATGGGGCCACTGCCCTGTTCACCGAAACGGACGCGACCCGACTGGCGCAGCCGCGCGGATTCTATCGGGTGGTGATCCCCGCCATTCCTTGAATCAATAACGGACAAGCAATTCCAATTACTCTCGACCATGAACGCCACTCGGATTCCAAAAGCAGTGATGGCTGGGGTACTTCTTGTTACCCTTGCGACAGGATGGGCGGCTGGCCATTTCGGAAGGATGGTAAATCAACAACCCGTGGCCGAGAGTTCGGGACCCAAAGTGCTGTATTATCAAAGTCCGATGCATCCGTGGGTGACATCGGACCATCCCGGCAACTGCACTGTCTGCGGCATGAACCTGGTGCCGGTGTACGCAGGTGATTCTCCACGGAAAAAGACTTCCGGCGATTCCATTCTTCTATCCCCGGAAAGCATTCATGCCATCGGGGTTGAAACCACGGCTGTCCGGCGGCAACCCCTCGTTCGTACGCTCCGGGTCTCCGGCACATTCGGTGAAGAGGAAACCCGGCACGGGGTGATTAGCGCGACAGTTGACGGGCGGGTCGAGGGCCTTGCCATGAGTTGTGAAGGCCAACAGATTCGCCGTCACCAACCGTTGGTCACGCTTTTCAGTCAAGCGCTGCTCACCGCCGCCGACGCGTACCGGGTTTCGCTGAAAACAGCTGGGCCAGACCTGGAGCTGGCCCGTCGTCGCCTGGTGCAATATGGACTTGCAGATGAACAAATCGAATCAATCCCCCAGCGCCAACTGGATGATCGGTATTTCGGCATTCTGGCTCCACTGACCGGAACCGTCACGAAGAGCTATGTCGCCGAAGGTCAGTACGTCAAGCAAGGCGATCGCTTGTTTGAGATCGCCGATTTTACCCGGATGTGGTACCTATTTACAGCGTATGAACAGGATATTCCGCTATTGAAGGTCGGCCAATTTGTGACGCTAGAGGTACCATCCCTCGGAGGGCGAACCGTTCGAGCGCGAATCTCCTTTATCAGCCCGAACTTCGATGAGGCGACTCGATCCACTTCAGTCCGCGTCGTGGTTGAGAATCACGACGGACGAATACGCAACAAGACATCGGCTCCCGGCATTGTCGAACTGTCGGCGGAGGAAACCTTGACCGTCCCCCGAAGCGCTATCTTGTGGACGGGGTCCCGCCCGAGGGCTTTTATCGAAAGCGATGATGGGGTTTACGAGCCGAGACCTATCACACTTGGACGAGCAGGTGATCTGGACTGGGAAATCTTGGAGGGCCTGAAGGAGGGGGAGAAAGTCGTCGTCAACGGTAATTTGCTGATGGATGCACATGCCCAATTACGTCAAGTGACCATGAAACCGTAGGGCGTATTTTCAAAATGGCTTGGTCTGTATGCGGCAGCCAAAACAGGCGGGTACGAGGCGCGACTCTGTCGAGTATTTGGATATGCATGACCGAGGAGCAACGGAGCACCCGCTTGTTTTGGTCAGCAGATAGGCAAATGCATTTTGAAAACACGACACTAGACTCATTGCGGCATCATGCCGACGCTTGCTGATTTCCGAGGCGTCAGATAGAAGTTACGGATATGTCGCGTTCGCCGATTGCACGTTTGGTTATTCAACTCTATCGAGATTCCCGAGGCGCAGCCTCTGCACAAATGCCCGTCGACGAGTTTGTCGATTGGCAAGCCCAATTCCGGAGTTCACGCCGTGAGTTTCTGGGCCAATCAGGAAGGACGATCTTCGCTGCTGCTGCTGCGACGGCCAGTTTCAGTGGTTCGCTAAGCGCAGCACCCACATCAACCAAGAAAATCGCCGTTGTCGGTGCTGGCTTGGCTGGACTCACGTGCGCGTGGCGACTGCGCCAGGCAGGATTTAATGCGACCGTTTATGAAGCCAATGCCCGTCTGGGGGGCCGGTGCTACACGCGTCGTGGTTTCTTTGCTCAGAATCAAATTGTCGAACGCGGCGGCGAACTAATCGATACCGATCACACAGCCGTGCAAGGCTTGGCCGCAGAATTGGGATTGCCGCTGGACGATCTGCACGCCGCAGAACCGGCCGGGACACTGCCCTTCTACCATTTCGGAGGTAAAGCCTACACTTATACCCAGATTCTCAAGCCCTTCCAGGCCATTTATCCGGCCCTTCAATCCGATCTTAACGCAGTTGGGAACGTAGACTATACCACGAGCACACCCCGGGGAACGCAACTGGACTTTACCAGCTTGGCGGAATACGTCGAACAACTGACCGAACCAAACGAGGATGATGTTCTAGCGGGATTGCTTAATGTGGCCTACAATGAGGAATTCGGAGCCGAGACGAACCAGCAAACCGGCCTGAATTTACTTTACCTGCTTGGGTATTCCGCCCGGGACCCATTTCAGATTTACGGAAACTCTGATGAACGGTTTCATATTCGTGGTGGAAATGATCAATTGGTCTCTGGACTTGGATCGCTTTTGGGTAATTCGATACAAACGGGCTCACCACTGACGGCGATTCGGAAGCTAACAGATGGACGATACACGCTTACTTTCGATAGCGGATGCTCTACGCGTCCGACCACGGTTGACCACGTTGTGCTGGCACTTCCCTTTGCCGTCCTGCGTGCATCGGTTGATTTCTCGAAGGCCGGCTTCAGCCCGTTGAAGCAAACTGCCATCCAAACACTGGGGATGGGTGCCAACGCGAAACTACAGATGCAGTTCCGTTCGCGGCATTGGAACACCTTGGGAAACAACGGCGATACTTATTCCGATACCGGGTATCAAAACACTTGGGAAAGCACCCGCGCTCAATCAGGAAACAACGGCATTCTGGTCAATTTCACCGGTGGAAATACCACACTGGAGTACGCCACCGACACCATGAATCAAATTGTTAGTGAAGCGCTGGGAGCTTTGGAGCCCGTCCTGCCGGGCCTCTCATCAAAGTACAACGGATTGTCGACCCTCGATTACTGGCCCGGAAACCCGTGGAGCCGAGGCTCTTACGCCTATTGGAAGGTTGGACAGTACACGACCATCGCCGGGAGCGAAGGGGTCCGCGAAGGCAACGTCCATTTTTGCGGCGAGCACACTTCATTCAACTGGCAGGGCTATCTGAATGGGGCAGTCGACTCGGGAAATGCGGCAGCGGCTGAAGTGATTGCTGATTTTGATTAAGGGTGTTTGTGGACTGGCACTAGTTCTACTTTGTTAGGCGATTGGCGAAATACAATGGTCAGTCATCTCAAGTGTAACACAAATCATCATCGGCCATGCTGAAGTCATGGCAGCGAGGCACGAGCGAAACCACCGGCTTCCGCGATAAACCACCAATCCTTTCAAATAGAATTCGGGCGTGTTTTCACAATGCATTTGCCGGTCTGCTGGCAAAAACAGGCGCATACAGAAAAAGGCATTTTGAAAACCCGCCTTAGGAACAAAACCCCGGGGTTGGCCCGTTTTTGGGCCTACCCCACGGTGGGGTTTACAGATTCATTCAAAGCCTACGGGGTTGCGGTATTCCCGAACTGAGGCGTCTCCCCAAGTGCGAAGGCAGGACGTCGCCGTTGACCTTGGCAGACGGTACGACCGTTTCATCACACTATTTTTCTTCGCGGGAATCGTCGTTTGCGACCACTCGCACCCGTTTCGCGAACTCTTCCCGGGTGATGCGGGCCTCGGCCACGTCTTGCACCGCAGACATGGGAACCTCAAGGGTCAGACTGGTGCCCGGGTTCGGACCGTTTTCGTCTACGGTTTCGGTGGCTTGGATCACACTCACGCCAGTCACTCCTGAACCGCCTACGGCCCCGCCCCCGCCCGGTACCAACTGTTCCTCAATTACTTTTTCAACCGCTTCCGTAGGGTGGTTTCGCGCGGATTGTCCATGGACATGGACTACTAACTTATCAGTGGGCAGCATCGACTTGATGTTCGAGGCGTGCCGAAGGGCTCCAATCAATCGATCGGTCAACTGTTTGACGCGATCGGCTTGGTATTCGACCTCCGCAGGAGCTCCGCCACCCCCAACCGAGCCTCCTCCGAACCCCCCGAATCCGCTCATCCCCGCTCCTCCACCGCTGCGGGTGAAGGTCCTTACCCCAGAGCGACCGGCGTCCCCTGCCCCGTGAACTCCGGTAACCTCGCGGCGCGCCACTTCCCAGGCGGCATCGGTGGCGTTGGTGTCTTTGCCACCGGTTGCAGCCAACTTGGGTGGCGCTACCAGGGGGTAATCCACGTCGATGAGAAAAACCGCTCCGTATCCATCGAGGTAGAGTGCATCGAGTTCTCGGTGTTCGCCGAAGCTGACGCCTCCAAAATCGAAGCGGAAGCTGGCCCGTGTGTTGGATTCTGGATTGGCGGCTTTGGTCAACAACCGGGACATGATGGCCAATTCAGATCGGGTCTGAGAAATGGGCGCACTTCGTTCGCTGGAACCTGGAATGACCAACAGGCGACTGGCTGCCGATCCACTCAATCCGAAGCGCATGGTCGAAACCGCCCGCCCCGCATGACTGGTGGCCCGCTTGATCTCATCGATGGAGCGGTGGATTTGCTGTTGAATCGCAGCTGATGGATCGGTGGGCTCGCTTGCTGTGGATTCGACCGTGGCGGTGAACGTTCGGACGCCGCCGTCGCCGATATTAACCGTCGAGGTCGTGCTCCCACCGCCAAACCCTGGTGAAGGTGGAGGAGTCTGTGCGATGGCCGAATGAATGGCCAGGAGGCCGAGACTCAAGGCGAGTGCGGAAGTCGTGGCGAAACGATGGGAATGTGAATCAGTGATCATAGAATACAGTGTTATCAGTCTTAGCGAAGATTATCCGGGAAAGCGTTGGTGCCCGGGCTGGTCAGCACGACGGGTACGGTCAGTCCCGAGGCGAGCCAATTGAACTGGGATTCGGCTTGCCGGAAGCCGGTGCCTGTTTGCCTGGCAAGGACCGTGAGAGAATTTTGCAGGTCTGCATAATCAAGTGCGCGCTCTTGATCGTAAGCACGTAGTTGGTTGGCCAGTTGAACTTGGTCTTCGGCGCGAACACGGACCAGTTCTCTCGATAGATTGGCGATGAGTTGGCGATTTTCCTCCCGAACAGCGGACGAAAGGTCCCGGCTTATGCGGTCTGCATCCCGTTGCCGTTCAAGGTCAAATTGATGCTGCCATTCGTCGTGGGCTGCTGTCAGTCGCTGGTCAAGCTCGCGCTGGGTCACCCTTCCCCGACTTCCAACCGAAAAGCCGAGACCCAAGGTCAGTAGGACCATTGCCGCCCATTGAAGAGCGCCCGCTGGATTGAATGATAAGCGTCGCTTGGGGGAGCTCACCAATCGGCCCCCGTCGGTATCGAGTGCCGTGAGGGTGGATTTCCAACTCTCCAACTGCTGACGGCAGGTGGGGCAAACCGCCAGGTGAGCCTCATACTCATGCCGACTCTTAGCGGGCAATTCGCCGTACAGGTAGTCCATCCAGGATTCCGGATTGGGGTGGTTCATAAATGTCTTTTGCGATTAGAAGATGAATATGCTATGAGTCCCGCAAATGGTTCACCTGCGGCGCGAGGCGGTTGAGGGCTTCCACCATCCGGGATTTAACGGTGCCCTCGGGAATCCCGAGAACCTCGGCTATTTCCGAAAATTTAAGCCCTTCATAATGCCGTAGTATCACCACTGACCGATAGGGTTCCGCCAATCGACTCAAGGCCAATCGAACCATTTCCGCCTGTTCCAAGTGCGCGACCTTTTGGTCGGGACTCAATCCAGGGGCTTCAGATTCTGGTGGACCGTCGGGTTCGTCTTCTGAATCCAACGCTTTGGGAAAGCCAACAGGATGGCGACTCTGGTACCGGGCTTCATCGCGGCAGAGGTTGAGGGCTATCTGCCAAAGCCAGGTCGAGAACTTCCCCTGCGGCTGATAGTCCTTTCGACGGGTGAAGACCCGTAGAAACGCTTCCTGGGCCAAGTCTTCGCCACGATGCAGGTCGCCAGTCATCCGGGTGCAAAGCCGCTGAATCGGGGTCTGCCATCTCTGGACCAATTCTCCAAAGGCCGCAGCGTCGCCGTGTTGCTGGACACGCCACATCGTCTGCTCGTCGCTGGGAGAAAAGGGATGACGGATCATGGTATCCAATGGGTGTAACGCCGCAGCCGGGCAAATCGTTCGGAAAAAAGTTGAGGCCTGTTCAATTGCCGGGTTCGCGGTATTCTCGCTCCATGGCCTATGAAGTGATCCCCACAGCGGGCGAACGCTGGCGTCATCGGGTGCCCTTTGGGCTACTGAGCACCAAGCCACGCCATTTTCGCGATATGTTTCAGGTGTTGTGGCGCAATCGCGACAACCTCGGCTATGCGTATCGGGTGATCACTCGCGGGGTCTGCGACGGCTGTGCGCTGGGCGTGGCCGGGCTGCACGATTGGACCATCGACGGCGTCCATCTCTGCATGACCCGCTTGAACCTCCTGAGGCTCAATACCATGCCTGCATTTGATCCTGCCTTGCTGGAGGACGTCAAATCGCTCAAGGGCAAATCGAACGCGGAATTGCGGGAGTTGGGTCGATTGGCCTATCCGATGATCCGGCGACAGGGTGAGCCAGGCTTTCGGCGGATCAGTTGGGCAGACGCCCGGCGACGAATCGCCCGGAAAATTCGGGCGACGAACCCGCGCCGCGTCGCCTTCTTTGTGACGGCCCGTGGGGTGACCAACGAGGTCTACTATATGTCCCAGAAAGTCGCGCGCTTTCTCGGCACGAACCATATCGATAATGCGGCACGCCTCTGTCATGCACCAAGCACCGGGGCGATGAAATACGCACTAGGGGTGGCGGCCAGTACGTGCAGCTACAAGGATTGGTATGGCACTGACCTGATCGTCTTTTGGGGAGCGAATCCGGCCAATGACCAACCGGTCACGACCAAGTACCTGCACGAGGCAAAGCTCCTCGGCACCAAAGTGGTGTTGGTGAATCCGTATCTGGAACCGGGGATGAAACGGTATTGGGTGCCATCTACGGCTGCCAGCGCCGTTTTCGGGACTGGCATCGCCGATTGGTGGTTTCCGGTTTCTCAGGGTGGGGACATTGCTTTTATCTACGGTGTTCTCAAGGTCCTTCAAACCGAGGGCGCGGTGAATCGTGAATTTATCGACCAACACACCCGGGGATGGGACGAACTACTGCACGAAATGAACCGACATGAGTTCTCTGAACTGGAGCGGCTCAGCGGGCTTCCGAAGGCAGCGATGGAGGAAATGGCTCGTTTGTTGGCGAAAGCGAAAAACGCGGTGTTCGTCTGGAGTATGGGGATCACCCAACACGCAGCTGGCGGCGACGGTGTATCGATGGTTCTCAACCTCGGGCTGGCACGCGGCTATGTGGGGCGGGAAAAGAACGGATTGGTTCCCATTCGCGGCCATAGCTCCGTGCAAGGTGGGGCGGAAATGGGGTGTTATTCGACCGCACTGCCGGGTGGAAAACCATTGACGCCGGAAAATCTGGCGGCTCTGAGCTCCGCCTACGGGTTCCCCATTCCGGAGTGGCCAGGATTGAACTCAGTTGAAATGGTGGAGAGTGCCGGACGCGGCGAACTCGATATTCTCTATTGTCTGGGCGGAAATTTTCTCCGCACGTTACCCGATCCGAAAGCAGTCGCCCGATGTCTGGAAAAGGTCCCTTTCCGGGTGCATCAAGACATCATCCTGACCGATCAGATGCTGCTCGATCCGGCTGAAGAAGTCTTGTTCCTTCCAGCCCAAACCCGCTACGAACAGTCCGGCGGTGGCATTGAAACCACCACCGAACGGCGGATTATCTTTTCGCCCGAGATTCCCCGTCAGGTCGGTGAGGCCAAAGCCGAATGGGATATCTTACGGGAAATCGCAGCCGAAGCGTGGCCTGAACGCGCTCATCTCCTTGGATGCAATAGCGGCCAGGCCATTCGAGAGGAGATCGCCCGGATCGTGCCCTTTTATACCGGTTGCGAGAAACTTTCCAAAACTGGCGACGGTGTCCAATACGGTGGACCCCGCCTATGCGAAGATGGTGTTTTTCCCACGGCCGATGGCAAGGCCCACTTTAAGGTGATCGCCCTTCCGGGCGGCAAAAGCGGTGCACCCGATCCTGTCGAAGGTGCTCCAACGTTTGTGGTTTCAACCCGACGGGGAAAACAATTCAACACGCTCATTTACGCCGAAGTCGATCCGCTTACCGGAGCCGGACGCGACGCCGTCTTCATGAACGAAGAGGACGCGCACCAGCTTGGTGTTGCACACGGCCAGAACATTCGATTGGAGAATACACATGGGAGCTACGACGGATCGGTCTTTGTCGCGCCGGTTGCACGGGGAAATCTGCAAGTCCACTGGCCGGAAGGAAATGTCATCTTGCCCGGGGGAATTACCGATCCGACCAGCGGAGTGCCGGATTACAATACGGCGGTGACGGTGAGTCGAAGGTAAAGAAAAGATTTTACATTCGTTATCATTATCCCACTCGCTTCCGTCGAGGTCAGGCTAAGTATAATTGGGGTTGGATTGCATGCCCCTTGTGGTTCGGACCGCCCCAACGGGGCAAACAGACCTCCAGCGGGCATGGGGTACCGGCGCGACCGATCAGACAGTGGGTAAATCAACTGGCCGATTGGCACGGCGCGAAGCCCTTTTCCATCGGGGCTCGGGTCAGGCTCTGAGGCTGGAGGACACGCTGGAAGGGGCTCCGAATAAATCGCATATTGGACGAATTTTACGGATGATGATCGGGCTTTCCCTTTGTGGTCGTCGTTGTCCGGGTGGGGGTAGTCCGCGGGGGCTGCTGGGCAGCGACACGAGAGCGTAAGTCAACGTTGTGGGGGCTGCTGACATTGTGGACTGCCGCTCCATGCTCAACCGTCATCTGATGGTGTACGTCCACGACTTCCACTCGTACCCCAGTGTGAACGGCGACATGGTCTCGTCCAAACCCCTCGACGACAAACCGACCGTGGTCTTCCCGATAGGCATTGTGCATTTGACTGCTGCGAAAGACGATTTCCACCCGCTCGTGGGGAACATAGTACCCACGGTAATCGTGAACCCAGAGATGGTCGTAACCGACAAACGTGTAGGCTCGATATCCGATACCAAAATCGAAATCGACGCCGACCGCGACACCTCGGTAACGCAACCCGACGCCAACGACATATTCTGCGTGAGGTGGCAACGGTGCCCATCCGTAATAGCCGGGCGAATGTCGCCAGCAAACCCACGACGGTGCCCAGTTATAGCCAGGTACCCAGACCCATCCGTAGGCCGGGTCGATGGTCCATCGTCCGTAGTGAAACACAACTGAACCCCATGGGTCATCTGCCTGCCAATACCAACCAGCGTCGGTATAAACCCAATGACCGCCCTGACAATAGGGACGCCAGTCCGGATCGCGGAGGGCAATTCCTGGACGCCATACGGTTCCGTATTCTGGGACGGTCACCCAGGATCCGTACGGGCTTAGCTGTTGCTGGAAATAGGGCATGTCAACCTGCGTGGAACCGGCAGCCGAGCCATCGACCGGGGCTGCGCCGGGCATCGGTGCCGGACCGGTGTCCACAGCGGACGGAGCAGGTCCGCCCGGAAAGTAGGTTACCTTTGGGGTGGTCGGCGGTACGTAGGTGTTTTGCGCTGGGGGAACAGTGGGGACGGCGGGGTTCGGCGATGCCGCCGGGGCAGTCGGAGAAGGACTCGCGGGTCCACCTCCAGACGATTGAAGCAGGGAGGACATGACCGCCGAGGAGACGCCCTTGGTATTGAGGTAGATGATGTCGTCCGAGGTGAGTTGAATTGGGGTTCGGCTATTGCGGATGAAGGCGAGGATGACGTCGTCGTTCACCTTGGCGGAAGCCAGTTTACCGACGTCTTCGACGCCCGGCGAAAGAGCGACCGTTTGAGCTTGAACTGTTATTAAGCCGACAGCAATGCAGACCAAGATGTTGATAGCCAGGTACTTGACGGTTATTATCCGAGCAACACAAAACCGGTTCATAAATAGTGGACAGGAACTTGATCCTCCTTGAGGAGGCAAACGAATGAATTGGACCCGCTATTCATGAAAATAATCCCGCTGCGTTCGAGCAATACGGGCCTGCAACCGAGCGGGATCCCCTTGCGACTAGAGTTCGATCAGTCAACGATGGTTACAAGAAATTTGCCCACTGGCAACGGGGGCTGTTGCGAGACAGGCCTAGCCAGCCTTGGGTCCGGGCTTCTTGGAACGCCGAGCGGCTCGATAACGGGTCATGGCCTGGTGGGATCAGCGTCGACTCACGTGGGACGGCTACGGGGAGACTGTCTACCGGGCGCGAAAATGGTAGATAGTCGTGCGATCGTAAACGGCACCCGGGCGCAGGATGGCAAGGGGGAAGGAAGGACGGTTGACGGCGTCTGGAAAATTCTGGGTCTCCAGGCAAAGGCCTCCGTAGCGTCCGAGCCGGACGCCGCCGGTGCATTCGACACCTTGAACAGGGGCAAAATTGCTGGTGTAGAGTTGGACACCCGGCTGGTCGGTCAACACTTCCATGACCCGACCGCTGGAGGGATCCTGCAATACGGCGGTAAGGCCTATGACTCCGGCGGGATGATCGAGGACGAAATTGTGGTCGTATCCGGGGACCGAAAGGCCGGTTTGGTCCATGCGATCACCGACGACTTGTGAGGTGGTGAAATCGAGGGGAGTGCTAGCCACGGGCAAAATCTTGCCGGTAGGAATGAGCTCGGAGTCCACTTCGGTATAGCGGGAGGCCCAGAGCTGAAGGCGATGTGCCCGGATATCGCCGTGTCCGGCAAGATTGAAATAGCTGTGGTTGGTCAGGTTAATGGGCGTCGGCTGATCGGAAGTGGCGTGATAGCGAATGCGAACCTGATCATCGTCGGTCAGCTCGTAGGTGACGCGAGTTGTCAGCGTGCCGGGATAGTTTTCCTCCCCATCGGGGCTGACATAAGAGAAGCGGACGGAGACGAGTTTGTCGGTGACAACGTCCTGTTCGAAGTGCCAGAGCTTTTTATCGAAGCCGACCTTTCCGCCATGGAGGTGATTCTGACCGTTATTGATCGCTAACTGATAAGGCTTGCCGTCGAGTTCAAAGTATCCTCGGTGAATGCGATTGGCGAATCTTCCGATCACGGCGCCGGTGAAGGGAAAGCCCGCGACATAGGAGTCCAATTGATCGCTACCAGCGACAACGTTGCCTAAATCGCCCTTCTGGTCCTTGGTCCACAACTCGGTGATGATCATGCCGTAGTTGGTGAAGCGAAAGCGGGTGCCATTTACGTTGGACAAGGTAAACAGATCGGCGGTGCGCCCATCGGGCAGCACGCCAAACGATGTCTTCTCAAGCTTCATGCCTTTATTGATCTTTATTCCTGCGGGTTCGTGGGCAAAATCGGGTTCATCCTTATTGTGACGGGGCGTGGTCGCGCAACCTGCGATTGCTCCCAAGGAAGCAGCACCGCCAATGGCCATGGCCGTTCGTCGAGAAATCCGGGCATTCATAGAGTCCAAGAGAATCAAAAAATCGAAGGGAGAAGTCCAGCCTCGGCATATCCCCGCTTCGGACATGAAAAAAGGGAAGCGACAACCATCGCTTCCCTTGAAAGTCGGGTCCACGGAAATCCGTGGACTTGTCCACTAACCGAGCAACGTTGGGACTGCGGCTGGTTGAGGCAACAGGCCAACATTATCGGCAACTGAAACGCCAGGAGCACCGGGCTTGCGAGGACCGCGCGGTTGGCGCGGTTCGCGGGGGGCCTTGGGAGGCTGCGGCGGTGGCTCTGGACGGGTCAGAGGCTTTTTGGCCGTTTCGAGGACCCCATTGGCGAATTCGATCACGTGACCTTGATGGATTAACCAATGAAGATCGTTAAGGACCGATTGTTGGGCGTGGCTCGGACCCGTCGGTGTCGACACGGTTTCTACTGGAGGAGCCGCAGGTGTCGGCGCGACGACAGCCGTGGTTTGGTCGCCTGCGACTTCGGAGGCAGGAGCTTCGGTGGCAGGAATTTCCGTCGTTGGAGCGACGGGTGCGACATCCGCAACCACGGGCGCTGATGCTGTAGCTGGCAGGGGTTCTGAAACTGGAACCGCCGGTAGAACGGCAGGAGCCTGGGCCGGTGCCAAGGTTTCTAGAAGACGCTTGCGGGTCGAACCGGGGTGGGATTCGATGAAATCGATGATTCGCTTGACGCCAACCGAGACCGAAATGGTTTCCAAGTCGAGGTAGCGGGGGCGGGCAACGCAGACTTGAACGACGGTCTTGTCGCGCTTGTAGAACTGAAGACCAGCCTGGGCAAAGGCACCGCTGAGAGCGGTCATGGTCCGGATCGGGAATTTGCGTTCGCGTTCGAGGCTAACTCGCAGGAGTCGTTGCAGGGGCTCGGGGAGGCGCGGAGCACCTTCACCGCGTCGGAGAGCATAGTGGTCGACCTCTTTAATGAGGTTGGCCGCGTGCGTGCGCATGAAATGCGCTTCAACTTCGGCTACGCTCATCAGCGTGGTGGCTTCGGGTACATTGAGCGCCGTGTATTGCAGGCGAGAGCTTTGGCTTTCCAACCACGCCTTAACGCTGGCCTCGTCCTTGACAATCCGAACCTTGCTCTTGAACAAGTCAAACGGTAGTCGGGGAGCACGCTGAGCGTGAACTTCACGGAGCTTTTCCTGATAGCCGTGGTAGTTGGGAGGTCCCAACAGGATGTCGTCGAACATCCCGACCAATGTCCAAGTGCCCTTGGGAGGGTCGCAAGGCTGGCGATCGGTTTGGTAGAAGGTATCGAAGTGAGCCTTGAGCGTATGGCGGGAAGCCTCGGATTCACTGAGCCAGACGCTATCGTCGAGTGAGCAGACCCACAGACGCTGGATAGGATTACCGTCCTTGTCCCGTTGAAGGCTGAAAGTCACCTCATACCGGTCTGGCTTCTGCATCACGAGCGACGCCACTTCGAGAAGCGGATAGGAGCGACCACTGAGTTTGATTTGGCGAGCAAGGGAGATGACACCAGCGGGATCGGGGCGCATTTCCAATTCGATCGGTACCAACGGCTCGGGAGGAGCGTCGCGACGAGGTCCTCGACGGTCACCGCCCTGGCCACCCCTCGACGGGTCCCAAGTCAGTCCCGCCACTTCCCCACCGGCCGCTGGGCCACCTGGGCCACCGGGCCGGGAACCGCGCGGAGGTCCGCGGAAATCGCCGCGTCCCGCGCCACCAGGACCGCCTGGGCGTGGACCACCGCCACCGGGGCCACCAGGGCGGGGACCGCCAGGACCACCCGGGCGTGGACCACCAAAACCTGAGCCGCCCGGGCGACCGCCACCTCCTTGGCGACCACCAAATCCGCCACCGCCGCGCCCGCCGGAGCGGCCACGGTCGTCGGAGCGTGACTCGTCACGTCCTTCATAATTGGCATAGCGACTCGTGTCCGCAGGCTTCTGAGCCCAGGACGGCAAAAACGCTTTCTCCAAATCGATACTCAAATCCAACGATTCACTCATAGATGAAAGACCCCGCAAATCCGCGGCACAACCTCTTCCGAAAAGTGGGCGGACCTTGCTCGTCTCCCAAATGAAAAGCAAGCGCAACCGAGACAAATCGGGGAATATCCGACTTCCGGCTTGCCGTGATGCCTGTGAATCCGACACTCGCGGGCCGATGGACAATCCAGTCGTAACCAATAACGCAGCCAACAACTCCCGTCGAAATCCACTTGGCCTGGCAGAGCTCCCGCGCGTCCTGCCTTTCGTCTTATTCCTGGTAATCGGCGCAGCGGAGGGACGCTATTTTCCGGGTTCCCAATATTGGCTCTATGTGGCCAAAACCGTGGTGAGTGGAGCCCTTTTGTACTACTGGCGAGGACTCATCTCTGAAATGCGCTGGGCTTTCAGTGTTTCTGGATTGCTCTCCGGCCTAGTCATCGCAGCGCTTTGGATTGGTCTGGACGGCGTCATTCCATCGCTGGACGCGATCTGGTACGCGGCGCGCAAGCTGGTTACCGGCCAAGCAGCGCCGCCGGTCACCCCGGATGCGCTTTGGAATCCGATCACTTATTTCGTAGGGCAACCGGCCTTGGGATGGGGATTCGTAGCGATTCGTGTTCTTGGGCGATCCCTAGTCGTTCCGGCGATGGAGGAGGTCTTTTATCGCTCGTTCTTCTATCGGTATATCGCCAACCCCAAGTTTCTTGAGATGCCCATCGGGGTTTGGCATTCCGTTGCTTTTCTGGTGACGTGTGCGGCCTTTTCATTTTCGCATCCCGGACAATGGCTGGCCGCCTTGATTTGTGCGGCGACCTATCAGTGGCTGGTGATCCGGCATAAGCGATTAGGCGATGCAATGTTGGCGCACGGGGTGACCAATCTGGTCATCAGTATCTGGGCCATCACGACCGGACAGTGGAAATTCACTTGAGTACCGTCGTCGGGGAAAATCGTCCCAGTCTTCGTCCACCTCCTTGCGTGATTTATGAGGACGATGACCTTCTGGTGGTCAATAAACCGCCCGGTCTCAACACCCATGCACCTGCGCCGTATGTCGGAGATGGGCTGTTTGAATGGCTGAGAAATCGGGAACCACGATGGGCAGCGCTTGGGATCGCCCATCGTCTGGACAAGGAAACCAGCGGATTGATGGTATTCGGAGTATCGGCGCGAGCACATAAAGCGCTCAGCCTCCAATTTGAAGGCAGGAAGGTGGGTAAACGGTATTTTTGCATCACCGACCGCCCCATTGACCGGAACGAATTCACGGTTGTTTCCGCTCTGGTTCGCGCTGGCGATCGGTATGTTGGACGCCCATTGGCGGTGGGTGGGTTGAGAGCTGAGACACGCTTCCGAGTTTTGCGTCGGGCCGGTAGCCAAACGTGGCTTGAAGCGGAGCCGATCACCGGACGCACCCACCAAATTCGCGTTCACGCGAGTGAATCGGGTTTCCCATTAATGGGAGACCGATTGTATGGCGGGACCGAAGCGGAGCGACTGGGACTGCATTCCAGTTGTTTATCGCTGGAACACCCGGCTGATGGACGGCGATGCGAATGGACGGTTGATGCGGATTTTTCCCGTCCCACAGCGGACGCATTGCGAGATGCCCTTTTTGATCCATGCGAGACCAATGCATGGAGGGTTCGACATGGAGCTGGGGATGGTCATGCAGGGGGGTACCTCGATCGATGGGGCGAATTTTGGCTGGTGCAAATCGACCCTGCGATCGCCGGAAGTCTCCTTCCCCATACTCCCCTTCCCGTGTGGGTACTGGAATTATTTCGACGACATCGATCGGCGGAAGCGGGACTGTACCGAAAACGGCTTCGTCGGGACGTCGGGGCAACGGCACCGGAAGATGCTGGCCCGGAATGGGTGGAAGGCGACCGGGCACCGGACGCGCTACGGATTCGCGAGAATGGAGTTCAGTACGAGCTCAGCTTTCGGTCCGGGTACTCGGTCGGATTGTTCCTCGACCAACGCGAAAACCGTCGGCGTCTGCTAACCGGCCACGTCGCCCCCGACTTTGCGATTTCTCGAGAGGCGGAAGTTCTCAATACCTTTGCGTATACCTGCGCGTTCAGCGTTTGTGCGGCGCTTGGAGGACATCGAACCACGAGTTTGGACCTATCCCGCAAGTATTTGGACTGGGGGCGACGCAATTTTGCGCTGAACGATTTGGACCCGTCGCCGCACGATTTCATTTTTGGCGACACGTTTGAATGGCTTCAGCGGCTGGCGCGGAAGCAGCGAAAATTTGGAGTGGTGC
This sequence comes from uncultured Verrucomicrobiota bacterium, assembly GCA_903835555.1. Classification (GTDB taxonomy): domain Bacteria; phylum Verrucomicrobiota; class Verrucomicrobiia; order Limisphaerales; family UBA9464; genus CAILNN01. The sequence continues at coordinate 102,433 of CAILNN010000007.1, forward strand.
TATTGGACCCGCCCACTTTTTCCCGGTCCCGCGAGCGGGGCGACTTTCGGGCGGAGCATGATTATGGGCGATTGGTGACCGCAGCATTGTCGGTCTTGGAGCCGGGAGGCGTTCTCCTCGCCTCCACCAATGCCGCCCGGTTGGCCCCGGAGGATTTTCTCGAACAGGTTCGGCTGGCCATTGCCGAAGCCGGATGGAGGATTTTTCGCGAACATTACGCGCCGCAACCGATTGATTTTCCGGTGACCCGCGATGAACCCGCATATCTCAAGACGGTGTGGCTGCGGATCGGATAGGCCCGTTTTGCGATTCAATTCACTCGGATTCGGTTGCATCCTTCGCTTGTGGATTATCCGCTCTCCATTGTGATCCTGCTGATCACTCTGCTGGCGGCCGCCAGCTTTTTTTGTGCGGCGGCTGAGTCCGCGCTCTTTTCGCTCGGGCTCTGGCGCGCACGGCGGCTGGCAGAATCGTCGCATCAGTCTGGAGCGCTGGTGCTGGCCCTTCTGGGGAGAACCGATGATCTGCTGGCGGCATTGGTGTTTGGAAACACGGTTGCGAATGCAGGCGTGGTCACGTTGGCGTTCTTGGCGGCAGCCCATCGTGGCTGGAATGCCATGGTGTTCGTGCCCATCCTAATGTCGTTTCTCTTGATTGCCTGCGAGGTCACCCCCAAGGCACTCGCAGTGAGGCGACCTGAAGCTTGGGCATTGATTGTCGCCCGTCCCCTGCACCATCTGCTCTGGCTGATTGGACCCGTGCGACGGATGTTTCAAGCTGCGATAGCCTGGCTGCTACGCCCGCTGGCGGCGAGGGCGTCCCGTATGGCGTCGGGTGTATCTGAGACAGAATATGCTGATTTAGTGGAGCTAGCCCATCAGCAAGGGGCTCTGGGTGCCGCGGAAAAGGAACTGATTCTTCAAATCCTTTCGCTCGATCAACGCATGGCGCGGGAAGTGATGAAGCCGCGGGCACAAATGATCATTCTTCCGGACGATTTAACCGAGGAGGAATTCGTGAAGGCCGCCCGTAAACATCGGCATCATCGTATCCCCCTCTATGATGAATCGCCGGACACCATTGTCGCTGTTTTAAATACGCGAACCTTTCTGCTGCATCCGGGCGAAGGACTCGACGCTGCAGTGGAGTTCCCTTCCTTTGTCCCAGAAAGCATGAATCTGCTGGCCTTGTTTCAAGCGCTGCAGCGGCAGCAACGCGGTCTGGCCATCGTGTTGGACGAATTCGGGACCACCGCAGGACTGGTCACGCTCGAAGACATTCTTGAAGCCGTGGTAGGGCCGATCCGTGGCGAGGGCGAACCGGTGGGGTTTGTCATGGAAGCGATGGGGCCTGGGCGATGGCGTGTGAACGGACTGATGCGCCTGGATGATTTTCGTCGCGAACACCCTGCTCTGGGCGATGTGGCGGAGGTGGAGACCTTGGGAGGGCTGGTGCTCAAATTGGCCGAAATCGTCCCTCCCCCTGGCGCTTCCTACACCTTTCGCGGATTGCGATTTACGGTGAAGCAGGCGGATCAACGGCGCATCCGTGAACTGCAAATCGAGCGGATTGGAGGTCCCGGATGAGTGGTTTGATGTTTCATTACGTTGGGTTGCTGTTCTGGCTGCTTGTCTCCTTTTTTCTTTCGGGGATGGAGACTTCAGTCCTTTCGTTGAACCGCCTCCGGCTCAGGCAATGGCTGCGGGAAGGGCGTCCCAGGGCACGGGTGCTCCTCGGCTATCTGGATCGTCCGGAGAATTTTCTGTGGACCACGCTTGTGGGGAATACTATCGCAAATTTCGCGGCCGTTGCCATCGTCGTCACCGACCTTCACGGATACTGTGGAGAAGAGCCATGGCTATTCTGGATCCTTTTTAGCAGCTTTGTACTCGCCCTCTATCTGTTGTGCGAGTTGCTTCCAAAACAGCTTTTCCGGCTGGCACCCGATAGGTTGGCAAGTCGCTTGGTGGTGTGGTTTCAGGTGGCCCACGTGGTTCTGTCCCCACTGGTTTCGGTTGTCGAATCGTTCGCGGCCGGATTGCTTCGTTGGACCGGCGGTTTGCCATTGACGACGCGCGTGTTTGGAAATCGTGAGGAACTTCGGGCGGTCATGGTGGAATCGGGTGCCGCGTTGAACCCGACTGAACGGACCTTGATCGGTCGGGTTTTTGATCTTCAGACCCGCACCGTCGGACAACTGGCGCGTCCATTGAATAAATTCGATACGGTGGAAGCAACCACGTCCGTGGCGGAGCTAATTGAACGATTCCAAGCAGGCGCTCATACGCGATTGCCTGTATGGAGCCATTCGGGTCTTGATCGCCGGATCATCGGAGTGGTCAGCCTTCGCCATGTCATCTATTCTGAGCCTCGACCGGAAGTTCGCACGGCTGCGGACTTATTGAGACCGGCGGTTTACTTTGATGAGTCGACCCGACTTGAGGACGCGCTTCGCCGGATGCAACGGAATGCAGAGCATCTGGCGATCGTGGTGGATGCCAACCGGCGAGATTGGGGTGTCATCACGTTGGGTGACATTCTGGACACGCTTTTTGGAGGTGTGCTCACATGAATTCAGAGCACCTTATGGAAGGTATCGAGAGGGGGCTGCTCGCCGTCTTCTTGATTCTCATTAACGGCTTTTTCGTGGCTGCCGAGATCTCGCTGGTCAAGCTTCGGCACACTCAGGTCGAAGCGTTGATACGCCGGGGCTCACGCAGGGCCGAGGCGGCAGGACGATTGAAGTCACGCTTGAGCAAGGTCATCGGGGCCACGCAAGTGGGGATTACCTTGGTGAGCCTGTTGCTGGGCCAATTTGTCGAACCGCTGGTCGATACGGCCATCGCCCCATTGCTCACCAGCATTGGACTGGGACAGGCGAAGTGGCTGCACCAACTGCTTTTTGGACTGGCATTCTTGATCATGTCATTTGTTTTGATTGTGGGTGGGGAACTGGTACCCAAAGCGATTGCATTACGTCGAACGGAAGCGGTCGCCTTATGGGTTTCGCGCCCGCTACGAGCCTTTCAATGGGCCACCTATCCGCTCATCGGTCTGATCGATTCGGCGGCGGATTGGGTCTTGGCGCGTCTTGGGATATCCCCGGAATCGGAGGAGGCGGGGCAATCGGTGGATGAAATCCGACTGGTTCTGGCAGGGCAAAAACTAGAGCAGGGATTGGAACTGAGTCAGACCATTGTCCTGAATTCGCTCGATTTACGTCGACGTATTGTCGCCGAAGTTATGCGCCCTCGCCGGGAGATCACTTATTTAGATACCTCAAAGACGTTATCCGAGTGTCTGGTGGTGGTGGAGCGGAGCCGCTATTCCCGTTTCCCACTCTGTGAACACGGCGATCTCGATCAGACGCTCGGCGTCGTCCATATAAAAGACCTTTACGCGCGACGAAAGCGAGGACGGACAGGGGCGGACCTTATTTCGGTGGCCCGCCCATTGATTTTTGTGCCCGAAACAGCTCGACTGGAACGATTGTTGCAATTCTTTCTAGACCGAAAGCTTCACCTGGCGTTGGTGGTGGATGAATTCGGTGGGACCACCGGCATGGTGACTCTCGAAGATATTTTGGAGCAATTGGTTGGCCCAATTCAGGATGAGTTTGACCATGAAAAGCCGCGGCTCATTCAACGGGGAGAGAACGAGTGGGAAATTGACGGGACGGTGCCTCTTTTTGAGCTGGCGGATATTACTGGAGAAACGGTCGAAATGCCGGGCGTCACCACGGTGGGCGGATGGGTAACGGCGTTGGTCGGCGGGTTTCCGAGGGAAGGCCAGATTATTCCCGTGGGACGCTTCGAGCTACTCATAGAAGCCTTGGACGGCATGCGCGTTTCGAGGTTGAGCGTTCGTCCGGCCTCCGAGCCAGCAGCGACGGAGGGATCAGAAGCAACAGACAAATCGGAAAGAGAAGGCTGATGGAAACGGGGCCTGTGGTGTCCGTTTAATGACTATCCGATGGAAGGCGTTCGCACCGAAGGCGCTGGCGGAGTCGGTCTTTTCGAGCGACGGCTTCCAGATCATTTGATGAAGGAGGCAGATGACCGGCTGAGGCGATTTGATGGAGCATCTCTAATTGCAGGAGGTAGCGTCGGCACCCGGCACAGATGGCAAAATGGACGGGAAGTTGCCACCAAGAGTTCCATGAGCGACCTCCGTCCATTTGTTGGGAACATCGAGCAGTGATTTCTCGGCATGAGGGCGTGAGCGCCGCCAGCAGGAGTATCACACGCCACCGTAGCCAGGCGTAAATTCGCTTCACGTTTCCTCCGCAGTACCGTCGGAAAGACCAAACCAGTTGACTTCCATGCACCGCCGTAGGGCCATGCGGGCACGATGGAGCATGACCCACAGATTACTATCGGTAATGTTCAAGGTGGAGCAAATCTCCGCACTGGGCATTCCGTCCACTTCGCGCAATAGGAAAACGCGGGCGATACGATCGGGCAGGTGTCCGCTGCATTCGTGGAAGACCCGCCAGAATTCCTCTTTGTCGAGGGTCGCTCCAGCTGCATTCCATTCCGTAGGCGCGGCTGCAGAGTTCCAATGGTCGGGAAAGGCCTGATTTTCGAAGGTTTGTTCTTCTTCGTCGCGATAGAACTCCAGGTCGGTGAAGGAAGTCTCGCGACCTGCCTTGCGAAAGTGATCGAGAATCTTGTTCTTGAGAATCCCGGTTAACCAACTGCGCTCCGTGGACCGTCCTTCAAAGCGTTTGTAGTTCTTGAGGGCTGCCAGCAAAGATTCCTGGACAAAGTCCTCCGCTTGAACCGGATCGCGCAAGCGCGACAAGGCATAGTGATAAAGGTAATCACCGTGGTCATCCACCCATCGCTCAGGGTCCAGATCAGCTTTTGGGGAAGCAGCCACGGCCATATATTGGATGAATGCTAGTGGTAGGCAACCCGAATGTCACCTGCGTTTCCGCTAAGCGAAAGCCCGGAAAACGTGGGGCATGGTGGACTTTGACACAGTACTCGTGGTTCGGACCGCCAAGCGGGTTTGAAGACCTGCGGAACGGCAGCCTACAAGGCAAAAAGGCTGCGCTACGTTGGAGGGGGAAAGTCTTTCTCTCCTCGCTTTCACTCAAAGATGGTTATTTAACATTGGGAGATGCATTGGCGGAGAGTTCTTGTTTTAGGGCTGCTTTTAGGCGGTTGCGTCCGGATTCGGGGAGGCTTTTTGGGGGATGTGCTGTTTTTGGGGCGATGGAGCCAGCACAGTGCAGCCAGCGAAGTTGCCGGGCATAACGGCGACACAGGCGACAAAATAAAAGGTGAACCGCCATTCGGAACCTCATCAGCCACGAATGTGGATGGTCCAACCCCTCCGACGTGAGCCGCGACATGTCGTGGCAGTTCGGGATGATCGAGGCATTGGGGTAGTTTGGAGCTGAAGGGTCTGACGATGATTTTCCCATGGGACTCGTTTCTGTCGGGAATGGATTCCCGGCCTAAGGTTGAGTCGCAGAAGCGAGATAATCCTGACGGCCTTTTGTTCAAAATCATTTGTTGCCCGTACCTGTCAGGAATCAGCGTCGGGTGATTACACCAAAACTACGGAAGTCGGGGCTGTAGCATTGAGATCGTTTTTCCTTTGCGAGACTGGCTCTTGGGTGGGTAGCAGTCTAGTTTGGCACTCGTAAGAGGGAGCCGTCTCCCTATCCCTGACACTCATGCCCTACGCCGGACGACAACCTCTGGATGCTCGCGAAGCGCATCAGCGGATCCGTCATCTCTTGCCCGGAGCCATGGCGCTGGCTGGTACGGCCGGTTTTGTGAATTCAGCCATGCTCGGCTTTTTTCAGTCACCGGTCAGCCATATGACCGGTGCGGTGTCACATCTCGGTATTTACTTGGCGGATGGAAAGCTCCGGGACGCCTGGGCATCGCTATCCATCATACTGGGTTTTTTGATCGGTGCGATGGGGGCGGGAATATTGGTTGGTGCCTGGAAACTGATTCCCAATCGGGCGTACGGCATCGCCCTGATGGTGGAAGGAGCCTTGCTGGGAATCGCAACCGCCTTACTCAGTATGCAGCACCGTCTGGCGCTTCCAGCAGTGGCAATGGCCTGCGGATTGCAGAATGCCACGGCCAGCAGCTATTGCGGACTATTGATTCGGACCACCCACGTCACGGGAGTGGTTACCGATATTGGTGTAATGCTCGGGCATTGGATACGCCATCGGCAATTGGAATGGTGGAAGCTGCGCTTCCTTCTCGCAGTCTTCCTTTCTTTTGGCACGGGTGGATGGCTCGGAGCACTTTCAGACTCTCGATTCGGACCAATGTGTATTCTGGCACCGGCTGTGGGCTGTACCATCGCCGGTGGTGTCTTCTGGTTTATCACCCACCACGGCCTGCTTCAGATCATGCAGGATGCAGCTCCCAAACCACCGCGGACCGGGAGCTTTCCCTTCGCCTGACCAGGGCGTGTATTCAAACAAACCTACTTATTGTCTAAGGCGCTCAAGCCGGGCAGCGGCACGCCTTCAAGAAATTCCAGGCTGGCTCCACCGCCCGTGCTCATGAAAGTCATCTGGCTGTCCAGTCCGGCTTTGTTGACCGCCTTCACGCTGTCGCCGCCGCCAATGATCGTTTTTGCACCTTGCTTGGTTGTCGCCTCGGCCAGGGCCTTGGCAACGGCGTTCGTCCCCTCGGCAAACCGAGCGTCTTCAAACATGCCCATCGGACCGTTCCATAAAACCGTCTTGGCACCCGCAATGATGGAGGCATAGGCCTTGGCGGTTTCCGGCCCAATATCGAATCCTTCGGAGTCATCCGGGATATCGCCGGAAACGACACGCGGATTTTGGAGGTCATAAACCGGTCGTCCCTTCTTGTTGACTTTACCGGTATCAACTGGAGTAGCGATCACGGTATCGGAAGGGAGATGGAAATCGACCTTACGGCTCTTGGCCTTGGCTTCGGCAGCCAGAGCGGTTCCGGTGTGGTCCTTTTCAATGAGGCTCTTACCGGTCTTGCCGCCGTGGGCCAGTTTAAAGGTATAGGCCATGGCTCCGCCAATCAGGACAGTATCGGCTTTGTCGAGCAACCGATCGATCACTTTGATTTTATCGGAAACCTTGGCTCCGCCGAGGATCACAACGAACGGGCGGGCCGGATGGTCCAACTCATCACCAAGGAACTTCAATTCACGCTCCATCAACAAGCCGGCGGCGGAGGGACGTCCCCACGCCTGCAGGATGCGGCCAATTCCGGAGGTCGAGGCGTGAGCCCGATGGGCCGCGCCGAAGGCGTCGTTCACGTAGACGTCAGCTAACCGTGCAAGACGCGCAGCAAACACCGGGTCGTTGTCTTCTTCTTCGGCGTGGAAGCGAACGTTCTCCAGCAACAGAACGCCGCCATCGGGAAGAGCGGCAGCAGCGGCCTCCGCGGCTTCCCCCACGCAGTCATTGGCAAAAGCAACAGGTTTACCCAGCAACTCCGACAGTTTTTCCGCCACGGGCTTCAAGCTCAAAGTCGGTTCACGCTTCCCGTCGGGACGCCCCAAGTGAGCTGCGAGGATGACCTTGGCCCCCTTGTCGATGAGGAGTTGGAGCGTGGGAAGAGTTTCACGAATACGGGTGATATCGTTAATCACCATCGTACCGTTCTTTTCCTCCATCGGCACGTTGTAATCGACTCGAACGAACACCCGTTTACCGGCAACCTCAAGATCACGAACAGAAAGCTTGGCCATAATTCAGTTTGGGGACTGAGGCTATCGGGAGACCGATGACAGTCAAAGGTGATTTTCCGGAGAGCTTTGGAGAGGTCGAACGCAGTGCGACGCCGATTCTCACAGATTTCCCTGTCGGAATGATGAACGAACTTGGTTATCCAACGTAGAAACGACCCTTTCCCCGTTGCGCACCATTCGTTACCATTCGGAGGTTGAAACCGTTGGTCATTATGATGTCGGCTGGCGAAGCCAGCGGCGATCTGCTGGCGGCTGAGTGGGTGCGTTCGTTTCGAGCGATTGCCGGTCCGGTTCCTCCGGTGTTTTTTGGAGCTGGCGGTCCGAATATGGCGGCGGCGGGAGTGGAGTTGTCGGTTGATCTCACGCGGCATGCGCTCATCGGCATACCGACTTACGGGCAATACCGCCGTTTGAAGCAAATTCGGGATACGTTATTAAGAGTGGCCATTCGGCGGCAGCCAGACATTTTCATCGGCGTCGATTTTTTTGGGTTCAATGGCAGCTTGGCCCGGGAACTACGCGCCGCCGTCTCTGGCATGGCCGGGCCGTTCCACAACTGGCGGCCCAAGATTGTCCAATATGTGTCGCCGCAGGTCTGGGCGTCACGACCCGGACGAGCTCAGCGAATGAGCCAGAGCCATGACTTGTTGCTCTCCATTCTGCCGTTTGAGAAGGATTGGTATCGGCAACAAGCTCCGAGTCTCCCGGTAGAGTTTGTCGGTCATCCGCTGGTGGATCGGTATCAGCATGGACCTATCCGAAGCGAGGTCGTTCCGTACGAAATCGCTTTGCTGCCTGGAAGTCGAAAAGGCGAACTATTTCGCCACCTGCCCCTGGTCCTGGAGGCAGGTGACCGGCTGAAACGCGAGTTTGGTGTAATGCCCCGACTGATATTACCGCCTTCCCTCGATCTTGGTCCTTTTTCGACCCTGCTATCCCAGTACCCGTCTATTGAAGTACTGCGAGGCGGATTATCAGAGGCATTGATGCGGGCGACCCTGGCCTTGGCTTGCACCGGAACAGTCACCTTGGAATGCGCGTGGCATGCGGTACCGACCATTGCCTTCTATCGAACTTCCAAGCCTACCTTTGAAATCGGTAAGCGATTAGTGACCGTTCGATATCTGGCGATGCCCAATTTACTGTCTTGCGGCGTGGGTTCGGCGGATTTACCGGGCAGCAGTCCGGTGATTCCAGAGCTGATACAGGATGACGCTACGCCGGACCGGATCGTTGCCATGGCATCCGAATGGCTCAAGAATCCTGGATTGAGAGAGCAAGTAGGGGGGCGGCTCCGTGCGATTACCCAAACGCTGGGAACGCCGGGGGCGAGTGATCGCGCGGCGCGGGCGGTTTTAACATTGATTACCGCAGCCGTGTAGCCGCGCCTCATTAAACCGCATCCGGGTCAGTCTCGTATTTCCGAAATAGATCAAGCCATTTATCTGGATAACCGTATCTCGGGACGCATCATAACCATTGGAAGGCATCAAATTGGTCCATCTCTCGCCGTCATTTCCGGCACGGGCAAAATTGCTCGAGCGCACGCTCGCATATGGGCTGATTGCTTCGGGAAGCCATCGGCACGCTTCCAAGGTTGAAACCGAAATCGTAGAGGTCACCCGGCAGACCGCTTCCGGGCTTACCGCCCGGTCTTTTAACAACCTCTGCTTGTTTCCCTGCTTGTTTCCCTGACTTCCTGCCCGTAGAATCCTCTGACTCCCCGGCGGACCCCGCCGGACATCGAAATGACCCCTGCCGAATTCAAAGCTATTTGGGCGAAAGCAAGCGCCAAGGAATCCGCCTCCTATCAATCGCACTTTGACGGAATTTGCCGGATGCTCGGGGTTCCGTCACCCATGGAAGCAGACCCAAAGGGCGAATCCTTTTGCTACCAAAAGCACGTCACCAAAGACGGGGAACTCTTTGGCACCCAAGACGCCACGGGAGAAACGACTTCCACCGAGAGAGGCTTTGCCGACGTCTGGAAAAAGGGGTGCTTCGCTTGGGAGTACAAAGGCAAGGGCAAAAATCTGGACGAAGCCTACAAGCAGCTTCTCCGTTACCGTGAATCCCTCTTAAACCCGCCTTTGCTCGTGGTTTGCGATTTTGACCGGTTCATTATCCGCACGAACTTCAATGGCACCGTCCAAGAAACGCACGAGTTCACCAATGCCCAGATTGACCGCCCGGAAGTCCTGCGAATTCTTCGTGCCTTATTCACGGAACCGGATCGGCTAAAGCCACAGCGGACAACCGCACAAGTTACC
>CAILNN010000008.1 GCA_903835555.1 uncultured Verrucomicrobiota bacterium
ACTCAGGTGCTCCGGTTATCCTGGAGTCGTTGTTGCGCCTCCAAGTCTGATGTGAACCGGTCACAAGCACAGAGTCCGGAATCCGTACGGGTGGCGGTCACTTCGGTCCCAACGGGGGGTCTACAGCGAATAACGAATGCCTGAGTGAATGATTTCGAGCTCCGATCAGAGATCAACTCCCCGTTTTCCTCCGAACTGTCGGATGCAATGGCTTTTGGCGAAACTACTGCAGAGAAAGCAAGAGAAAGTCGTCGACTTGGGTTGGTCTCAGGTCCGTTTGGCGGCGATTTGCAACCGGCTTTGGAATGAAGTTTACTGCACTTTCACTGCACGCTGCTGTAACTCGTTGACTATCAATGGTAGCGTGTACGGGAATCGAACCCGTCTTTCAGCCTTGAGAGGGCCGTGTCCTAACCGATAGACGAACACGCCATGATTTAATCCGCCAAACAAATTCACCCAACAAATCTGCCAAAAAAACCAGTGCAATCATTCTACGCAAAAATTCTATTCCACCCAAAAATTTTGCCCAAAATCTCCCCGGCTAAGTCCGGCGGCTACTGAATCCCTTCCGTTTCGCTCAAAAACGACGTCCAATTACTAATCTCGCGACGTTCTTTGAAGAAACCCGCGACAAAACCGATTTTCTGTTGACGGACAAGGCTTTGATCCGTGCTCCGTCAAGAAGGAGTTAACTCACAGGCGGGGATTCGTCAATCCTGGAAATCAAGGCCCGCCCGGAACTCACCTTGCACTTGATTTCACCGTCGCTCATCAGTAGGTAGGGAAATCCCATGCCGCCCAAGGTTCTTACCGCTTTTCTCCGCTTTCGAACGGTGGGTTTTCGTTCGTTGGCCCACTGGGCTCGGGTTCTGGCTGTTTGCTGGATCGGTTGGGGCCTGGTAGCGGCGGACCACTTGTCGGTCCAGGTGCAAGAGACTCCGTCAGTTACCCTGACCGATGGGACGGTGGGGGATAATTATCTGGTTCAATTCACCACCAACCTGAGCGCTTTGACGCTCTGGAGCACGTTCACAAACCTAGCGCTGAGCGCGTCCTCCAATACTTGGGTCGACTTGACCGCAGACTTGGGCACACCTCGCTTTTATCGCGCTCAACCGACTCCCCTTCAACAGTATAATCCCCCTGCTTCCAGTCCGTCTACTCCGCCGATTTGGGGAATCAACGATGTTTTGGGGAATTATCAGCGCTTGCCGGTTCAAAACGCGTGGCATCGGGGTTCAATTATCCGAAAGCCGGGTTCGGCGACCCAACTCCTTTGGACCAACCAGGCGGGGGTGAAATGGAATCTCACGCCGGATTTTCCCCATCAATTGCTTTTGACGGACCAAACCAATCCCTACCAAAACTCAGCCAACGGTCTGAATTTTAACCTGAGCCCCCTGGGCAATCTTCTGACCGGTTTTTATTTCGATGGTGAGTTTTTTTCCAAAACAGATGCTCAGGTTCCGACCATTACCAGTGATCGTTTTCACGGCTACATCTCCACATCGTTCTTCCTCCCCATTTCTCCCAGTTACGATTTTGGGTTTAGTTTTTACACGGCGGTTTGGCCTCTTCTGGACCGTCCACTGGCAGATTTTCAGGTGGGATTGCCCGGTACCTGGCTGATTCCTGACAATACCGACTTCAATCAACCGCTTTTGGCCCCCGATAACCCCACCCGGATCAATAATCCCGGTCAGGCGTCCAGTGACTGGAGGTATCTGTTCCAAACCATCGAAGGCAGTGCTGGGTCGTGGGTTTCGACTCAATTCCCGTCGGCGGTCCCCAAATATCGAATGAATGGGACCATCGATGGTTATCTCCATGAAGTCTCGTCACCCGGTTGGGGCTTCGGCCAGACGTCGCCACTGCCCACCAACGCATTGGGACTTGCCCAACTGAGCAATCGACTTTTGGTCCCGCCCGATGGACTCACCTTTCAAGGGCTTCCTGGAGGAGAATTCCTGGGATATGCCTGGATGGCCCTTCCTCTGATTCCCCCTACCGACAAGGTGGGCGACCAAAGTTGGACCTGCTTCATCAATGCCGCCAACTATAAGGGACCCATCGCATTTTATATTCCGGAACTTTGGACTCAGTATTCCAAGGTCTACACCAACATCGTTGGGAGAGGATTGGACCGTCGCCCGGGCCTTGTGAATCCACTGGCCATGGAATTCGGTGCAGTTCCGATGAAAAGCCAGACCAACGGAGCGGGGAATGTCTATGCGCGCATTCCCCGTCTGTTGTTTCCCACCAATGGATTGAATGCCACTTATCTGGCCACGGACATGACGGTGTATTCCAAGTCTGCCCTCTTCAATCCGGTGCAATCGTGGTTTTCTGGTGGGAATCCGGTGACCGCCCGATTTGACTCTTCAGGAAGTCTCCCTGCACCCATATTCGCCAATGTCCTCGGATTTACTGGAGGACCCAACAATCTCAATGTTACGGGATTCGGAAATACGGTTGCCACGGCCATCTTGACCACCCCAGGCGGGGGAACGGCGCTTGGATTGAAGTGGGCCGGTACAGGGCCGGCCGGTGTTTTTCCGGAATATTTCGTGTTGAAAAACAATGTCTACACTCCCATTTCCAGCAACCAATTACCGTCCGATGTTGTTTTGCCACATCTTGATTTCGGCCCGCTTGGGTCGGGAGGGCCCTACACGGCTTCTGCCGCTTGGAATTCGCCCGCTCCCAGTTCGCCCACGAATGTGGTTACTTTGAGCGACGGTTCAAAAGTCAGTTATGCCTGGTACCGATTTGTCGACCAGCCTGCCGTTCAGCCATTCCTCTGGTCGCCTGCTTTACGACAGCAGATACAGTCCCGAATTGAGAGTCTCCATTCTCACTGGTCGACGACGGATAACTTCATGAAACCGCCGACTGGCGGGATTCTAGCTACATTGGACCCCGCCCTCATGGTCGTGCCGCCCGCTGGACTGGAGGTGGGGTTCGTTCCGATCGTGTTAAGACAGTGGAAGCCATAGGGCTTCGGACCGGAGTAACCTCGTCATAGGGCCAGAAACCGCTGCTTCACTACCGAAGCTCGATTCGCCCGACTGGTTATTGTGAATTGGCGCGCCCGAAAGTCTGCTTGTTTTTGTAACCCGGCAGCCCGGAATCCTCAGTAAAGAGTATGCCTCCCAACGATAATCCCGTTGCGTCAGAACCGAGCTGTCCAAACTGCGGCAACCGGATTCCGCCGACATCGCCTCAGGGACTTTGCCCCAAATGCCTTTTCGCCGGACTGGCCGAGCCAACGGGCGCGGCGTCTGGACCGGCGCCGAGTGTTCCATCTCCGACTCTCCAGGAGCTAGCACCGCATTTTCCCCAGCTTGAAATCGTCGAGTGTCTCGGGCGCGGAGGCATGGGGGTGGTTTACAAAGCACGACAGAAATCTCTCGATCGGCTGGTGGCCTTGAAACTTCTCGCTCCCGAACGCGTGAATGACCCGCGATTTGCCGAGCGGTTCAGTCGCGAAGCGAAGGCGCTGGCTGCCCTGAATCATCCGAACATCGTGACAATCCACGACTTCGGGCAGGCGGGCGGATTCTATTTTTTGCTCATGGAATTCGTGGACGGCGTCAACCTGCGCCAGGCGATGAAGGCGGGTCGCTTCAGGCCCGAGCAGGCTCTGGCGATCGTGCCGCCGGTTTGTGAGGCCCTGCAATTCGCCCACGAACACGGCATCGTGCACCGGGATATCAAGCCGGAGAACTTGCTGCTCGATAAAGACGGACGCGTCAAAATCGCGGATTTTGGTATCGCGAAGATGCTGAACGCAACGGATGTTCAGGATGACGTTGCCGAAAGCCAAACCGCAGGGACGCCCCAATACATGGCTCCCGAGCAAAAGGCGCATCGCACCACGGACCATCGCGCCGATATCTACTCCCTCGGCGTCGTGCTGTACGAAATGCTGACGGGTGAATTGCCCGCATCAAATTTGCAGCCGCCGTCGCGGCGTGTGCAGATCGACGTACGGCTCGATGAAATTGTTCTGCGCGCTCTGGAGATAAAGCCGGAATTGCGCTTTCAGACGGCGGGTGAATTCCGAACGCAAATTGAGACAGTCGCGGAAACATCACCCGGTCGGTCCCGCTTTTCGCGGACAGCGATCGTGGGGGCGCTCTGGATACCCTTTTTCTTTCTCTCGTTTTTGGGCATGTTTACGGCGACTTTAACAGTGCAGGACGCTGACAACCACGGGCCGACCGGGTGGCAATATGCGTTGATGTTCACCCTGATCCCGCTCGGTTTTTCCGCACCGTTTGGAACCACGATTCTGGGTTGGCTTGCCGTTTCGCAAATCAACCGTTCGGCTGGGAAGCTTTATGGATTGTGGCTGGCTGTGTTCGACGGACTGCTCTTTCCGCTGCTCGCGTTGGATGGATTGCTGTGGGTGTTGCTCCGTATGGTTGGCATTTCCATTCCGGTCGACTGGATTTTACCATTTCGCGATCGAGCGCTTTTTCCCATCCCCGTGTTGCCCGGGTTCGTTGGCCTGAGCCTGATTGTCTTGATAGATATATTTATCATCCGGGCGGTATGGCGTCGGGTAAGCCGCAGCGCGGGTACACCCGCTTCGAGCGGGAGCGAAGGCGTTTCTCCAAAGAATTCCCGCTCGCGCTTGGTCACTGCGACGGCGGCGATAGCCGCAGCTTGCCTATTATTAGGCATTGTCTTGGTGTGGATATTCGCGTCGTTCACCAGAGGGCAGAGCGGTGGTATGTTAATCATGACCGTCATGCCGCTTAAAGTCGTCGGGCGCAATGTCGTCGTGCGTGTCAAGATTCAGGACCAATCGTCCCCATGTGAACTACGGGTAGTTCTGGATGGGCCGGAAAATCCCGGTGATCCGATCCAAAACGGCATCCCCGTGATGCCAATGGGCCTGGCGAATTCACAATTCCAGGGGACTTTCGTGACGCCACGGGCTTCGTATGGCAATCAACCGTGGTTCCAGGTCAGCGGCCCAATGGATGTGGACATCGCGTTTGCTTTTCCTACTCGGGAACTCGCGATGAAAGCTTTCGAAAACGTTTTGTATAGCCAACCGATCGATGCCCTTTCCATCGTACCACGCCGTCACACGCTCATGGAAGCGACGGAGACCAATGGCACGCGCTTCACGGCGTTGTTGCTTGCTAGCGTTCCCATTCGCGAAGGCGATCCCAAATGGGTTTCGATCAACAGCGTATCGCACATTTGGAGCGGCAGTTCCATGGACGTGACCTGGGAGGTGTTGACCTCGCGGCCATGCGCGGTGGTCCGCCGTTACAATCAAAGTGTCACTGGACTCACCCTTTCGCCAGAGCGCGACAAACGTCGACTGTTCAAGACCACCGTCCGTGTCTTCCTGTACGCCACCGGGCCCAATCGTGTCCGAATCCAACAATGGGTCGGCGATAATCAAAGTTATCTAGAAATGGACGGCGATTTTGACCGGATGGCACGCGAACTTCGCGATACGGCCTACCTCGGTAGCATCAAGACCGAGCGCGAATGGGAGACGGAGCTTTGCCGAATCGGCGGCTTGCCCATGACCGTACAAGTCACCGACGAACTCGCGGGCTCTGGCACTTCGCGCGTCCCAGCTACCCAAAATCAAGGCAGTGAAGCGACCCTCGATGCCACATCGGCTCTGCCTCGATGACCCGCGCTATGACGTCGCCAGGCGATCATTTTCTCACTACCCGCTGGACACAGGTGCTCGCTGCGGGCACGCATTCGCCTAGCGCCCGCGAGGCACTCTCGAATCTATGTGCGGCGTATTATGCGCCGGTTCACGCTTACATCGCGCGGACTGCGTACGATCTGGGAGACCCTCGCGATCTGACCCACGAGTTCTTTGCGCGATTGCTGGCTGGAAAATGGCTCGCCGGTGCCGACCGTGAGAAGGGACGCTTTCGCGGATATGTCCTCGGCGCGGTCAAACATTTTCTCGCTGACACGCGCGACCGACTATCCACCGCCAAACGCGGCGCACAGCACGAACACATACCGCTCGATTTTGGTACCGACACTTCACCCGGATTCGATGCTGCCGCACCAGCCAATCCGATTCCCGATGTGTGGTTTGATCGCCAGTGGGGTCTTGCCGTGCTCGATCAAGCTCTTGCGGAGTTGGCAGCGGAGCATGAGCGCACGGGAAGGGTTGCGCAGTTCAATGCTCTCAAAGGATGGCTCACCGGTGACTCGCCGACACTCGATCAAGCCGACGTGGCGAGGCAAATCGGCGTGTCCGACGGCGCGATGAAGGTCGCGATCCATCGGCTCCGGCTCCGCTTTCGCGAACTCGTTAAGGCACACATCCGGCAGACCGTTTCGAGCGAGGATGAATTGCGCGACGAACTGCGTTATTTGATCACGGTGGCCAACTCGTGAATTCACTCGAAATGGGTTGCGCCCGGGTTGCCCACTCGGTTAAGCAAAACCGTGCGAAAAGTCTCCCCAAGCTTCCTCTCGCCTTTCCTACTGGCCTGCTTAGTCGCGTGGTCCCTACCCACGCACGCCGCCATCGCTGATGCGGCTGAATCCGAATTGGTCATTCGCCAAACCGGAGAGTCGCAAGCCCTCGCTCCCCATCCGGCAAGCCCCCAGCGTCGCTATGCCCCCGACCGCGTGGTTCATATCCGCCATTTCGAGCTCGATATCACCCCCAACTTTACCAACCGCACCATCGATGGTCAGGCCCGCATTCAGTTCACTCCCAGCCTCAATCCCGTCACTCAACTCAAGCTCGATGCGGTCGATCTGACCATCCAGTCAGTCACGTCCAGCGAGCCGATTCAGGCGTGGCAAGCCCAGGATGACCAAGTGGTGATCACGTTTGCTAAGCCGCTCACACCGGAAAAGGTGGCGACATTGACCGTCCATTACTCCGGACAGCCGACCAAAGGCATCTACTTCCGCACGCCTGAGATGGGGTATAAGCCGGGGGATACTCACCTCTTTTCCCAAGGTGAAGCCGAGGATTCCCGCTACTGGTTTCCGTTGATCGATGCGCCCAACGAAAAGTTTTCCTCGGAGGTGACTTGCCGTGTCCCAGAAGGAATGACGGTCATCTCCAATGGGCGTTTGGTTTCAACAGAAAAAGACGCCGCAACCGGACTCCTGGTCTTCCATTGGTCCCAGGAAAAACCGCACTCCAGCTACCTGATCACGCTGGTAGCCGGCTATTTTCAAAAACTCGAAGACCGGTATCACGAGGTGCCGCTGACCTTCTGGACGCCCCCCTCCGAAATCACCCAGGCTACCAATTCGTTCCGTGATACGCGCGAGATCATGGACTTCTTTGAGACAGAGATTGGAGTGCCTTACCCATGGGCGAAGTACGATCAGATCTGCGTTAATGACTTCGTCGAGGGAGGGATGGAAAACACCAGCGCCACCACTCTGACCGACTCCACGCTATTCCTCGACGCGACCGAGAACATCCACAGCAGCGAACTTTTGGTGGCGCATGAGATGGCTCATCAGTGGTTTGGTGACTTGGTCACTTGCAAGGATTGGAGCGATATCTGGTTAAACGAAGGCTTCGCCACCTACTACGAGGCGCTTTTCCACGGCCACAAGCATGGGCGCGATGCCCTGATCTACGAATTGTACGGCAACGCCCGGGGAATCCTGGCGCAGGGCGATGATACCAACGCCATCGTCCGCAATAACTACGGCGACGCGATGAGTGTCTTTGGATACCTGGCCTATCCCAAAGGCGGCTGGGTCCTGCACATGCTCCGGTCCCAATTGGGCGAAGACCTCTATCGCCGCTGCATCCAGACCTATCTCAATCGTCACGCCTATCGCAACGTGCAAACCGAAGACCTGCGGGCGGTCATCCATGAGCTTTCCGGTCGATCCTTTGAATCCTTTTTTGATCAATGGCTGTACCACGCGCATCACCCGGAATTGGAAGTTTCCTACCGCTGGGACGAGGC
>CAILNN010000009.1 GCA_903835555.1 uncultured Verrucomicrobiota bacterium
ATGACGGTCAACGCCATTGTTCCGGTCGGAGTCAAGTCCGCTCCCATCACTGTGGCAACCGTCGACGGCACCAACACCACGACAGCCCTTTTTTACGCCCCACCGTCCATCGACTCCTTTTCACCACCATCAGGGTCCCCGGGCACAACCATCACCCTCGTGGGAAGGAACTTTGACTCGGCGTCGCAGGTGCTCTTGGGGTCCGTTCCGCTGTCCGGATTCCAGATCATCAGCAGCACCCAGATTCAGGTTTCTGCTCCGTCCAGCCTAATTACCGGCAAGTTCCAAGTGACGACGCCGGGCGGGACGGCCACCAGCAGCTCATCGTTCACGGTCCTTGGACCCCAGCCCACCATCGATAACTTCACTCCGACCTTTGGCCCGGTCGGAACCACGGTGACCCTGTTTGGGTCTAATCTCGGATCGGCTACATCGGTTTCATTCGGTGCCATCGCGGCGACCTTTCAAGTCAGTGGAGCCAACCTCCTCGCGACCGTGCCAAACGGAGCGGTCACGGCGCCCATTACGGTGACGACACCCAGCGGCACCGTGACGTCCATTCAGTCGTTTGTCGTTGGGACTTCCTCGGACTTGCGGCTCCAGCTCAGTCCGTCGCTCGCTCAAGGAATCGCTTATGCCCCGCTTGGTTTCAATTTTCAGGTCAATAATCGCGGCCCCCTCACCGCCAGTAATGTCGTCGTGACCGTTGGATTCTCATCTTCGCTCAAATTTGTGTCGGCGTCCGGGACTTCGGACTTGGACCACGTAGGAAACACCGTCACCTACCGATATGGTGCAGTTGCCAATGGGGGCACCGTCAGCGGCTCCCTTTTGGTGCAAGCGGGACAGCCTTCCACCGTATCCGTTTCCGCAGCCGCCAGTACCGCGACCCCCATTCCCTCGGGGGGATTGAATCAAGCAACCGTCAGTGTGGGCATCTCCCTGCCGACGTTGCAGCTACTCTCCATTGACCCGCAGGACATCCTCCTGCAATGGCCATCTCCCGCCAGTACCTACCGCTTGGAAAGCCTCGGCACATTGACGTCCACCAATTGGAGTGTCGTCACCAATGCTCCCGTGGATGACGGATATACCAAGCAACTCCTGCTACCGTTGTCGGGCCGAGGCTCGTTTTTCCGTCTTCGATATCCCGGCCTACCGTGATATCTGAGGGGCATTTTTTGGTTGGACTGAGCCGGGAGGACCCTCAGCGTTAAGCCGATGTCCGCAATTCCCGAACCGAAGGGTCCGCGCCTCTTGCTGGTGGACGGTCATGCGTATGCGTACCGAGCCTTTTTCGCCATCCGCTCGCTGAATGCCCCCGATGGCTCGCCGACCAACGCCATCTACGGATTCATCAAGATGATCGAGAAAATGCGCGGACTTATCCGTCCGACGCATATCCTGGTTGCCTGGGATGCTGGTCTTGCCAGCGAACGAGTCGCCCTCCTTCCTGGGTATAAGGCCAATCGCCCCACCACGCCGGAGGCATTGGAAGTGCAGTTCCCTCAAATCCAGCAATGGCTGTTGGACAAGGGGTTGGCGAGTTGGTCGGCGGAGGGAACGGAAGCAGATGATTGGCTGGCCACCTATGCCAAGCGGGCCGTCGAACGTGGTTGGGAAGCCGTCGTCGCCAGCGCCGACAAAGATTTCATGCAGTTGGTTCAGCCCGGGATTCACCTCTATAACCCGGGCGATAAAGTTGAACGGTTGTGGGGACCCGCCGAGGTCGAGGCCAAAACCGGCGTTCAACCGGGGCAGGTGGTCGATTGGCTTTGTTTGGTGGGAGACGCTGTTGACAATATTCCCGGTGCTTCCGGGATTGGCCCCAAGACAGCCGCAGAGTTGCTCAAGCGATTTGGAAGTATCGACGGCATTTATCAGCGGATCGGAGAGATTAAGTCAGAAACTCAGCGGACAAACCTTCTGGCCGCCGAGGAAGCCGTCCGGCGCAACCGCTTGATGATTCGACTTTGGACCGAACTACCCGGTGGAACGGAGTTGGAGGCGTTGGTCCCCGGCACAGGCCATGTTCCGAATCTGCGTGAGAGTTATCGTCGATGGGGATTCAAGAGCATGCTGGCCGAGCTAATGCCGCCAGGAGAAGAGCAGGGACATCTGCTCTGACTTCGTTCCATTGAAGGGCGCTTTGGAAACGGCCATGAAATCGACAGAGGCAGGAGGTCACCGTCGCATTTTTAGGTTTCGAGGTAAAATCGATAGAGGACGTCCGGAGTCCAAGACTCAGAACTCCTGATCCCGCGCTTTGAGTGCTGGCGAGTATGGAAAAAGGTGACGCCGCTCGACGTAGCGCAGGTCTCCAGACCTGCCTGGCGGTTCGAACCGCGCCCGCCGCGCAAGTTATCCGTCACCCGATCCCCGAGGGTGGAATGCTGCCATCCAACCGCCACGCCACTCAGTTTTTATCAAAATCGAAAGTGCAGACCACCGGACGGTGGTCGGAGGCCTCGCCCCAGTTTGGACCGGCAAAGACGTAACTCTTTTCCGGTATCCAAAATGGCCGAAGCGATCGGCTCATTAAGAGGTAATCAATTCGGCTGTAGGTATCGTCGACAGGGTAAAAATGAGTCCATGTAATCCGGCGTTCCTCCTTCTCGGGTTCTGAACCGGTTGGAATGACGTGCCCCATCTCCGCCGGACGGGGATCAAAGAGCGCACGACGACCGGTGGCCATCAGCAGTCGAATGGGTTTGCTTGCAGGAGTATCATTAAAGTCCCCACAGACGATGAACGGCTCGGAAGAATGATTCGCCATGAGGGCGTCGACATGTTCTCGAAGGATTCGCGCCTCCTGCTCGCGCAGCTCCGCTTCATCGGCAAACGGAACCGGGCGTTTGGATTTCAAATGGGTGGTGAGAACGGTGAGGCGATGTCGGCCATCGACGTCTATCACGACCTCAATGGTCGATCGGCTGCAATGAAATCGGCGTCCATCGAGTACGAAGCCATCGTTGGTATGAGGGTATTTCGATAAAATCGGGAACCGGCTCAAGATGGCGACAAAGATATTGGTATCGGACCCTCCCAAATGTTCGCGAAAAGGAAGAGATAAGCCGCCTCCTCGGAGCGTTTCCTGCAACGATTCGAAGGCGACAAGTTCTCCCATCTCCTGGATGGCGATAATGTCGGGGCGAATGGCGAGGATCACCTCAGCCACCTTCGCCCGCGATGCCTCTGATTTTACCGGACGATTGCCGTACGGACGAATATGAAAGTTTTCGACATTATAGGTGGCCACCACCACCGGAGTAGCCCGTACCGAATGCCAGATCCAAGAGTAAATCCAAATCCCGATTGACAAAAGCCGCATCAGGCAATTCATGAAGCGATACCGGTTCATGAACAGGATATCCGCTTATCCTGAAACCTTTGTCAATTCCAACCGAGCAGCTTCAACACGGCAGAAGTCGAATGCGCCCGATTCAGCGTGTAGAAGTGAACGCCAGGGGCACCCCCGGCCACCAATTCACGGCACTGTTGCGCACAATACTCGATACCGAAGTCCGTCACCGCCGCATCGTCAGTCCCCAGGCTTTCCAAACGGGCCAGAAAGGCACTCGGAAGCCGAGCGCCGCAAAGTTGGGTGAATTTCTTGGTCTGTGATCCTGAAACCACGGGTAACAACCCAGGTACCAAGGGCACATCAACTCCAAGCTTGGAGGTTAGATAGTCACGGAAAGCAAAATAGTCGGCATTATCAAAGAATAGTTGAGTGACAACGAAATGCGCACCGGCTTTGACCTTCTCGGCCAAATACCCCCAATCGACGATCTTGCCGCCTGTCTGCGCGATATGCCCCTCAGGAAAACCGGCTGTTCCAACGCTAAAACCGCCAATTTCCCGGAGCAATTCCACCAGTTGATACGAGTACTCAAGTCCGCCTTCAGTTTTTGTCCACTCTTGGCTGCCCCCCGGAGGGTCGCCGCGGAGTGCCAGAATATTCCGGATTCCCCGATTGTACGCATCCTGAATGACTCGGACCAAGTCTTCGCGAGTCGCATGCACGCAGGTTAGATGCATCAACGCGGTCAGGTCGAATTCATTCTGGATTCGCTCGACCAGCCCGAGCGTCTTGTCGCGCGTGCTGCCGCCGGCTCCGTAGGTGACCGAGCAATAATGGGGCTTTGCTGCCAGCAAGGCAGGTAGAGTCTCCGCCAAAAGCTTTCGCTCGCCTTCATCCGTCTTCGGTGGGAAAAATTCGACTGAAATTGCCGGTTTACCAGCCATGCGGCATTCGGAATGCAAGTCGTGGATAGGTCGAATCACCGCGATAGTTTGGTGGATCGACTACAAATGGACAAGGATGAAATCAACGCATCCGGATATGTCGATATGATGGAAATTGAGCCTTGGATTTGGATGAACGGCTGTGTTAATTTTTGACCAGATGCAACTTCCCCCTTGCGGCTCAGGGGTCTCGACATAAATTCTCCATCAGTTCGCTACGCAACGGTCACCCAAACGTTGCGCTCGATACGACAACCAGCATTCGCCTGCCTATGAGCGTCACTGCGGTCCATTCTCTTCCTTCGCCGAGTCTTCGAGTCACCGACGACTTGAACCGGGAGTCCCTGCCGCAGACCCACTATGACCCCCTGCGCAAAGTGACTTGGATGAATGCCGTGTGCGCATCGGTATTGACCATCGGCATTCTTCTCACCAAGAAACCTGCCGAACTCCTTTTTCACCTGGACACAGTCGATACCACCCCGGTAGTCATCCCCGTTTTTACTCCTGATACCGCGCCTCAGATTCAAACGCCCCAAGATCAAACGGAAGACACCTCCGAGCCCAACGATCCGACGCCAGTGGTTGCCACGGTCGTGGCCCCCGCAAACGCCAATGTTGCTTTTGAAGTGCCGGTGAATGGACCGACAATTGTTGCTAAAGACTTTCGCTACGTACCGCCTCCTCCAAGGGTTGCGCCCAAGGCTCTTCCATCTCGGCCCTCCGGCCCCCAGGTTTTTTCCGGTTCGGCGAGAAATGATGGAGGATTCTACCCGAAGGTGGAATTCCCCCGCGATGCCCTTCTACGGCACGAAACAGGAACCACCACCCTGTATGTGATTGTCACGCCAGACGGGACACCGGAAAAAGTGGAAGTGAAAGAGAGCTCCGGCTCTTTTTCGCTCGATCGCGCGGCTTCTTCCGGCGTCAAGCGTCTCTGGCATTGGCCTGCTGGCGAGCGCCGGGAATTCCTTGTACCGATTGAATTTGTTCTTCGTTAACCCCTCCCAATACGATCTTAAAACTCACTAAATTTTAAAAATATTTTTGCCATGATTTTTGCCAACGCGATTGTCGATTTCTTCAAGGCCGGTGGCCCCATTATGTGGCCCATCCTGGTGGTCTCCATCGTGGCTCTGGCGGTCGTAACAGAGCGCTTGTTTTGGTGGTTGAGGGAATCGGGAAAGCGGGATGCCGAAGTTCTGGAGAAGGTTTTGGCGTCGATGGAGAACGGAGATTTTCGTTCGGCCCTCGAGCTTTCCAAAGGCTCCGAGGACCCCGTGGTTCGGATGATGTACCGAGGCTTGAGCCATGTTCACGGCTCATTGACCGGCGCGTTGAAAGTTGCCGCCGGGGCTGAAATCAAGCGGGGCGGGAGATTCCTGATGATCATCGACACCTGTATTACCGTGGCACCTTTGCTGGGATTGTTGGGCACCGTGACCGGCATCATGAGCACGTTTCACACGGTCGGAGGCAACGAGTTGTCGGTCGGCGCAGTTTCTGGCGGCATCGGCGAAGCGTTGATCGCCACCGCCAGTGGGTTGGGAATAGCCATCTTCTGCCTGCTCCCCTTCAACTACTTCAATGAGCGTCTGGCCAAGCTCACTTTTGATTTGGAAACCGCCGCTACCAACGTCGAAGTCATGGTCGCCAGGGCTAAGCAGTCCGGGTTTGACACCATGACCTTCCGTCGTGAGACGGCGTCGCTCTCCTAAGCGCGTTCGAGGAATTGTCCCGGACGTCCTATGCATCTGCTTTCCTCTCCTGTCCCCCGCCGCAAGGCACGGATCGAGATTATTCCATTAATCGACGTCATGTTCTTCCTGTTGGCGTCTTTTATGATGGTCAGCTTGTCGATGCAAAAAGCCGCAACCAAGAAGATGGACTTGGCTCTTGCCGTCACCTCCAAGCCGGATTTTAAGCCAGACATCTTTAATATCGGCGTTGATAAATCCGGACAGGTGACTATTGGTAAAGAAGCCGTTACCTTCGAACAGTTGGACTCTCAATTGGCTGACGCCCTTAAGAAGAACACCAACGCTCCCATATTCATCACAGCGGACCAAGCCACGCTTCACGGGCGCGTCAATCAAGTGCTGGACCGCGTACGGCGGGCCGGCGTCCAGCGAGTCTCCTTTGCCGTGAGCCCCAAACCCCAATAACCTATGCACGGATCCAGCGGCGGCCTCGGTTCCATCAAGAAGGCACGAATTGAAATCATCCCGTTGATCGACGTGATGTTTTTCCTCCTCGCCTCCTTCATCATGGTCAGCCTGAGCATGCAAAAGCTCCAGGTATTAAAAATGGACCTGCCCACGGCTGTACCCCCAAAATCAGCCACCAAACCCGACGTCTTCAACATCGATATCAGCCGGGATGGCAGCTATACCGTCGATAAAATCCATTACACCCTGCCCAAGTTGGAGGAGGAACTCGACAAGCGTCTGGCCGCCAATACCAACCTCCCGGTTTATATCAAAGCTGACCAAAATGTGACTCACGGTGTCGTCATGGTGGTTTTGGATACCGTGAAAGCCCACAAGATCAACAAGGTCTCGTTCGCCATCGAAGCTCCGAAGGAATAGGGCGTGTTTTCATAAAGGCTTTGCCTATAGGCACCCGACAAAACAGTCAGGGCTGGGAGCGACGCGCGTGCATATTGCGGCGAAATACAACGCTCAGTCATCTCGAGTGTAAAATAAATCATCATACACCTGGCGGCATGTCTCCGAAATGAGTTTAGCTAACCGGTTCTCCAAATCGGTCGGTTCAGCCTTTAAGTTCGGTCAACCCCAAAGGGGGTTGAGGAACAAAGCCCAGGGTTGGCC
The DNA here is from genome assembly GCA_903835555.1 of uncultured Verrucomicrobiota bacterium. Classification (GTDB taxonomy): domain Bacteria; phylum Verrucomicrobiota; class Verrucomicrobiia; order Limisphaerales; family UBA9464; genus CAILNN01. The sequence continues at coordinate 7,080 of CAILNN010000009.1, forward strand.
CGCTTTGGGGCCTACCCCGGGTAGTGGTCGAAATATGGTTTGAACTCTAAAGGGGTGTGCGCTGGCGAAGCCATCAACAACGTGGGTGAAAGTCCCATCCGTCGAATTAAACTGTTCACGACGGGAAACGACATCCACGCCGCAGCCGTGAGGCGAGGGCGTAAGCAGGGTGTCGATTGAACAGGCAGGCCGAAAACGAAAGTGAACCACATCCAATGAGCGTCGAAAGGGGCAGAACCAGAGAGCCGAGTCTTTACCCCAAGGACGAAGGCAGCAAGGGGCCGTCATCAAACAGTTGTCAGGTGGCCCAACGCTCTGGCGGCGTCATCGTGGTCGGCATGTCTGGAAGTGTTGCTGGGGTAGCCGGGTTAGCCGGAACTACCTCGCCTTTGCCATTCCGCCGTCCGGGGGGTAACGTTGGGTTGTGCGAGCCATTTTCTTACTTCGTCGCAGCGTGGCCCTACTCGCGACGGGAATAACCGTCCTGGCCGAGGACTGGCCCCAGTTCTTGGGACCGCACCGAGATGGCTCAACAACGAATCCCGTTAACCCCACCGTCATCGGCGCTGGTCCTGCCAAACTCTGGGGACGCAAAGTGGGGCATGGATTCAGCGGTCCAATTATCGCCCAAGGCCGCTTGATCCTGCATTCCCGGGAAGAAGGGGAAGAAGTCGTTGAATCCATTGAGTTGACCAACGGCAAGACTCAATGGCGAACCGCCTATCCAACGCATTATGTCGATGATTTTGGTTTCGACGACGGACCGCGCGGTTCCCCCGCAGTCAGTGACAGCAAGGTGTTCACTTTTGGAGCCGAAGGACGACTCACCTGCCTCAACCAGGCCGATGGCAAGGAATTGTGGCACGTCGATACCTTGAGCCGGTTTAGCTCGGACAAAGGCTTCTTTGGACTGGCCAGTTCGCCCCTCGTATCTGGCGGGTTGGTGATGGTGAACATAGGCGGGGCAGGGGCAGGTGTGGGAGCCTTCAAAGCACTGGACGGAACGCTTGCCTGGAAGCTGACCGATGACGAGGCGGGCTACGCCTCACCGGTCATGGCGAAGCTCGGCAGCGACGACCTGGCGCTCTTCTTCACCCGCGCCGGACTCGTCTCCGTTCATCCTGCGGATGGAAAACTCGGGCCCCGCTTCCCGTGGCGTTCGCGACAACATGCTTCGGTCAATGCGGCGAGCCCGTTGGTCAAAGACCACGAAGTTTTTCTAACGGCCAGCTACGGGACCGGTGCCGTCCTTCTCAATCTGACCCAAAGCGACTCCAAACCGAACTGGACGGGTGATTCGTCTCTCTCCGCCCACTACGCCACTCCGGTCTTGGTGGGAAATTACCTCTACGGATTCCACGGACGCACGGAATCCAAGCCCGCCTTTCGTTGTGTAGAATGGTCAACCGGCAAGGTGGCTTGGTCGCTCGATGGTTTCGGGGCCGGAACCGTGGCCCGAAGCGGGAATCACCTCGTGCTCTTGCTGGAAAGTGGGGAATTGGTTATCCTGGAAGCCTCGGAGAAAGCCCCCAAGGAACTCGCACGCAGCCAAGTCTTGGGTACCGGCACCCGCAGTCCCTTCGCGATTGGAGAAGGCGTACTGGCAGCTCGCGATCCCAGGCAACTGGTGGTGCTGAAGATTCAGTAATCCCTCCGGAGCTATGGCACTCTGCTCCAGAAGTACATCGACCATAACCTGTTGAAGTGAAGCAACATCGGTAGGGTGAGACTCCCTCGAGCCATCGGCGGTCCGAACCACGCCAGAATTCCAAGCGCCAACGGCGCGGTCCCATACCAGCCAAGGCCAACGGCCTAGGAAACCAGTCCCACATTATCGTTAGGGCTGAAATCACGTCCCATTCCCATCCTGCGAGATGTCCCTCGCCCGACCCCGAACGTCTCAAAGCCGGTCCCCAGGCCTCGTCCGCTTGACTTACCCCTGCACGAGACCGACGTTGCGACCGTCAGCGTGGGGGGCGTACTGGTTTCGACTTGGGAAACCTGCCTGCGACGGCATGCCGAGGACGATCCGTTGGCCTCGTAAAAAATCGGGTCAAAACATTGATTGCTAACGAAGAGTTGGCTCTCGCGGCCTAAAGCGCCGTGACGTTCACCCTGTGATGTCTGCTGGCGGGAGTGAACGCATTTAGCAGGCTGGGTCATCGGCGGAGATCGCGCGACGATGGCCGTCGATTTCATGCGAACTAGGCGGAACCGGTCGCCGTGAGTCCGTCACGGTTCCGTAGAAAACATACGATTCACTAAGCATGTAGTTCGTTGCAAGCAAGCTTGCCAAGGACGCGGGTTCAACTCCCGCCGCCTCCACCAGCTTTTAGGCCGAAAATCGAGTTTTTCATTTTTTTCCTGACAGATTCCTGACAAATTCGCCCCGTGTCGAAGGCGAAGTTTCCCATGACGGTCAAACGGGGGCACACGGTCGTCAAAATCTACCGAACCCCCTCCCAAGGCTGCGAATCGTTTACCGTGGTCCACTACCTTGGTAAGAAACGGGTCCGAAAGACATTTGCCGACCTCGATTTGGCCGTCACGGAAGCCGAGACCGTCGCCAACAAGCTCTCGACAGGCGAATTGGACGTCCTGACGCTCTCCAGCCAGGAGCGACTATCCTACGTAAGGGCCGTTGCAGCGCTGGCCCCGACCAACATTCCGTTGGAGATGGCTGCCATCGAATTCGCCGAGGCGGTCAAATTGCTGAAGGGCGGATCCGTTCTCGAAGCCGTCCGGGATTACGCCAAACGCCACCCATCCAATCGTCCCCAGCGGACCGTTTCCCAAGTCGTCAACGAGTTGCTTGCGGCCAAGCGATTAGACGGGGTGAGTGCGGTTTACCTGAAAGACCTGGACGGACGCCTGGGACGTTTTGCCCGTTCGTTCAAAACGACCATCTCGACGGTTTCAGTTTCGGACATTGAAGACTTCCTCCGCTCCCTCGAACTCTCCGGCAGATCGCGCAACAACTATAGGCGGGCAATTGCCACCCTGTTCTACTTCGCCGAGACCCGGGGCTACGTCGAAAAAGGCGGGACCGACGTGGAGTCGGTCGCGTTGGCCAAGGTAGGTGAGGGGAGCATTGAAATCTTTAGCCCTGACGAAATGGATCGGCTCCTGCGATTGGCCGAACCCGTAATGGTGCCATTCTTGGCCATCGGGGCGTTCGCGGGACTTCGGCACGCCGAGATAGCACGACTCGATTGGTCGGAGATTCACCTCAAAGATCGATTTATCGAGGTCAAAGCCAGCAAGGCAAAAACCGCAAGCCGCCGCTTGGTGCCGATTCTGGACAATTTGCACGCATGGCTCCTACCGCACCAACGGCCTAATGGACCTGTCTGTCCTTACGCCAGCATGGCAAAGCAGCTCGCTTGGCTTGCCGAAGCTGTCGATGCCGAATGGAAGAAGGAGACCCCGCCGGGAACCTTCAAATGGAAGCACAACGCCTTGCGCCACTCGTTCATCAGCTATCGGGTGGCACAGGTCCAAAACGTCGCTCAAGTGGCCTTGGAAGCTGGAAATTCCCCACGCATGATCTTCTCGAACTACCGTGAGTTGGTGCGACCCGACGATGCGGCGAAATGGTTTTCCATCACCCCGCCGAATGTTCCCGAGGTCGCGGACGAAAAAGACCGGACCTCCGTCGTCGCGCCAACCTGACCAGCTTTAATGGCAGACCCTGAACCATATCCCGGCTGCTCGGCACCTGGCTCAACGCCCTTGGCTGGTCGCGAACGCCGTGCCACCCGAAAATGGTTGCTCAAGTAGGCCTCTACATCGGCGACCTTGAACCGGACCGTCCGCCCGATCTTGAAATAGGGAAGGTAACCGCGCCGCATCCAGTTATCGATACAGCGCGTGGTACAATGCGCGTAAGCCGCGACCTCTGACTTGGTCAATAACCG
>CAILNN010000010.1 GCA_903835555.1 uncultured Verrucomicrobiota bacterium
AAGCGAAAACGAAACGAAACGACATAAAATGACTATTCTCACCCCTTCGATCAATTGCTTTCCGGTATCCGAATTGCTTGATGAATTTCCCCAGCTTCGGGAAGCCCACAAAAGAACGCAAGAAGCCTACTCGAAGGTCAAACGATTCGCGGTCGGTAAACCATCGGCTATCCATTGCTCGACACATCGATTTACCCGATTAGTTGACTGGGATGCCTCGGCTCGACAGACCCATTTAAATGACAAGCCAATCCTAGAATATACGGATTGCCCGGGTTGCAAGAAGGCCGCTGCAATTGCCGGAAGATCGGACTGGTTGAGAACGATCGGCGTACCGCGAAACCTGCTCCACTGCACGTTTGAAGGCTACGAGCCGATAAATGAATCGCAGCATAGGGCCTTGGCGGCAGGCCGGAAATACGCCCGAAGGAAAAAGGGATGCTTGGCGCTAGGCGGTTCTGCGAAAGGGACCGGGAAGACTCATCTAGCGGTTTCCATTTTACGTGAATGTGGTAAGGGGCGATTCATTTCTCAGGCCCGATTGATGACCTGCGTTTCGGAACGCTATGACGACCGGAACCGCCCGGATATTGTTTCTGAATGCGAGCAAGTGTCACTTCTGGTCATTGATGACCTGGGTATCAGCCGCGGCGGGGCCGACGTTGAGACGGTGCTCCATCGAATTCTGACCCACCGCTACGACGAAGGGCTCCCGACAATCATCACAAGCAACCTTACGATCCATGAGTTCTCGAATGTCGTCGGCGACCGCATGATGGACCGCTTTCGGGAGTACATGGAGGCCTACATCGAGGTCGAGGGCCAAAGCCAACGGCATCGGTCACCTGAGACCGGCAGCGATGGCAACGACTAATTTCCGGCACCAAGCTGGATAGAAACGAAAGAAAACGAAAATGAGTGAACTGGTAGACATCAAACTTAGAGAGCAATTCTGCAAAGCTGCGGTGGAATTGTGGGTTCGGAATGAACGGGACATCAATCGATTGATCGGTAAAAGCCCCAAGACCGAGATCGATCTGACGTTCAAAGCCAAGGTTGACCTCAGTGAGCCATCAACCCCACGGCTGAAGATCGCCCTCAGCTTTTCGGAGCCGTTCAATGACCATTGCTTGATTGAATTGGAGGACCCCGACCAACTCGATCTCCCGATGGATGAAGAACCGCGAAAAATCACTTCTAGCGTCCTGGAAGATTCGAAGGAAATCACGGTCAAATTTCCGTCCTCTCCGGGTAATGAACCATCGGATTCCAATGACGGAGAGCCGGACGGCACCCTAGATGGTGGTCCCGACACACTAGAACGATTGTTGAATCCGTCCCGTCATCTCGACACCCCCGAGGCCGGGCAAGAACCCGGCGCTACCACGTCACAAGCGGAAACAGGCGTAAAGTCCCGTCCCTTGGCGGTGGAAGCCGCGAAACGCCGTGGACGACCACCCGGCGCAAAAAACAAGCCGAAGGATTTGGTGCCGGTCGACGCACGGTCAGAACCCCCGACCGACTGACGTAACGAATCTTGTCAATCTTGAAAGCCTATCGCGCCCCTGGCAGGCAGGCTTTTTTCGTAACTTCACCTGATTAGTTCTCCTAATTTCTTGCTTTTCGCGTAATATGATCGTAACCGTCCATGCTAGCAAGTGATGCGACAGAAAGTGAGTATGGGATAAAACCACTACCGAATAAAGTAACCGGCTACATCGAAGTAGGAAATGTAGCGAGATCACTTGACATGTCGACACGGTGGGTCAAGGACCAGGTGAAGGCCGGGCACCTGAGTGGCTTCCGGCTTGGGAACCGAATCGTGATTGACCGTCGTTCCCTTGAAGACTTTATGGCCGCCAGGGAAATCAAGTCCGACTACCCCGTCAAAGAACATTAACGGGTTTCGCGGCGGTTTGGTAGCGGCAGTAAAAGGTCTCGGTCACCTTGATGCTGGTATGCCGCATAAACTTCATCGCGCCAATCGGGGTCAGTTGGTAGATGAGGGACCCGACGTACGCCCTCAATTCATGCATCTTCTTTTCGGTTTTCCAGCCTTGATCGGTCAGGAATGAGTTCAATCGCACCGCCCAATCGAAACCGCCTTCCGATATGATCATCCCTTCGGTTTTGCGGAATGGCATCAGTTTTTCGATAGCCCGCGATTGGAACGGAACTTCAATCCGGTTTCCGTCCTTCCCAAGGCCGCCTGATATCCACCAGGTACCGTCGCGTTCAATGACGTGGTCCCATCGGACTCGTCGAATCTCACCTTTCCGAAGTCCTGCCCCGACCGCCAGCCAGAAGGCCTGGTAGACATTCGGGTCGAGGTCGCGGAGTTTTTCGATCTCGCTGAATGCCGCGGCGATGACCTTGTCGTCCGGCGCTAGGTATTCTCGCTTGGTGGACTTCCCCCGAAGCTTCTGCCCCATGAAACCTTGGATGGTGTCAGGAATAGTGATTTCGGCTTCCTTGTAGTGGCGAAGGATGTCGGTCGTCCGGTTGAAGAGGCTACGGGCTTGGCGGACGATTGACCGGCTTGAACGGTCAGCACGTTCGCGGGCGATACGCTGATCGGTGTCATTCGGTTTTGCTTCCTGGCAATACCGCAACCGCATGGCGTCTTGAAACTGAGTCACGAGGGTCTCGGTCAAGTCCGATAACGACACCTTTTCTGGGTCAACTTCCTTGCCAGAAGCAGTCCGGATGATCAGGAGCATTGACGAGGAGTTGTTCCGAATTGTCTCCCTTTGGCCAATGGCCTTTTCCTTGTAGACGGCTAGAACGGGGGCAAGCATGGAGGCCCGAGTTCGGACCTTGAGTTTTTCCACGTCCTTCCACTTCTCGGTAGATACCGCATCGATGAAAACCTTGGCTCGTGCGATCGCGTCCGGGCGGGAGTTGGTTTCAAGCGACTGTTTGAACTGCTTCTTGCCCTGCTGAATCCGGACGTAATAGGGCGCGTCCACCGCATTGCGACGCTTGAAAATCGAATGGGGTTTTCCTCGATGGAAAAACCGGTGACTGAATGAATCTGTAGCCTGGTACATGTCTGGTACAACTTAAGTGTTCCACCCGGGGTTATTTCGGGTGACCTAGCGCAATGGACCTAGCCCGTTGGCAGTGGCCAAGCAATGGAAAAGGGGAAATGGATTGTCGCGGAAAATCGCTATATTTACCGGTAACGGCGGATAAATGAGGTGCCGGAATTATTGGCAATTCATTGGTCCGCCCCCCCGTACCCTACCTGACTACGGATCAGAAGGTTCAAGGTTCAACTCCTTGCGGATGCACCATTCTCCAGCAGACACTTACAGCGATTCAGGGGCTAAGAATTTGCCCGTTGTATACTGCTTTTGTATACTGGTTTGTGAAAATGGAGCCCAAGTGCGTCCATTCCGACCCTTCCGACGCATCAAGTGACTGGCAAAAGACGAACTTTGCCAACCTCATCCGTTATCGCCCCAACGGAATGTACTATTTTCGTGTCCGAGTTCAGGGACGCTTGATTCGCCGCAGCCTGAAGACCGACGTCCTTTCCGTAGCCAAACTCTGTCTGAACGACAAAGAAAAGAAGCAACGGCAGGCATCCCAGCGCCAGTTGGCGGTTCAGCGGGGTCGAGGACAGATGACCTTGGGCGAAGCCCTACAACTCTATCTGAAGCGCCTGGAGGCCAATCCTGATGTCAAGCCAAGGACGAAAGAATAAAACCAGAGTGCCCACCAGGTACGAATTTCCTCTCTCTCGGAGGCGTTGGAGATTTTCCTCGCTGACAATACCCCGGTCGAACACCCACAGGCGTCCGGTAGCACCGTGACAACTGCGGACCTGGTCAACAATGTGGTCGAGGGTACTGGCATCGTTGCGATTGCCTTCAAAAACCTCGTAGGTCAGCGGAAATCCCTCCTGTAGTGGTGGAAAAAGTGATTCAAGAACCGATTGCAGCCGGAAATACTCAAAACTCAGGCCTTCTGCAATATTGGGCGGCCATTGACCATACTCTTCCGAGAGCCTGAGACCGCCGTCTTCCGATCACCAGAATTCCGCTGGTGTCGAACGCCACCGGAGGGATTCAAATGTCATCTAAGGCCCCGAATCTTGGGCGGAATTGCCTTCCCAGTGAGTTGCTTCAGCGCCCCGGCTGAGAGATCGGATCAGGCTCAATGAAACCGCCAACGAAGGCAAACCCTAGGGCCCCCGGTCTCAGTTAAACGCCGGGTTGGCAACGAACTGATAGTCGAGCGCGCCGCAAACCCCATTCCATACTAGAAAATCGTAAAGGGCTTCCAAGACCTGTTCCCAGCCATTCCGGAGTGCACCGTCACTGTCGAGAATGCCGTTGCCACCCGATGCTAAGGATTGCTGGTTGGCCCGCGAAATACCGATTGCGACCACTGTAATGCCGAGCGTGTCTACGGGTCGTTGACCAGTCTTGCC
>CAILNN010000011.1 GCA_903835555.1 uncultured Verrucomicrobiota bacterium
CCGAAGTCGTCGAGGGTAAGACGATGGCCGAGCATTTCCGCTTCTCGGTGGTGTACTGGCACACCATGCGCGGCACCGGTGGGGATATGTTTGGCTGGGGTACCGCCAATCGCCCTTGGCAGACCGGAGAGGGAACCGTCAGCGAAGCCATCCTCCGGGCTCGGGCTTTGTTTGAATTCGTCCAGAAGCTGGGCGTTCCGTTCTATGCTTGGCACGATCGCGATGTCGCCCCTCATGGGGCCACACTGGCGGAGTCGAACCGTAATTTCGACGCAGTCGCCAGCGAACTGAAGAAGCTTCAGGCTGATACGGGCGTGAAACTGCTCTGGGGTACGGCCCAAAACTTTGTTCATCCGCGCTACATGCACGGGGCGGCGACCAGTTGCAACGCCGACGTCTTTTGCTTTGCCGCTGCCCAGGTCAAGAAGGCAATCGAATGGACCCACGAACTGGGTGGCGAGGGCTACGTGTTCTGGGGCGGACGCGAAGGTTATGCCTCGCTGCTCAACACCGACATGAAGCGGGAGCTGGACCAACTGGGTCGCTTCCTGCACCTGGCGGTCGATTACAAGAAGAAGCTCGGCTTCCATGGCCAGTTCCTGATCGAACCGAAGCCGAAAGAGCCGACCAAGCATCAATACGATTCCGATGCTGCGGCCTGCCTGAACTTCCTGCGCGAGTACAACCTGCTGGAACACTTCAAGCTCAACCTGGAGACGAACCACGCCACGCTGGCTGGTCACTCCATGCAGCATGAAATGGAAGTGGCAGGAGCCGCAGGAGCCTTGGGTTCGCTGGACGCCAACATGGGTGACCTATTTCTGGGCTGGGACACCGACCAGTTCCCAACCGACCTATATCTGACCAGCCAAGTGATGCTGACCTTGCTCAAATACGGCGGCTATACCAAGGGCGGCACCAATTTCGACGCCAAGGTCCGCCGGGAAAGCTTCACCTTGGAAGACCTTTTCTACGCGCACATTGCTGGTATCGATGCCTTTGCCCGTGGATTGAAGATTGCAGCCCGCATCCGCAAGGACGGTCGACTGGCGGAGTTCGTCAAAAACCGGTATCGCACTTGGGACTCAGGGATCGGAGCCGCCATCACCAGCGGTCAGGCGACGCTCGACGATTGTGAAAAGCATGCGTTGGCGATCGGCGAGGTGTCGGGGTTGGAGAGTGGTCGGCAGGAACATCTGGAGGCGTTGTTCAACGAGTTTATTTAGGAGCTTTTGCTATTTTCGGGATTGTTCCGAAATGAGTTTAGATTCCGAGGGAAGTGCGGGTTTGGGTCCGATTTCAGGTCTAAAGCCCGACGAGTGCCAGCGCTTCCCCTGCGCAACCCCGTTGGGGTTGGGTATAATTCGAATCGTGACCCAGGGTAGGCCCGCAGGCGGGGCTACCCTGGGCTTTGTTACGCAACCCCTTTGGGGTTGATTTAAGAACAGAATGGAAACACCGACCGACGCCCATTGGATGCGGATGGCCTTGCGTTTGGCACGACGCGCGATGGGTGAGACCTCGCCCAATCCGATGGTCGGAGCGGTGCTGGTCCGGAATAGCATGGAGATTGGCAAGGGATGGCATCATCGGGCTGGACAACCCCATGCCGAGATTGAGGCGCTTCGCGATGCCGCTCAGCGGGGGAACCCGGTCACCGGAGCCACCCTCTATGTCACTCTGGAGCCTTGCTCGACCCATGGACGCACACCGCCCTGCACCAATGCCATCCTCGCAGCAGGCATTGCGCGGGTGGTAGTTGGGGCCACCGATCCCAATCCACGACATGCTGGACGCGGACTGGACCTACTGCGCGAGCGGGGCGTCTCGGTAATCACGGGAGTGAATGCGAAGGCCGCCACCGAATTGAATCGCGGCTTCAATCATTGGATTGTTCGCCGGACGCCGCTAGTGACACTGAAGGCAGGAATGACCCTGGACGGCAAGATCGCCACCGCGACCGGGGAATCCAAGTGGATCACCGGCCCTGAAAGCCGTCGACGTGTCATGCGACTGCGCCAGAGCCATGATGCCGTGCTGGTCGGCATCGGGACCGTTCTGGCTGATGACCCGGCACTAACCGTTCGATTTGGTCGACGACCGCCATCGTGCAAACGGCGAGTGGTATTGGATACCCAGGCACGAACGCCGCTGACGTCGCAATTGATCACAGACCTGTTTGTCTCTCAAACAGTGATTGTGGTTGGCGAAAACGCTCCACCCGAGCGCCGGGAGGCCTTGGCGCAACGCGTTGCAGTTTGGAAGGCACCTCTTGTAGGCGGACGGATTGACTTGGCCTGGCTGCTGATACGACTGGGATCAGACGGCGTCATCAGCCTGCTGGTCGAAGGCGGCGGTGAAGTGCATGCAGCGTTTATTTCCGCCGGTTTGGCCCAGCGAGTGGCCTTCTTTTATGCGCCCCTGATTCTGGGTGGGGCGAACTCAATCAAAGCGGTCGGCGGACAAGGAGCTCGATCGCTTGCTGAAACAACTCGTTTGACCGACGTTCAGACCAAGATGGTTGGAGACGATTTGCTATTGGAGGCAAACATCGTTCCGCCTTCCGTCGATGCCATCGAATCGATAGAGAACTAAACCATGTTTACCGGGATTGTTGAAGAAGCAGGCACGATTGAATCCATTGTGCGGACCGACAACGGTATTCGTCTGGCGATCCGGGCGACGGTGGTGGGCAACGACGTTCAGCTAGGAGACAGTATCTCGGTCAATGGCTGTTGTTTGACCGCAGTGTATTGGGAAGGGAGTCCCGAAGCGGGATGGTTGCTGCGCTTTGATTTACTGGAGGAAACCTGGAAACGAACCAGTTTTGCCCAGCTCCAAGCGGGTTCACGGGTGAATTTGGAACGGGCGTTGTCGGCCAGCAGTCGCCTGGGAGGGCATTTCGTGAGCGGCCACGTGGACGGGACTGGGACGATTGAGCGGTGGGAGCGTCAGGGGGCGGATCACCTTTTGGAAATCCGTGCACCGACGGAAGTGCTTCCTTACCTGATCCCTAAAGGTTCGATCTGTGTGGACGGTATCAGTTTGACCGTGTCGCACGTCCAGCCTATGGGATTTGGGTTGTGGATTATACCTCATACCTATGAGGTAACCTCTTTGCGGGAGCGCCAGGTGGGCGACTCGGTGAATTTGGAGGCGGACCTATTGGGTAAATATGTGGCGAAGCTGTTGGAGTTTCGGGGTTTGACGCCAAAGATTGGGCCATGACCGGCGTCGGAAAACAGCAAGCCATCCTTTGTTTTTTAATAGGTGTATATTGTGCCGCCTGCGGTTTGGCTTGCGCCATTTTTGTGCAAGGGCAAGGGAAAAATGGCTTTGATTCTTTCCCGCTCTTTTATTATGAGGTCTTAACTTTTTGCCCACTTATGAGTTTTGCCGCTCTGGTGAGGCTTTGGCGATTGCGACGCGGGACGGTTTGGCTCCTGGCGTTGGGTTTGCTATTAACGGTGCCTCAGGTTTTGGTGTTTGGCCTGTTTTTGGAGGGGCTTTCTCATTATGCGTAAGAGGGCTACAAACGACTTTCGCCCCTTCAGGGCTGAAATTCATCGCGGAAATCGTACCCAGGGCGAGTTGCCCCGGGCTATCACATTTCGCCCCCCTTGGGGCTGCAGAGTGCACATATTCCCAAAGGGCCGATTTTTTACGGTGCCATCACCCACCCGTTGTTTTCGCGATGGAATTTGACCGTCGCGGACTCTCCGGGGAGCGGTTCGAAGGTGAGTTCGGACGTCTCCGCATCCACCTGTTTTGAACCAACAATGCGAAGGCCACCTAACGCAAACGCCTCTTGAAAGAATTTCTCCGCTCCCTGATCGACGAGTTGTTGCGCCATGGACTCGCGCATGGGAGAACCCAGCACACCAAACAGAACGTTGGTATCGCGGTGCTGAATCGCCCATAGGAGGGTCTCCATCGCCGCCTCGGGGTCCCATTACCGAGATTGCGAGCCTCTGCCCTTGGTATATATCCGGGGCCCGGAGGAGCCTTGATTTTCTGAATAGCCTCGATTTGATTCAGCAACCGAGCGTGTCGATTGGTGTCCGATTTGCGCTCCGCCAATTGATCGAGCAAGGGGCGGACCTGACCGCGAAGTTTGAGTAGTTCATCATGCTCAGCGGGAGTCAGAGCCCCATCCGTGGAAGACGAGCTGACAGGATGGATTTCATCAGATTTCGGTTCCGCCGGGACTTCGCCAGTCTCGTTTGAATGACGAAGAGTGGTCAGTCGTTCCTGTTGCCGCACGGCGAAGAGAGCGGTTCCAACCGTCAGGGCCGTCAAAATTACACCGGCAAATGGAATCATCTTCATGGTGAACGCGCGGGAAATATCGAGGAATTAGCGGCTGAGATACAATTTACCATCGATGCGAACCAAGTTCGTCGAATCCAATGGAATCTGCTGCACGGAACCGTCGCACAATGTGACGTGGCCGTGGATGGGACAACGAAACATGACTCGATTGGGGTCGGTCTCCAGTTTGCCAGGTCCCGGAGCCAGGAATTGATAACTGGAAAAAGACGCGACCTGTTCCACGGTTTGCAACTTCAAATCATCGATGGACACTTCGGGACGATCTCCATCCTCGGGACAACGCAATATCTTGGATGCATTGGCGTATGGGAGGATGGACTTTAGATCCGATGGAAAGTCATCGCTATAGTCTGTGGCGTAGATGCGAACCGCCAATCCCAACTGCTTCATATTATTGACACAGCGGATGCTCGTGGCGCGATGTTTGGCTTCCAGGGTTGCCTTCAGGTCGTTGGGCAACTCCTCCTTTAACTTCTTAAGTTCCGCTTCCAACCGAGCGTTTTCTTGATCGACGGCGGCGTAAACCACCGATTTGTCGTGTGATCGCATGGGTGAAGGGGATGGCCCTCGTAGCCGTCGCTCGTCAGGCGACGCTGATCCCACGAGGCCATAACCCGTTCCCGAGCAGAAAGGCGGGGAGATAGACCGGGACCCCAAAACACTTCGAGAGCCCCTTGCCCGAGCTCCAATCCCCAAAGCCGTTGAACCCGCCGATCTGCCCCAGACCGGGCTTCAGCCGCGTAGAGTTAGCGCCGCCTCACGAGCGGCGACTACGAAAGCGGAGCGGCATCAATCCCAGTAGCCGATGTGAGTCGACGCCGATCCGACGAATCGCGTCGTTTCACCGACAAGCAATTGAACACCTATCCCGAAATCCTGCCAACAAGGAGGTCTAATGAAGCTGTGGCAGTAATTGGAAAGACAGGCCACGCTCGCGGAGCTCTTGATCTCGGATATCCACCGCCAGTTCGTATATCTGCTCAGTCAGTGGCACGGACTCGAACGATCCCGTGGACGGCACGCGGACAAGAAGCGATTGCAACTCCTTTTTTTTCTGTTCAAGTTCGGCACCCATATCTTCAGTTCGCTCCCGGTTCAAGAATTGCCGTGCTTTTCCGTGGCCGAGCCTTTGCCATCGGGTTTCAAAGCATTCAACGCGACCTGACCAAGAGGACCATAAACCATGCCAACGAAGACTGCCGCGCCTGCCCCGGTGATTACATTTCCAATCCATCCCGGACGCCAAGCCTTTTTGCGCCTATCGCTCTTAGCGGTGCCGAATGACGGAAGAACAAATTCTCCTGTCACGGCGCAATTCAGAACACCTCCCACTCCCCCAAGGAGGGCAATTGCGGCAATGAAGAAAGAAATCGACATTGGAGGGTAGGAATCCTTTTGGAACGTCTAACGCCAAACAGTCGTGCGTCAAAGCTCTTATTTACCCTATTGCCCTTCAACCACATCGACCACGAAATCAAACCATTCGCCGTAACGATGGCCGTCGAGGGTGATGTCCAGGCCGACGATCCGCACGCCGGGTTGGGAACCGGACAAGCGACGGACCTTAACCGGAAAAGAGGCGCGGCCATTTGCCGGAAGTTGTCCGTCCAGAACCGCAGGTTCCACCTTTATCTCTGAGGGAGTGTGGATTTCAATGTGGTGTGATTGCGGTCGGGAGCGGAAGTTGCGAACGTGGATTTCGATTTCAGCGGCAGCGTCGGCGGGAAGACTGGTGCGGTACGGCTGGGCCCGGACCCAGAACGGATCGAACCAATAACGGTAGTCTTCGTCGGTGCTGAGGCCGCGCAGGACGTCCCGCATCTCGTAAGCCCAAGCACGGTATCGTTCAATCAGGGGCTTGGGATGGGCAATGGCCCAGGAATGACCGGCCAGCAGGAGATCGGGTTGCACCCGGGTCATCAGTTCCGCCCCGTAAATATACCCTTCCTCAAGAATACCGCTGTTGCGGGCTACGAAGGCTTCGTGACCATTCTGAGTGGGGTCTTCCGGGTTGCCGTCGATATTGTCGCCGGTGAAGAGAACCTTCATACCGTCAATGATGCCGTGGACTCCGAGAGCAAACTCGGTTTGACCGGGCATCCACTCAATCGCCAGCTTGAAGCCTTCCCAGTCGATGGTTTCCCCTTCCTTGCGAATGGCGCGGTCAATATGCACTCCGGTGAGCCCCTTGCCATAGGACACCACCGGTGCTGCGTACTCGAACCAATCCGGGTGTTCACACTTATCGACCATGTTGTCGAGCGCCCATATCTGGGCACCCCATTTCTCATGCAAGTGGGGAGCTTCCAACATATGGTCGCCGTGCATATGGGTAATGATGACGGCATCGATGGCTTTTAGCCCGAGCTTTTGGCGCATGCCTTCCAGGGCCTGGTCCAGATAGGCCTCATCAAATAATCCACAGTCAATCACCAACGCGTGACCCGAATCGGCCAGCAGCATGTGAAAATTGGGCCAAAAGTTTTGCGCCTTGAATTTATACAGGTGGGGGCTGACCTGCCAGATATTGGGAACAGCGGTCGGTTTGGAGACACGGTCCTGATCAGAACCGGCAAAGCGGGATATACTATAGCCGCGCAGGACCATTTGTTCGAGTTTCTCCAATTTGCGCTGATAGGCGTCCAATTGGGATTTGGCGTTGGGGATGGCGGGCCCGTGAGCCGGAAAAAGGTAAGCCGGGTCATATCCCACCAGCCACGCCGCTGCATCGTGCAAGGCGTAAATGCCGGTGCCGAAGCTGTAATCCCACTCGCTATCGAAGTAGTTGTTCATCCGGGCGTCTTCGCGCATCACATCACCAGAAAATGCCAGCCAATGGCCGTTTTGTTGTAGGAGGTAGGACATTCCGCCGGGGCTGTTCCCCTTGGTCTCCTCGCAGCGAATCGCGCGTCCGTGCCATTCGAACGTGTCTGCCTTGGCAAAGCCACGGCTGAGGTGTATCGGGCGGATAGCCGGGCGGGCGTAACTGGCGCTGTGAACCGTAAAGGGATCGCTCAGCGACGGGCGCATCTTGCGAAATGAATCGGGGTGCTCCAGCAGGCTTCGCTCCGCTTCTGGCGCGCCAACTTGAATCCTGGTCAGGTCCAAGTTGGCGAGGCCCTGACTCTCCTCCCGATGGTGATCGGTCAATAAGACCCAATCGATCTGTCGTACACCAATTTCGGCTAGGTGCGAAAGACAGCTGCCGTCGCCCAGATTGACCAAAAGAGCGGAATCATGGTCGCGGAGGGCGTAGACATTGCAGGTATCGGCCCAGACGAAGATATCGGGAAAGCCGTTGGTGGCGAAGGAATGCCAGTCGGCATTCGGCGGGGACTGGGCAAACCCGGTCTGGAAGAGGCATAGAAACCAAACCCACACTATCGTTTCTAGCGACAGCAACCGCCGCATGAAATTCATGGGTGTAAAGTAGGTTGGGTTGTCATCGGCTGCGCCAAAGCGTCCATGTTAAGCGTGCCACTGCGGACAATTTTGATGGAGTGAGCGTGTCCATTATGGCGGGTGTACAGGGTGCTTTCCAAGCGGTAGTCAGCGCGGTGTTCCTCATAGATTTTCACCATCGACCCCGCCATCCGGAGAGTGCTGAGGTAGACAGTGAGGTGCTGGGTCGTTGTACCGAGGCGAGGGACCTCCACCGTTTCGTTATTCAACCCCTCGCCGATGTAGATGCCGTTGAGGTAGATTCGATGGCGTCCGCCCTCCACAGTAAGTGCCTCGGGAGAGCCATTTTGCAGGCGCACTTCGCAATTCAGAGCCGCTTCTCCAAGTCCGCCCCCGGTACCACCGGCTATATTGACCAGGCTGACTTCCATCCCGCCTTCGTCGTCGTGAGTGGCGCAGCCAGCAAAGAGGAGAACGGCGGATAGGGTGATGAAATGTCGGTACATGGTTTTAGCGTAGAGGATTCTGGTTGAGCGGGAAATTCAATGCGAAAACATGCCCCGGTTGACAGGTCGGGCTCAAGCAGACATTTTGTATTCGTGCGCATCGTCAAAGAGGCGTTCCTGTTGGCGTCAGGCAAGAAGCATGCCCAAGCGGCACGGCATCTGGAGGTCTGGCGCAAGACGGTCCGAATGGCCGAATGGCGCAATTTGGTGGACTTGCGCAAGACCTATCCAGAAACCGATTTGGTGGAAGTGGGAAGCGGACGCAGAGTATTGGTATTTAATATTAGACGAAACGAGTTCCGGCTAATAGTGGCAGTTCACTACAATCGTGAAATTGTCTATGTTTTGCGATTCATGACACACGCGGAATATAGCAAGGACCTTTGGAAAGCGACCTTATGAAATCGACACATTCCAAGTCAGCATTCGAAGCCCTTCCCCAGGATTACGCGAGCCTTTGCCGACTACTGATGCCACGTCCCATTCATGATAAGGTGGGTCTGGAAAATGTGGCCGAAATCACCGACGCCATGGCAGGGCATGAATTAACGCCCGATCAAGAGGACTACTTTGACCTTCTTTGTCGCCTGATTGAGGACTACGAACGGGAACAAGCGAAAACCAACCGGCTTTCGGTAACTGCCATCGACGCTTTGCAGCATCTTCTAGATGAAAACGCCATGACCGGCGCGGACTTATCACGTTTGCTTGGCGTGCACCGGACCCTGGGTGCGATGATACTCCGGGGCGAACGTCAATTGACCCTGGCGCACGTACGGACTCTGTCCGAACGCTTTTGCGTTTCCGCCGATTTGTTTTTGGGATGATTCAGGAGGGTGCGGTCAGCGATTAGTCCCCTGCCGTCGTGTACCGAGATTAAAGGCGATGGGTTGAAGTTGTTGCAACGGGTCTCCGGAGTCTGAAGAGCGCGTGAAGAAACTCTGGCCATCGTCCGATTCATGGCCGATTCCAAAGCGCCAGAGGGCTGGCGCAGTCCAAGACCTGGCGGACATCCGGTTGCTCCATGATTCGGGTAACGCCTTGGGTGGGAGTAGCCACGAATTATGAAGAACAATTCAAAGAGTCTCAACGAATGTTGATGGCTCTAGCCAAGATGAAATCGACGATCGGTTTTCAGGCCGAGATGACTCTATCTTTACGGGTTTTGGATAGCGTCTCGAGACATGCTCGCACCCGGGCAGACCGCGTTGCCTTGGAAAAGATCGCTATGAAATACCTTAGGAGTCTGGAGAAGCAATCGAACACCGTCCGGGCGGAATTGACTGGTGTCCCGTATCCTGATGAGCACGCACGGGGAAAAATCACGCTGAATGACTTCTGTTCCCCTGAATCGCTTCCTCTTCATCAACGGGATCAGGCCTATGTCAAGGCACGGACCCAGATCGAACGACTGCCGGTGGTTTACGAAACTTGTCTTGGGCGACTGGCAGCGATGGCGGGGCTGTTGAAGGAGTTCTGTAAACACCCCAGGAAGAAGGGGGTGTTTCTTTTAGCGTCCGATGCCGGTCAAGTCTAAGGAATTGCGCCGATCTCGCCCGTCGAAGATAGTTGATTCACAACGCCTGACAAAGTGGACCTAGTGTGTGTCGTCGACGTTTCCTGAGGCACATTGCCACCGGATTGTCACTTGCCACCCCATCTTCCGCCCGTAGGCTGGCGAGGTCGAATCCGACGCCGGAAAGCTTGCTGGGTCGGAGAATCCCATTTTTCCAGACCCGGCGATGCCCGGTAAAAGGGGAGGGAGCGGTGATGAAGGGATGGACGTATTTGCTTCCAAGACTGGATTCCCCCCATGCAGAGCTGTCCCGAGTAGTCCCAGTTGAAATCGCAGTATAAGATGACACCTATTGTTACGAGCAAATCCGGCGCTTGGCGTCGGAACGCAGCCGGTTTTACCTTGATTGAGTTGCTGGTGGTGATCGCCATCATTGCGATTCTGGCGGGCATGCTGCTACCGGCGCTCAGCCGGGCCAAGGAAAGCGCCCGGATGGTCCAATGCACGGCCAATCTTCATCAAATTGGCATCGCCGCGGGCCTGTATGCGGACGACAACACCGACACGTTTTTTTGCCTGGGCACTCCCGGCTCCGCCTATCTGCCCAATGGAGGGAATTGGTATCCAAACCCCAATTCCAAAGTGGAACTGTCGGTCACCGATGCCAATGCCGACATCGCGTACTGGGCGCTTGGTTACAAAAAGTACTTTGCTGACGTCCAAAAGCTTTTTGGCTGCCCGGACGGCAAAGTCACGGACGAGTGGCACGATGCGGGACTCTATTACCCGCACGATTTTTGGGCCAACTCGAGCTACGGCATGTGCGACTACCTGATCAAGCCGTGGACTGGGAAAAACACGCAATATGGTGGCAAGGCGAAGAGCCCACTCAAGCGCTCTTCCTATCTGAGCCCGCAGACCACGATTTTCTGCCAGGATTCCACCGAGCAAAAGAACGAAGGCGAAGAAGATACCCTGGGACTTTTCCCGGGATACGAGGGAACCGGATGCCTATCACAATGGGCACCCAACGGCAGTTTGCAAGGTCTCTACCCCGGTGTCGACCTCACCTCGGGTTGGTGGCGTCACAATAAGCAATGCGTCACCCTCTGGGTACCGGGCAATGTCAGTCGGATCAAGTTTGTACCCCGGTCGAAGGGGGTGGATTATCGATGGTACACGGGCGAAGTCCCGATTGATTCTCCAAAGTTCTGATTCGCAACGCCTCCCATTCAACTGCTTCTTTCTCCATGAAACCGGTTTCATTTCAAACGTTTTGGGCTGGTCTCGTTCTACTAGGGCCGCTGCTGACCGGCTGCGGTCGCCACGATGAAGCACCACCCGAAATGTCGACCCAACAATTGGCCGATCATTTGAACACAACCTTTGCCAAGTCGAGTCCCAAGGCCAAGGAAGCCGAGGCGGGACTGGCAGCGGCGCTAAAGAATGGTCAACTTCCCATGGCCTTTGCCGAGGCCCGCACGTTGGCCGCAAATCCGGACCTAACCCCTGAAGAGCGGGCCGCCGCCGCGCAAGCGATCGTGACCACCGTCAAAGAACTCAAAAAAGCGGCCGATAGTGGCGACAAGGAAGCCGCCGAAGTCGTTCACGCCTATACCTCGAGCCGCTGATTCCCCTTTCATTCCCTTACCCCAATTCCGTTTCCATGCGCTACCTTTCCCATCTTCTCGCCCTAATCTTCGCGGTTGCACCATCGACGGCATCGCTCGCTGATAGCCTGCCCGGCGTTCATCACTTCTTGGTCATTGGCTGTGACGGCATGAGCCCGGATGGTATCGAACATGCCAAGACGCCGGTCATGCATGGGATGATGGAGCGTGGTTCGTACAGCCTCCATGCCCGGGCGGTGATGCCGACGGTCAGCAGCCCGAACTGGGCTTCCATGATCATGGGCGCGGGTCCGGAACAGCACGGGATCACCTCCAACGAATGGGAGACCAACAAATTTGAGATCGCCCCGATTGTTCTAGGGCCGGGCGGCATGTTCCCCACCATCTTTGGAGTCTTGCGGGAACAGAGACCGACGACCTACCAAGCGGTTTTCCACGATTGGGACGGCTTTGGACGCCTTTTTGAGCGGGCAGCGGTCAACCAGATTGAACACCCGGAAGGACCAACCAACACGATGAACCGGGCGGTGGCTTGCCTGCGGGAGCACCATCCCGAATTTACGTTTGTGCATCTAGACCATGTGGACCACGCCGGCCATACGTTTGGTTGGAAGAGCCCCGAGTATTACACGGCGGTGGAGGTTGCGGATAAGCTCATTGGCGAGGCTCTCGCCGTTTTGAAAGAGGCGGGTATGGGGGACGACACGGTGGTCTTGGTCACCGCCGACCATGGCGGCAAGGGAACGCATCATGGTGGATTCACCATGGAAGAAATCGAAATCCCGTGGATTTTGATTGGACCGGGAGTTCAGAAAGGCCATCAACTGACAACTTACGTCAACACCTATGACACGGCGGCAACGATCGCGTATGCGTTGGGATTGCAGACGCCGAGTGCGTGGATTGCCCGTCCGGTAACCGAGGCATTTGGGACAGGGAAGTAAGGGAGATTTGCTCGTTCGGTCCCTTGCTCGTCCAGTCCCCGCTCCAAAAACAGCACCTACTCCTTCACCGACACTCGCAGCATCCAGGCCATCTTCTCGTGCGCACGGATCAAGCCGGTCAGGAAATCCTCTGTGGCGACATCGCCAACGTTGCCGATCCGTCCGACGTCTTCCCGCAATTGACGGACGATGGTCTCGTGATCGGCGGATAATTCGAGGACAAATTCCTGGGCCGAGTATTCCCGACCGGGATGCTCTTTCAGGCGGGTGGTTTTGACGAACTCAGTCAACGTGGCCGGAGCGAATGGTCCCAATTGGCGAATTCTTTCCGCGACATCGTCAATTTGTTCATCCAAAAGCTCGTATTGCTCTTGGAAAAATTTGTGCAAATGACTGAAATGGGGGCCGGTCACATTCCAGTGGGCATGGCGGGTCTTGGTGACCAGCACATACTCGTCGGCCAGCAGTGGTACAAGCATCTTGACCACAGATGCCCGGTCCTTTTCGGAAATACCCACGCTTGGTTTCATCACAGCAATAATTTGACAAGTGTCGTTGGCTGAGCGGGCAAATCAAGTGCCCTTTGCTGTCGTCTGCCCTGCTTCCGGCAGCATCAAAATACCACGATCGGAACGGGGAAGCCAAATGGTGAAGGTGGTTCCCTTGCCCACGACACTCTGGATTTCCACCCGACCGCGGTGGTCGCGAACAATTCGATCCACGATCATCAATCCCAGTCCTGTGCCCTTTTTCTTGGTGCTGTAGAACGGCTCAAAAATCTGAGACAATCGATCGGCCGGAATTCCTGATCCGGTATCGGTCACCGACATCCAAATATCCTGCTTGGAACTGCCGGTCGCCAAACCAAGCGTTCCACGCTTGGTCATGGCCTGCATCGCATTCTTAATCAGGTTCAAAAGCAATTGCTTGATCTGTGCCGGGTCAAAACGTCCCAAGGGCAATGGATCAGCCAAGTCTTGTCGCACGAAAAGATTGCGATCATTCAACTCGGGTTGAAGAACGGAAAGTGTTTCGCGAATGACCTCATTTAAGGATGCCGACTCAAGCCTGGGCGGTGTCGGTCGCATTTTCTGAAGAAACCCAGTGATGATGTAATCCAGTCGGGATATTTCACCCAGTGCGACAGAAAGGTATCCGCTGATTTTGTCGGCATTCGAAAGGATGGCCTTCTTGCCTTTGGCGGCTTCGCGCAGTCTTTGAAGTTCACGCTCCATCAACTGAAGATGAATGTGCAGGGCATTCAGGGGATTGCCGACTTCATGTGCAACGCTGGCCGCCAGCAAGGCCAGGGCGCGCGTGCGCTCTGTTTCGACTTCCTCGGTGGTTCGGCGCCGGGCTTCCGTTGCATCGTGGAGGATCAGCACCACTCGCGACCTTCCAACAGAATCGCCATCGATGGGCGCGGCATAGAGCCGATAGAAGCCGTCTCGCGGATGGTCTACTTCGAATTCTTGTCGGATCACCGCCGGGCCACCTTCGATATCCATTTGGCCAATCCGGTCCCACTCGATTTGGGGTAGTAGCTGGGTCAGCAACAAATTTTCTGCCTCGGCTTCATCCACGCCGAGAAAACGACTGGCAGCGTGATTCAGATAGATAATGTGAGACTGGCCATCGACCACCAGAACGCCGTCTTCGATGGTGTTGAAGAGCGTCTCCAAAAAGGACCGCTCCCGGTCCAGGCGCTGGACCACGGTCTGGATACCGTCGGGATCCAATCGATGGAGCCGACCGAGAACCTTGTCGACAAACGATGTCTTGGTGCTGGGAGCCTTGGGCTTTGAGCGTCCGGCGGGCATATCCGGGCACGGTTATCAACGATATTGCGGATATTTGAAAGCGGCGAATTGATCAGAGTCCATTGCCTATGCCGACTCCATAACGACATTCGTGTAGATTCGACTTTCTCCCGTCCGAATAAGACCGATGGCATGGGGGACCCGCCGTTTTAAATCGACGTGGGCCTCCCAATGCAAAGGGGTGGCACCAAATGCCTCCCGAAATTCCTGGGTCACGGCTGCTGACTGATGATGCAAAAATTCTTCTGCCATCCATGCCGTCCCGGCTTTCCATTGCGCGATCACAGCGGCCACCACCTGGGGCACCGTCGGTTGTCCCATGACGAGAGAGATATCCACCTCCACCAACCCCGGCCAATGAGGAAACATCGAGTCGGCGATGACCAGGGTGTTGGTGTGCCGCACACGAGCCAGCAGCGACAGAAGGTGAGGATTACAAATTCCAGTTCGGATCATCGGAAGAAGTGAGTCTCGATTCTATTGTGTCGCCTCGTTCCCAATGTCGGCGCTGATGCGCCAGCTTCCATCGCCAGACCGATGCCAGACGGTCAGGTAACGCCCATGGCTGGGAGCAGACATATCACCCGGGGCTGGGCGGAATTCAAAATCACCCCAGGTCCAGCCCAAATCACCACTCAGCGCCACATGCGCCTCGCGTGGAATCCAGGCCAATATCGAACCGGCCGGCATCTGCTGCAAAGCCTGGCGAATCTGCTCACCCCCCTGAACCAAGGGCCCGCTACTGGTGATTCGAACGGACGCAGCATCGCTATAGCGTGCAAACGCCGATGAAGCCCCTGCCTCCTGGGCCAGACGGGAGAAATCGCGGTCGGTCTGCAGCAGTTGCAATTCCGGATCACCTACCGTGACCAATGGTCGCCGCTTGGGCTGGTTGTTGGCACAGCCGACAACCACCATGGCCAAACAAAGAACCCAGAAGCGCACATTCATATCAATATCAAAGGGATAAACCCATTTTCAGGCAATTGGTTGCGAAATTGGGCTCGGTTTTCTCCCTGCGTTCAGATACGGTCTCCGTCCTTAGTCCTATGGACGCACCAACCCTCGACGAGTTTATTGAGCTTTCGCGGCAGGGTAATTTGATCCCTGTCACGCGCACCCTTCTGGCTGATTTTGAGACTCCGTTGTCGGCCTACTGGAAACTCCGCGGTCAAGGTGCCTCGTTTCTCTTTGAATCGGTCGAAGGCGGCGAACATTTGGGTCGCTACTCGTTCGTGGGCTGCAACCCTCGCGCCGTTATCCGGCAGCTTGGAAGCCAAGTCGACGTTATCGAGAATGGTCGTACAATTCATAGCTTCCTCGTCGGCGGTCCGAGAGCTCTCGGTACCGGCATGGTTCGCGATGGGTTAGTCGTGGTGGAAGAGTATCTCGCCCGTTTTAAGCCCGTCGCGATACCCGGTCTTCCACGTTTTACCGGCGGGGCCGTCGGTTTCATCGGTTACGAATTCATCCACGATTTGGAACCATCCGTCCCACGGCCACCCCGGGACGAATTGGGAACTCCCACCCTTTATTTCCTCATTGCCGACGAGCTTCTGGTATTCGACCGCGTCAAGCAGACCCTCACCGTATTGGTCAACGCCGTGGTCGATGCCGCCACTTCGCCTTCTGAAGCCTACGAGAATGCAGTTAGTGAGTTGGATCGCCTGGTGGAATTACTCTCCCAACCGGCTCCAGCGAACCCGGTTACCTTGACCGCCCAGCCACCGAGTGCCCCGTTTGTGTCCAATACCACCCGGGAGCGATTCGAAGCGAATGTCGAAACGGCCGCCCGGTATATTCGTTCCGGAGACATTATCCAGGTGGTTGGCTCCCAACGCTTTAGTGCCCCTGTCCATGCCACCCCGCTGGACATCTATCGGGCGGTGCGGAGCATCAATCCGTCCCCGTATCTCTTTCTCCTCGAACTCGAAGGGATGGCTCTCGTGGGAGCATCGCCCGAACTGCATGTCCGATGTGTCGACGGTCGGGTGGAGATTCGACCCATCGCTGGAACACGTCCGCGGGGGAAGACGCCCGAAGAAGACCTGGCCCTCGAAAAAGAACTGCTTGCCGACCCTAAGGAACGGGCCGAACACGTCATGTTGGTCGACCTGGCACGCAACGATATCGGACGGGTCTGCACCTATGGATCGGTAAAAGTTGAGGAGATGATGATCACCGAGCGCTACAGTCATGTGATGCACATCGTTTCCCAAGTCGAGGGACAACTGGCACCCGGACAAAACGCCTTTGGACTCATGCGGACCACCTTTCCCGCCGGCACATTGAGTGGTGCTCCAAAAATCCGGGCCATGCAGATCATCTCTGAACTGGAGCAAACCGCCCGCGGACCCTACGGCGGGTGTGTTGGCTATTTTGGTTTCAATGGAAACGCCGACCACTGCATCACCATCCGAACAGCCTTGGTGAAGGATGGAATCGCCTATGTCCAAGTCGGTGGCGGTTGGGTCAATGATTCAACCCCTTCAGGGGAGTACATGGAAACCATCAATAAATCGAAGGCCATGATCAAAGCCGTTTCCCTCGCTGAGACCTTTGTTGCCGCCCACTAACCGGACTTTTCACCCGCCGTTTTCACAATCCACCTGTTTACCGATGAAGAATTCCGCCTACGCAGCGGCTGGGGTCGATATTGATCTTGGCAATCGTGTCAAAGCCACTCTGCCGCAACTGCTTGCCTCCACCCGCCGACCCGGCGTCTTGGGCAAAGTCGGCGGCTTTGGCGGGCTGTTTGCCATTCCTGCCGGTAAATATCAGGAACCGGTGCTGGTCAGCTCAGTCGATGGCGTTGGGACCAAACTGAAAGTGGCCTTCTTGATGAATCGGCATGACACCATCGGGGAAGACTTGGTTAATCATTGCGTCAACGACATCGCCGTCCTTGGGGCTGAACCGCTCTTCTTCCTCGACTACCTAGGTACCGGCAAGCTGGAGCCCAACGTTTTTACCGAGATTATCCACGGCTTCGCCCGAGGCTGCAGCGCCAATCGATGCGCCCTGATTGGCGGCGAAACCGCCCAGATGCCCGGGTTTTACCAGGATGGCGAATATGACATCAGTGGCACCATTGTCGGCATCGTGGAAAAATCGCGGATGCTCAATGGCCAACGGAACGTCAAGAAGGGCGACGTGGTCATCGGCATCGAATCCAGCGGATTGCACACCAACGGCTATTCGCTCGCCCGCCGAATCGTGTTCGACAAACTGGGCTTTCGCCCCGCCGGACGCGTCGCCGAATTGGGCTGCACCATGGGCGAGGAACTGCTGAAGGTGCATCGCAGCTACGGGGCACTAGTTCAAACCCTTCTCAAGAAGTTCAATCCACCGGGCACACCATCCGTCGTCAAGGCTTTCGCCCACATCACTGGCGGGGGCTTTATCGATAATATTCCTCGGGTATTGCCCAAGACCTGTGACGTCCTGATCCGAAAAGGATCGTGGGCGATGCTGCCCATCTTTCAGCTCATCCAAGAGCGCGGCGGGGTCGAAGAGGCCGAACTCTACCGGGTCTTCAACATGGGCATTGGCATGGTAGCGATCGTTGCCGCTGACCAAGCCGACTCGGTTCTCAAAGCCATCAACCGCAGTCGTCATTCCGCCTGGATCATCGGCGAAGTCGTCAAAGGCAAGGGCGAGACGCGCCTGGAGTAGCCGATTGCCGCGCGATTTTTTAACCGCAGATGGATGCAGATGAACGCAGATTCTGAAGTGGAAGCGGCGTCTCGCCGCTTTTACCCCTACCGGGCAATCAGAGTCTGACGGAAACGAGACGCCAACTTCCATCCGCGAAGGGGCCATCCTGTTAATCACGATTTCTTGAGTCTGTGTTCATCTGCGAACGTCTTCGGTCAAATTCCGGCTTTAATCCCTGAAACCTTTGCTTCCGATAGCCCCCCGCTGATTTTGATCGTAACCTATTGATCTACAGCCACATCGGTAGGGCGAGACTCCGTCGAGCCACGGGCCATAACCCGTTAAGCCCATTTCCAATCGTCATTACACCGTAGCCGGGTCGCGGATGGAGGTTGCCGTCGGGTCTCAGTCAGGCTCTTACGCTGATTCTCGGAGAATCGCCCGACGCTCAAACTGTGCCTGGATTGACCGACGGCAGCATCCGACCCGGGGCGTACAGGGCAGGGGCGGGATAACTTGCGAGGCTGGCGTCGCCCGGACCGCCTGGGGCTCGACGGAGTCTCGCCCGATGTGGCTTTGCTTCAATGGGTTACGTTCGAATTGTAGAGGCAGGAAGAAAAAGCGGCGAGACGCCGCTTCCACTTCAGAATCTGTGTTCATTTGCGGTTAAACCGCTTTCTGACCTATCCCACGGATACACCCGTCCATTGGAATCAACCGCTCGGCTTTCCATTTCCATGGGTTTGACATTCCCATCCGCCGGGCTTAACGATCTCCCCGTTAGAAAATAGCAGCCTAAGTGATCTCGCCTTCCTGCGATTTCACGCGGGGGAACCGAATTCCCGGAATAATCCGGGACGGGGCGAAGGACGCCGGGCAACCGGTGGACGGTCCACTTCCAGGGACCAGCCCGTCAGCTAACCTCGTCGGCATTTGGAAGGGCGATCCTCTAGGGCCGCAGGTCGCGGCACCATCTGGTCTCCCCAACCGTAGTCAGTAACGTCGTGCCTTCGAGACGTGACGGGGTTTCTTGTGGGGTGGTCCAATCCATCATCCAACAACGGACCCTGATCGACTCGTCGCACGACAAAAGGTCGGGTATGAAGCGTTTCGTTCTGTGGTTCGTCTTGGCATCCGCTGTCGGAGTCTCTGAAAATCTTTGGTATGCACAGTACCAAAATCCGCTGCAAACAGGACTCGCCGTGGCTCAAGTCAATGGAGGCGACGCCGGGCTACTCGCTCTCCGGCGGATGGACGCCGTCAAAGATATCGTCCCCGTCGCCAGCGTCGTATTCGTAGTGGCCATGGGCATTTGGGCCGTCAGCCCGCTATTCCGTCGATTGGCCCTGAGTTATCGGCAAAAGCATTCTGCGTCCGTTATAACGCTCCTGATTTTGTTCATGGCCCTCCCTCTGTTCACCGGCTGCAAGCCGTATGATCGTCCTGAATATGTGGAGATTGATACCAGCGATACGGGCTTCCTGATTCCGCTCGAAGGCGAATCCGGACAACAAGCACACTTCCAAAGCGAGGCTTACCTCCGCGATCGGAAGGTCGCGGCCAAACGAATCCAAATCACTCATCGTTGGTCCCAGGAAGGACGTATGGGATCTGACGGTCGCTGGATTCCTGCCGTGCGCCTGATCAAGGTGAATCGCGCTCCCATTACCCGGGAATGGACCATGTCCGAACGTAATCATACCGATGGCCAACATCGTCCGGACCTTTCCGATAAGGCCATCTGGATCGAAAGCGCCGATAGCGTTGGATTCAGCATGGGATTCACCTGCACCGCCTTTATCACGGAGGAAGATGCCTCCCGATTCCTTTATTGGTATCCCAGCGGCACACTGTCCGATGTGATGGACCGGGAGATGCGGGGACGCATCCAACAGACCGCCGCCGAGGTTGCCGCCAAGTATCCCCTGGATGAATTGCGCTCCAAGAAACAAGAGATCAGCGATGCAGTGAAGAAGGACCTGACCAATTACTTCTCCAGCCGTGGCATCACGGTTTCGACCGTCGGCATGTTTGGTGGAATGACCTATGAGAATCCCGCCATTCAAAAGGCCATCGACGAGACATTCATTGCCCAACAGCTGAAAGTGGTATCGGCGGCAAAATACGAGGCCCAGCAAAAGGTCAACGACCGCATCCGACTGGAGGCCGAAGGCCTGGCGGAGCGAGCGCGCCGCGAAGCCATGGGCTTGGCCGACGCGCGGAAAACTGCGGCTGAAGCGGAAGCCACTGCCATTCGCGAGGTCAACCGTGCAGCGCAAGAGGCTCAAAGCAATCCCTTGCTCCTGCAACTCAAGACCTTGGAAGTGGAAAAAGCCCGCGTGGAACGTTGGGACGGAAAATACCCTCAATGGTGGATGGGCGGTGCCAGTGGATCACCGAACCTGATCTTTTCCGTACCGACACCGCCGGTTGCTGCCCCGCAATAGGGTCATGTCTTCAAAATGGGTCTAACGAACCCTCTGATAAAAACCGTTCCTGTTTCTGCAAATGAAAAAGGAACACCTATCTTGCCTCTGCAAACCCCAAAGGGGTTTAGGAACAAAGCCCGGGGTTGGCCCGTCGGCGGGCCTACCCCGGGTGCGGTTAGCAGATTCATTCAACCCCAACGGGGTTGCGTTATTGCCAGTCGGAGGCATCCCGCACAACAGGGATAGGCTTAACCGACGCGCGTCCAATCCGTAACACAAACCCATTTGCACAACCCCGTTGGGGTTGAAATCACAATTCGACCTCTCCCCGGGGTAGGCCCCAAAGCGGGCCAACCCCGGGCTTTGTTCCCCAACCCCCTTGGGGTTGAAAGGTCGGTTGTGGGAGCGCCTACCGGGCTTGGTGACCAATGGCCCGGATAGGAAACATGGGGCATCGGATTTCGCCCCTTCAGGGCGTCTAATGTTTTTTGGATCGGTTTCCCAGGACTTCATCCTGGGCTGTCCCATTTTGCCCCGTTTGGGGCGATCTGAATCACGCTTATTTCGCTCAGTTAAAGATACCATGCAATTGCTGATACAAGCCGATCATCTGAGGGTCTAATCGAGTGCCACCCTCATGAAATTGTCGCAACACGGCATAACACTCGGCCAATCGTTCCACCTGTACGGATGAGTCGTTGGCATTCCCGGCGAACTGGCTCGTCCGAATCAGCGAAATGATGATAGTCCGACCCACGGCCCAGTTCCCTGGGTTGGCCGAATAAAGCTGACGGGATATTTCCAGCACCCGCTCTTGGAAAGCCAGCGCCCGGGCATGTTGAAGCGCCATCGACTCGCAATTGGCCATCCTCTCCAAGGACACCAGGACGTCACGCGCTGCCTGCGCCGATTGCAGATTGTCCGCCAGCAGCCGTTCGCGGCCCTCCAGGCTTCGCTGGTAATGCGCCAACGCTTGTTCTGCGTCCCCGGGCTGCCCTCGACTCGCCAGAAAGTCGCCCAGTTTGTTTAGGCTCACCGACACGTCACGCTGGAGATCAACGGATTCAGGCTTTCCCAAGAGGAGCATTTTCTTGGCTGCGAGGACCTTTGCGGTCAGATCCAACGCCCGCGTCAAGGTCAGATGTTCACCTTCAAAGTCTGCCGCAACTTGGGCCTGCCGCAGCAGCGTAATCGTGGGATTTCGGGAAATCAGATGGCTCAACTGGTCTCGCAACCAGGGATGCTGAGCGCGTAGCCACTCATCATTGCCTTGGCCAACCTGTTGCTCAAAAAGGCCCCCGAGGGCGGTCAGAAACCCATCGATATCGTTCCAAGTTTGCGCAGAATTCGGATTCGCCTTGTCGACATGGTCTGCCACCAATCGGTGAATGCGCACCAGGCGCGGTACGACCGCCGGTGTGTCCTCTTCCGAGTTCCGCGCTTCCGCCGGATGCAGCAATCGCAGACCGTACAACTCCTGCCATACTTCCGGCCATTTAGCCGGATGGATTTCTTGGTCTGTCATGGCCTCGGGATGGCGTTGCCGGACGAGAAATTCCAGCCACGCGGTCGGCATCCAATCGGGTAGGAATAGACTAGCGTACTCGATGGTGCTTCGTGCCGGCGCGCTTAGCCTTTCCAGGGACCACATGATCAAGGTGCGAATCTGATTCTGAGCTGGCGTCTCCGAATGGACGATGGCTTGGGATACCTTCTTATCCTCAGCGAGGGCGTCTACCTTGACCGAGCCCTCCTCCTGAAGCCGGGCCAGGTAGTGGGACGGTCGATAGTGGGTAATCGCCCGTGCCCCAAGATAGGCAGCCACCAGTTCCACAGCGATGGTGTATCCGCCCAGGGCACGAACAATCTCACGGGCAGAAGCCTCCTCCTGGGCATCCTCCGCTTGCGTTCCAAAGCGATGACCGGGCTGAAAATCGCGGAGCAAATTGAGGCTCTCGATTTCCGTCAACGGCTGAACCTCGAAGGGCACCTGCCATCGATCCCCCAGGCCAAAATCTGCTGGATTCATCCGGGTGGTCACCAGCACCTCCAGCCATTCCTCGGCGGGAATTAATTTGGCCTGGGCTGCGGAAAGCATTTCGACCTGATCGATATTGTCGAGAATCAGGAGGCAACGCGGTTTTTCAAACAGCGGCAGGTCGGCATCCGGTGAATGTCGCTCGGGATGGCGTTGAAGTTCCTCGCGCAGCCGATGGACCCGTGCATGGGTCAGCCGATGGAGGTAGTCAAACACCGCCTCGGCCGCCAGAGCTGAACTGTTGCGCTGGGCTTCATTGAGGACCAGCGGCGCGACCAGGCCCTCGCCTGCGGTTCTTAAGCGCGGCGAATCGGCCAGATGCAGCAGAGCCAAACCCAGCTTTTTGATCCCTTCACAAGGGACCTCCCAGGTGCCCCCGGCGGCATAGAATTCCGCATAGGCATGGGCGTACTGACGGGCCAAAGCGGTCTTGCCGAGGCCGCCCGGACTATGCGCAGCCGCTATCATCCCCAGGCCTCCCATCCCCCGGCCACCGCTCTGCGGACCTCCGGTGGTCAAGGAGGTGTGCAGCTCGCTCAGCTCGCGGTGGCGGCCTACGAAATGCTCCGTCCCGCGCACCACGTTACCCGGTGCCAAATCGGCGAGCGCGATCCGATCCAGCCGAATAGCAATCCGGCGGCCGAGGGCATCGAGCCGGTCAGACAGCGTTCGAAGGTCGTGGGCGGAATCACGGGGCGACTGTTTCAATTCACCCGATCGCTCCGCGGCGTCCAGTTGGCGCAGAATTTCCGGGCCCCGCCCAAACCACGGTTCGAATTCCAGGTCGTGGGTCCTATTCCGGCGTTTGAGATCAGCCAACCAACGGGCGATTCGCTGATCATCCCCGGCCGATAGGGAGTCCGGTGTGACAAAAAAGATGGGCGTGATTCCATCGTCGCCGCGTGCGGCGGAATGTTCCCGGCGCAGGTACCCTTCCCATTCCCAAAGGCAGTTTTCACTCTGGATATAGTTTGGCGAGAGAAAGGCCAGAAAAAGCCGTGACGAACGCAACCCCTCCCCAAGGACGCGCCGCCAATCGCGTCCGGCGTCAATGGATTCGGTATCAAAGAAGATGCGCAATTCCCGGCGGGAATAGCCTTGATGCCGTGCCTTTAGTTCTTTGGCAAAGGC
>CAILNN010000012.1 GCA_903835555.1 uncultured Verrucomicrobiota bacterium
CTGCAGTAGCCGGTAAACGCCAAGCGCGTGAAGGTATCCGAGCCATCATCCACTTGAGTGAAGGAGAGGAGGGGAACCTGACCGATGCCATGGCCAAGTATCGCCTTTGGGTCTTTGGGGAAGGGATGGTCGAGGGGGTTCAAGGACCGGATGTACCAACCATTCGCCCGGGTATTGATCCTGAAAAGGTTCGGGAAGTATTCGCCAAGAAGGGCCAGTTGTCTTGGGGCGATTATGTCCGCTGTCGGGTTCGCTACTTTACCGACGGAGCTGTGATTGGCAGTCGGGCGTGGGTAGATCTAGTTTTTGAGCAGCATCGCCAGAGGTTCGGACCCAAGCGGAAGGATGGGGCGAGGAAAATGAAGTTCTTGGAAGGACAACCTACCTTCGGGCTACGTGATTTGCAGTCGTCGCCGGTCGCCATCCCATCCTAGACCCTCCACTTAACCCCTGATCTACTTGCGTTTCGGTGCCAACGACGCCAGTGGTAGTTGCGGATTATTCTGAGCGAAGTAGTTCAGTGACCAGTCCGTCGGGAATAACGCGACCGGGTTCTTGTCGCCATCCCAGGCCAATCTCCCGCCGGTGGGGAGCGAAAGACTGTCAAGGACCTCCGGTGACGTCCCTTCTGGAAGCCATCGAACCGCCGCAAACGGTGCAGGCTCTCGCCGAGTTTCCGCCCCGTATTCCGTTTCCAGCCGATATTGCAGGACCTCGAATTGGAGAGGACCGACCGCTGCAAGCAATGGAACCCGACTGGCGGTATCCCGGAGGTTGAATGCCTGCGCCACTCCTTCAAGCAGGAGTTGGTCGAGTCCCTGGCGAAATTGCTTGAATTTGGCGGTGTTCGGATTGTGGAAGTACTCAAATACCTCCGGGGAAAAGCGAGGTATCTCATCAAACCGAATCCGTTCATCGGTTGTCAGGGTGTCTCCGATACCAAAGCCGTCGTAGCCCACCAGGCCGATGATATCACCCGGAAATGCTTCATTGACCGTTTCGCGTTCGTTGCCAAAAAGCTTGTGAGAGGAACTCAACCGAACCTTTCGACCGGATTGGACATGATTCACCACCATGTCGCGTTCAAACGTGCCACTCACCACCCGGACGAAGGCAATACGATCACGGTGCCGGGGGTCCATGTTCGCTTGGATCTTGAAAATGAAACCGGTGAAGCTGGGGAACTCAGGCTCCAATAGAGTTATTTCCGGACGATGGCTGCCACCCGAAAGACCGGAATTTTGACGTCCCCGAGGTGGGGTCGAAAAACGAAGGAAACTGTCCAGCAGCAGTTGGACGCCAAAATTATTCACCCCGGAGCCAAAAAACACCGGCGTCAGTTTTCCTGCCAGTACCTCGGAATGGTTAAACTCGGCCCCGGCGATCTCCAACAAGTCGAGTTGCTCACTGACCTTCTGAAAAGTCCCCGGGTCCATTCGCTCTCGCACCGCTGGATCCGAGAGCCCAGTGACTTGGACCGGGGCGCGATACATCCCGCCTGTCACCCGCTCGAATAAATGGACCAAATTGGCCTGTCGGTCGAAGACCCCTCGAAAATCTGGGCCATCCCCCAGCGGCCAGTTCATCGCGACTGATCGGATGCCCAGCACTTGTTCGACCTCATCCAGAAGAGCCACCGGGTCGCGGGCAGGCCGGTCCAGTTTGTTCATGAAGGTGAAAATCGGCACCCCGCGCCGAGCGCAGACCTCAAAAAGCTTTCGCGTCTGCGCTTCGACACCCTTTCCCGCGTCAATCACCATGATGACCGCATCCACTGCCGTCAGTACCCGGTAGGTATCTTCGGAGAAATCCTTGTGACCTGGAGTGTCGAGCAGGTTGATATAAAAGCCCGCGTACTCGAATTGCAGAACCGTCGAGCTGATCGAAATACCGCGCTTCTTTTCCAGTTCCATCCAGTCCGAGGTCGTCGCCCGTTGATTCTTGCGGGCGGTCACCGAGCCTGCGAGCTGTACTGCTCCACCGTAGAGAAGTAGTTTTTCGGTCAACGTGGTCTTGCCCGCGTCAGGATGGGAAATGATTGCGAAGGTTCGACGACGATGGATTTGTTCCTGAGCGGTCACAGAAGGGGCATCGTAGTCAAAGGAGCTAGGGGAACAAGTTTTCGCAGCGGCCACGAGACCGGCATGGATGTTTTTCAATTCCCACCAAAGACTGGCAGGCATGTTTTGACCTTCGCCTTTCTTTCGGCTCATGGCATATCCAATGAGCGCTATGGAATACGAACCAGTGATCGGCTTAGAGACGCATGTACAATTGAAGACCCGCACAAAGATGTGGTGTGCTTGCGCCAACGAATACGGTTCACCTCCCAACACCCAGGTTTGCCCCGTCTGCCTTGGATTTCCTGGTGCCCTGCCCGTCGCCAATGAAGAAGCGCTCCGGCTGACTGTCCTCACGGGACTCCTGCTCCATTGCGAAATACCTTCCTTCGCGAAGTTTGACCGGAAGAACTACTTCTACCCCGATTCCTCCAAGAACTATCAAGTGACTCAATTTGACCGCCCGTCGACCAAGAACGGGTGGATCGAATTTGAATTTGACGGGGAGGGCTCAGCCGATGGAATCGCGAAAATCAACATCACCCGCGCTCACCTGGAAGAAGATGTCGGCAAGAGCACCCATTTTGACCGGCATTCTGGCGTCGATTTTAATCGCGCCGGCGTTCCACTCCTCGAAATTGTCTCCGAGCCGGAGCTCCGGAGCTCCGAGATGACCTACGCGTACCTGAAGACTCTAACCCAAATCCTGGCTCGTGCCGGGGTCAGCGACTGCGACCTCGAAAAGGGAATGGTTCGATGCGACGTCAATGTGAGTGTCCGTCCAAAAGGCGAGCCGCGCCTTGGCGCGAAGATCGAAATCAAGAACATGAACTCCTTCTCGGGAGTTCGGCGGGCGTTGGAATACGAAATCCCTCGCCAAATTGCCGCTCTGAAGCGCGGTGAAACTCTTCGTCAGGAAACTCGCCGATGGGATGACGAGTCCGGCATCACCGAACCGATGCGCTCCAAGGAAGACGCTCACGACTACCGCTATTTCCCCGAACCCGATTTGATGCCGTTTGCTCCCACCGAAGATTGGCTCAGCAGCGTGCGAGCTCGGGTCCCGGAGCTTCCGTTGGACCGCAAGCGGCGCTTCATGCATGACTACGGGCTCCCGGATGGAGATGCCGAATTTTTCCGTCACAACATCGAATTGGGGGCCTTCTTTGAGGAAGCGGTCAAAGGAGGCGGAGCCGCCAAGCCACTCGCCAATTGGGTCATTAACAACATCACGGGAAGTCTCGCGGCTCACAGCACCCCGGCTGACAAAATTCCTTTCACTCCTGCCCACCTGAGTGAATTAACCAATTTGACGGGATCTGGAAAAATCAGTTCCAAGATTGCCCAGGAAGTCTATGCCGTAATGTGGGAAACCGGTGAAGCTCCGACATCTATCGTCAATCGACTGGGGCTATTACAGGTATCCGATACCGGTGCCGTGGAGGAGTTCTGCCGCCAAGCCATTGCAGCACTCCCGGGACCCGCAGACGATTACCGAAAAGGAAAGGTCGCTGCTTTGAACGCGATCAAAGGGCAGGTGATGAAGCTCTCCAAAGGCAAGGTCAACCCCCAGTTGGCTGGCGAGTTACTCGAGAAACTGCTCCGAGGCAGTTGATTTCATTTCCGGGGCCTATCCGACTCCCAGAAAGGTCTGGGAGCGCAGCTTTTCCACCATGTCCGCCGATGCACTCGCGCAGCTCCGGGATCGAATCCGAGAATCGTGGGCCGATACCACGCTCGTACGGATTACTTTGGGTTCGTACCAGGGCCCGGACCGCACCCTCAAACGGCTTCAGGTACGCCCGGTGACCTTGAAAGCCGGACGCCGACTCTCGCTTGTTTGGCAGCATCAGACTCAGGACATTACCAAGAATTACGAATTCGAGCCCGGGCTGGAACTCTTGATGGCCTTGCTCTCAGCCGACTTTGCCACGGGTCATCTCGCGACGACTCAGGCCAACTGGCAGTTTGAACGTCGATCGGTGGGAGAAACTCGACTCCACCGATCGAAACCGACCGAAGGTCAGAGGTCCGTCATTATTGAACACGATCGCCCCAAATCCCGCGCTGTCGATCGGCATGCCGACTGGCTTCAACGCCTGGGAGTCGTCGGTTCTCAAGGGGAAGTTCGACGTGGGATGGAAGCAAAATACCGTCAGATTCATCGGTTCATCGAATTACTCAGTCCGGTTATCCAGTCGACGGAAGAATCGTCGTCCCTCCCCATCCGCGTGGTGGATATGGGTTGTGGCAAGGGATACCTCACCTTTGCCCTCTACTTTCACCTCATCGAACACTTTCCCGAGCGAGAGATTCGTTTGAGCGGTCTGGAGGTTCGATCGGAATTGGTGGAGGCCGCGAATGCCCTGGCCCTGGATTGTGGTGCGAGTGGTTTGACCTTCCACCAATCCACCATCGCGGAGTGGCCTTCGGAGCCCGTGACCGGAATGGTCGCCCTACATGCCTGCGATACCGCCACCGATGACGCCTTGGCGTGGGGTATCCGAGCCAATGCTACTTGGTTGGTCTGTTCGCCGTGCTGCCATCGGGAATTGCGTCCACGCATCATTGCGCCAGAGGCCCTTGCGCCTGCATTCCGGCATGGAATTCTGGTCGAACGGCAGGCCGAGTTTGTGACGGATGCCCTGCGCGCGACACTTCTCGAATGGGCCGGATACCAATCACGGGTGCTTGAGTTCATCAGTCCGGAACATACCGCCAAGAACCTCCTTATCACCGGCGTCCGACGCCCCGACTTCGGCTTGAACCCGGAAAAAGCCGTTTCGGTTCATCGGCTGGCGGCGCTCTACGGGATACAGCAACAGCATCTGGCCCGGCTATTACACTTTCCATGGCCTGCACGGGAGGCATCGCTTCCATGAATCTGGAGGACCTCGATTGGGCAGCACTGGACCGTCTGCGCGATCTATTTCTCGCCAGCCAACCGATTCGGACCGCGTATTGGCGGAATGGCCATGACCTCGCCTGCTACGACGCCACGTTTGGCGAACGGATCGGGTGGAAATGGGATGCTGTCTTGCGGGCCTTGGTTGCACAGACCAAGGGAGTTTGGAGTCCACCGCTGGGGCCTCTGCTCGACTTCGGCTGCGGCAGTGGAATCGCCGGTCGGCGCGTTCTGTCCGTGTTTGGTGAATCGACGTTTTCGGCCCTGCAC
>CAILNN010000013.1 GCA_903835555.1 uncultured Verrucomicrobiota bacterium
GCTGTCCAAGTGCTTTTTCCTCCGAACCTTGCCGAAGCGATTCAGCGAGGCAAGGTCCAGTTAATCTTTGAGGGAAAGACCGAGCGGGGACGGGGGCCATTAAGCTCCCTGATATCCTCTGGCCCCTTTCATGTCGGTCCAGAAGACGAATCGCTGTTGACGGCCATCGAGCGTTTGGCCGGCGGGGATACCCCGGGAATGCTTCAGATCGGCATCCGCGACCTGACCGAGTTGCTTGGTGTCTTGGTCGGTCACCTCCGCTTGAGCGTGGGAAGACAGCAACCTCTTCGGGTGGTGCGTGAGCCGGTCTCGCCACCCATCAAAGCCGAACTTCAGCCCAATGGCGAAATCCGTTTAGCCGCCCAGCCCATGCCACCGGGCAATCAGTTGATTGTCGGTGATGCGGCGTGGTGGGTCTTGGCGACCCAGAAAGACGGGGTCGTTCTCGCCCCTCTCGGCTTGACCGGCGTCTTTCGGTCGGTCTTGCAAAAGCCAATGACCGTTACCCGATCGCAGATTCCCCAGTTTATCGGCCAGGAATGGCCTCGACTCAGCGCAACCGGCAAAGTAACCGCCAATTTTACTCCCGCCGATTTCAGCCTCGAACCGCAAGCTCCCAAATTCCGCCTCGAATTAACCGGTGGCCTCGCCCAATTGGCCGCTCGACTGCAATGCGTCTACGGGGTGCGCGTGCTGACCGTCGGTCAAAGCGCATCCGACGACGGCGCATGGCTCCCCGACCCGCAGCGTCCCACGCACTATTTGACCCGCGATCCCGGCTCCGAGCAGCGGGCTCTGGGGCGGCTCCGTCAGGCTGGCTTTCAAGGCCCCGGAGCTGACGGTCGTTGGCAATTAAATGGCCAGGAGCGGGTCCTGAATTACTTCGTCCGCGAGCATCCGCGATTACAACGGGACTGGGAAGTAACCCTCGAAGAGCGATTGGAACGGAGCACTCAACAGAATATGGAGCGAATCACCCCCGAGTTTCGCGTCACTCCCAGTGGACAAAACTGGTTTGACCTGGAGGTGTCGTACGCGTCGAGCTCCGGCACTCGATTTAGCGCGGCGGATGTTCAGCAATTGCTGCAAGGCAATGGAACCAAGCGACTCAAGAACGGAAAGATGGCCGTCATGGACCCCGGTCTATTGGATGAATTCCAGCAGGCCTTGGTCGACTGCTCCCCTCAACAGCAGGCTGCCGGTGAAACCAGTCGGTATCGCTTCAATGCGGTGCAAGGCGGATTTCTCCAGTCCACTTTGGAACTGCAGGGCTTTACCTTGCAGGCCCCGGAAAGCTGGCGGCAACGCATGACGCCCATGACCGGCGAGGCTCGTTTGGAATGTCCACCTCTAGGTGAGCTCGAATCGGTCTTGCGACCCTATCAAAAACATGGTGTCGCCTGGATCACCTTCCTTCGAAGCCACGGATTCGGTGGCATTTTGGCCGATGAAATGGGCTTGGGAAAGACCCTCCAAGTTTTGGCTCATTTGGCGCTGGTCTATCGGGCGAACCGAAAGCCTGGAGAATCGAGACCCAGCTTGGTTGTTTGCCCCACTTCCCTCGTCTTTAACTGGGCCGCAGAAGCCGTGCGATTTGTACCGCACCTAAAAGTTATCACCATTTCCGGCCCTAATCGTCACGCCCAACTGCAGCGGATACCCGAAGCCGATTTGGTCGTCACCAGCTATGCCCTGATTCGACGTGATTTGGAACGGTATCCGACCGTGGCTTTCGATACCGTGATTCTCGATGAGGCTCAACACATCAAGAATCGCGAGACTCAGAACGCCCAAGCCGTCAAGGCGGTCCGGGCCGACCACCGTCTGGTCTTAAGTGGTACCCCCCTGGAAAACTCCGTCCTCGATCTCTGGAGCGTCTACGATTTTCTCATGCCCGGTTATCTCGGGTCGGCCAAGGATTTCCGCGAACGCTACGAAATCCCCATCACCAAAGAACGAGATGCCGGGACAATGGCTCGTCTGTCGCGCCGGATTCGCCCCTTTCTGCTCCGGCGCTTGAAACGAGATGTTGTCAAAGAGCTGCCGCCAAAAATCGAGCAAGTGACCTACTGCGAGCTGACGCCCACCCAAGCCGAGCTTTACCAACAAGTCTTGGCCGCCACCCGGAAAGAAGTCCTGTCGGCGGTCGGTGAACAGGGAGCGGGCAAGAGTCGAATGCTTATGCTCACCGCTCTACTCCGCTTGCGTCAGGTCTGCTGCGATCTCCGCTTGCTCAATCGCGAGGCGGGTGAGGGAGACGCCCCCGGTACGGTTGAGCCCGGTGGAAAGCTCCAGGTTTTTGGCGAATTGCTGGACGAAATCATCGATGGCGGGCATCGCGTCCTGGTATTCAGCCAATTCACCTCCATGCTGGCGCTACTCCGGGAGCACTTGGATGAGAATGGCATTGGCTACTGTTATCTCGACGGATCAACCCGTGACCGTGGGGCCGTGGTCCAACAGTTCCAGTCAGACACGCAAATTCCCGTATTTCTCATCTCGCTCAAAGCAGGCGGGACCGGGCTCAACCTGACCGGAGCCGATACCGTGGTCCACTTTGATCCGTGGTGGAACCCGGCAGTGGAAGACCAAGCGACCGATCGTGCCCACCGGATCGGGCAATCGCGCGTGGTCACCAGCTACAAGCTCATCACCCGTGGCACCGTCGAAGAAAAGATTTTGGCTTTGCAGAACCGAAAACGGGAATTGGTGGCGGCGACCTTAACCGGGGAAGAGGCTTTCACCGGAAGTCTCAACTGGGAGGAATTGCAGGAGCTATTGCAATGATGCCCCTGCCTTGACGCCCGATGGGGAACGGGTTCAACGTAGCTTTACGAACTATGAGCAAACCCAATCTACCGGAACCAAAACAGGACGGCCCCTTGGTTCCATCGTCAGCGACCTCGCTTTCACCAGTGACTCCGGTGGTCGCCCTTCCCGCCGAAGAAATCGAGATGTCGTTATTCTGGCGTCTGATCAATCTGTTCGTGGCTCCCTCCGAACTGTTTGACCATATTGCTTTGGCCCC
Organism: uncultured Verrucomicrobiota bacterium; assembly: GCA_903835555.1. Classification (GTDB taxonomy): domain Bacteria; phylum Verrucomicrobiota; class Verrucomicrobiia; order Limisphaerales; family UBA9464; genus CAILNN01. The sequence goes on from CAILNN010000013.1 coordinate 3,029, forward strand.
AACGCATACGGTGAATTGGTTCCTGCCGTTGATCCTCAATTGGATCGCGGTTGTGTTCTTTACCTTGGCTGCATTTTCAAACTCGGCCGTTATCCAGGAAATGCGCGATCTCCAAGCCAGTAGCTTAAACAAGCAGGTCGAAAACGGCAAGATGACGGCCGCTCAACGGGATGGCGCGCTCGAGACCATCGAGAAATTCTCCAAACTGACTCCTATCTTCGGGAGCATTTCCGGCGTGGTGGCCATAGCCCTATTCGCGTTCATCACCTCAGGAGTTATTTGGCTCATCGCTAACAAGGTATTTCGGGCGAACGTGGAATTTGCTAAGGCCATGGAGATTTACGGATTAGCCAGCCTCGTCAGTGTGCCTGGCACTTTTGTCAAACTGGCCCTGGTTACCTTACGCGGAAGCATCAATGTCGGGGTCAATCCAGGTTTCTTCTTTTCCGACGTCCCCGTCGGATCACCGGCTTCCACAGCATTGGCCGCAGTTGATCTCTTCATCCTTTGGCTGGTCCTCCTGATTTCACTCGGGGTGGCCAAGGTGACCCGCCGGAGTTTGTCCATGTCGGCGGCATGGTTCGGCGGTCTCTGGCTGGTTTTTGCCCTCCTCTTCACCGGTATATCCGCCCTGACCTATTCGAAATAAATCGCGAAGTTCCATGGAACAAATAGAACCTTTTCGGGTATAGCTTCCGTGACGATGGCCACTCCAAAGAAAAAGACCGGTCGGAAGATAGCCCTCTTTTCCACCATCCTGGTCGTGGTGGGCGCACTGGCAGCCTATGCCTATTTCAAGGGGGCCAAGCCCGTCCTCACGGTGCAGACCGAAAAAGTCGCCCGGCGAAACCTGACCGAAATCGTGACCGCCACCGGCAAAGTTCAACCGGTGCTTCAGGTCAAGATTAGCCCGGAAGTGGCCGGTGAAATTGTCGAATTGGCAGTGAAAGAAGGCCAATTGGTCAAAAAGGGCGATCTCTTGGTCCGGATTAAGCCAGACGCCTACATCGCCGCCCGCAACTCCGCCGACGCCAATTACAAATCGGCCCAAGCGAACCACGATACCTCGGTTGCCCAAGCGGCCAAGGCCGAGGCTGAGCTGAAACGGAATCAGGACCTCTTCCAACGCAAACTGGTGAGTGACTCTGCTTTTGATGAGACCCGTACCAGCTTTGAAGTGGCCAAAGCGACGGCGATTGGCTCCGAACACCAATCGGAAATGGCCCTGGCCAGTCTTCGCAAGGCTGAGGAAGACCTTTCCAAATGCACCATCTACAGTCCGATTGATGGCGTGGTCAGTCGCCTGGACTCTGAAGTCGGCGAACGTGTCGTCGGCACGGGCATGATGGCCGGAACTGAAATCATGACCATCGCCGACCTCAATCTCATGGAGGCCCGGGTGGAAGTCAGCGAAGTCGACGTGGTTCGAGTCCATGTCGGTCAAAAGGCGCTCCTCGAAGTCGATTCGTTTCGCGACGTGAAATTTCCAGGGTTGGTGACCCGAATCGCGAATTCCGCCAAGTCCATAGCCGCCAATACCCAGCAGGAAGCCACCAAGTTTGAAGTCCGGATTCGGATTACCGAAAAAGCTGCCTTCCGCCCAGGCATGAGCGTTTCCGCTGACATCGAAACCGAATATCGAACCAACGTTTTGACTGTGCCCATTCAGTGCGTCACCACCCGATTGCCAAAAACAACGGATGACAAAAAACTAAGCGCTGCCGAGAAGGATGCCAACCAGGAACTGGCCGACCTGAAAAAGAAGAATAAAGCCGAAAAGCCTCAGGATATCGTCTTCCTATTAGACGGAGCCAAAGTCAAGGCGGCCCCGGTCAAGCGTGGCATTAGCGACGACAACTACTACGAAGTTCTCGAAGGCGTGGCCGAAGGTCAGGAGGTTATCTCGGGAAATTACAAAGCCATCTCTAAGGACCTGGAGGACGGAAAATTGGTCAAGGTCGATAACAAGCCCAAGGTGACCAAGCCCGGGGAAAAGAAGTAAACCTGAGTTTACTCGCGTATGCCCCTCATCCGCATCCAGGATTTGACCAAGAGCTACGTGATGGGCGCTGAAACGGTCCACGCGCTGCGCGGAGTTTCCCTCACCATTGATAAGGGGGAGTACCTGGCCATCATGGGACCGTCCGGGTCGGGAAAATCCACCTTGATGAACCTACTGGGTTGCCTGGATTCCCCCACCAGCGGATACTACGAACTGAATGGTCTCAATGTCGCCCACATGGACGACAATGATCTGGCCGATGTTCGTAATCGGGAAATCGGATTTGTCTTTCAGAGCTTCAACTTGCTGCCTCGTTCCGATGCCCTGCACAACGTCGAATTGCCAATGATTTACAGCGGCGTATCTCGGTCCGAACGCTTGGACCGCGCGATGCAGGTTTTGACCAATGTCGGTCTGGAGCAACGGGTCCATCACCGCCCCAATGAGCTTTCCGGCGGTCAGCGACAGCGTGTTGCCATTGCCCGGGCCTTGGTCAATCGTCCCAGCATCGTGCTGGCTGACGAACCGACCGGAAATCTTGATTCCCGCACCGGCGAGGAAATCCTCAATCTGTTCGAGCAACTATCGCGCAAGGGCAACACCATTATCGTGGTGACCCATGAAGAGGAGGTGGCGCGTCATGCTCGCCGGATCATCCGGCTTCGGGATGGTTTGATTGCTGCTGATGAGGTCAATGGCCAGCCATTGACAGTCACGATTGCCGGCGGCATGACCGGACTGCCATGACTCTGGTCACCGAAATAAAAGAGGCCACGCTTATCGCTTGGTCTGCTATCCGCGCCAACAAGCTGCGGGCCGGGTTGACCACGCTGGGAATTGTCATCGGCATCGTCACGGTCACCCTGATGGGAACAGCCATCACCGGGCTGAACGCATCCTTTAAGAAAAGCATTTCCGGCATCGGGGCCGACACGCTTTATATCCAGCGTTTTTCCTGGCTCACCGGTGAGGAGGAATGGAAGGCCAGCCGAAATCGACGACCATTAACTCTGGCCAACGCCGCTGATATCGAGCGTCTTTCGACCTACGCCTCGTCCGTCAGTTTGGAGGCATCGGGGCAGGGAACGGTCACCTATGGCTTGCGTAAGGCCAAAAATGTCTGGGTCGTGGGCAACAACGAAGCCAGTGTTATCGTTCGCGGCTTGAACCTCTCCTCGGGACGCTGGATCACCGCCCTTGACGTTTCCGCTCAGCATCCGGTTTGCGTCCTTGGCAGCTACCTGGCCGAGCGATTCTTTCCCTATGGCGGTGCCATTGGAAATCACGTCAAGGTGGATGGTATCAGCCTTGAAGTCGTGGGCGTTGTGGAAAAACAGGGATCGTTCTTCACTGGCTTTAACTTCGATAACCAAGTCATCGTGCCCGTCACTCGCTTTATGCGCGACATGGACCGTTGGCCCGACCTTTCCATCATCGTCAAAGTCAACGACCCAACTCAAATGGACGATGCAAAAGAAGAATTGCGCGGGCTCATGCGACGTTTGCGTCGACTTGACCCCGAACAAAAAGACGATTTTGCCATCAATCAGCAGGATGCTCTCATCCGCTTTTTTAACACCGTCGGGGGAACGATTGCTGCCGTCGGGTTGTTTATCACCGGTCTTTCGCTCTTCGTCGGTGGGATCGGGATCATGAACATCATGTTCGTCAGCGTGGCTGAACGCACCCGGGAGATCGGGATTCGAAAAGCCATCGGTGCCAAGCAACGGACCATCCTCATCCAATTCCTGGTGGAAGCCGCCACCATTACCTTTTGTGCCGGCCTACTTGGGCTGCTGATGGCTTGGCCGCTGACCCTGGTCGTCGACCAATTCCTCGCTGCTTCACTTCCGTGGTGGCTTGCGGGAATCGCCCTATTGGTCTCCATTCTCACTGGCGTCGTCAGCGGGTTCCTCCCTGCGTGGCGTGCCGCCCGATTGGACCCCGTTGATGCCCTTCGTTCTGAATGAAAGCCCGGGTTACCCTATTAACCGAGTTTCGCGAGGCATTCCGCATGGCCCTGAATGCTATCGGTGCCCATAAATTGCGCTCAAGCCTTACGCTCCTGGGTATTCTGATCGGCGTCTTCAGCATTATCTTGGTGATGACCGCCATCCGGGCGTTGCAGGGCAATTTGGAAAAAGAGATGGTCCAACTCGGAAGCCATACCTTCCAACTGCAGCGCTGGCCTGCCATTCAGGTGGATGATGACAGTGAAGCCGAACAGAAATACGAACGCCGCAAGCGTTTCACCAAGAAGATGGCCGAAATCGTACGCGAACGCGCCACACTTGCACGAACTGTTGGGATATCCAGCGAGGCTGACCAAGGCGAAATGTTTTCCCGGTTCCGAAAGACCAATCCCAATGTCTCCTTCCGAGGTTTATCCCCGGAAGCGTTTGAAACCCGCAACCTGACCGTGGCGGAAGGACGGGCTCTGGCGGAGGTCGATATGGAAGGTGAACGTCACGTGGGCGTGATTGGGGCGGAACTCGCCAAAATCCTGTTCCCCTACGGCTCTGCCCTCGGTGATTGGGTCAAATTTCGCGGGGTCAAATACACGGTCGTTGGTGTCCTCGAAGCGAAAGGCAGCATTTTTGGGTCGAGTCAGGATGCCTTCCTGGCCGTTCCATTGACGGCTGTCCTCAATCGGTATGGTCGCGAGATCCCCTTGACCATTCAGATTCAAGCCCAGTCCGCCGAATCGTTTGATGATACCGTTGAACAAGTGCGCGGAATCCTCCGGGCCGTACGCAAGGTTCCTCCCGCTGAGCCCGATGATTTTGAAATCGTCTCCAACGACTCGCTGATCAACCAATTCCGCTCGATCACCCTGGCCATCCGTTCAGGTGCCGGTGTTATCAGCAGCATCGCGCTTTTGGCCGCTGGCGTGGGCATCATGAACATCATGCTGGTGAGCGTGACCGAGCGGACCAAGGAAATCGGGATACGGCGAGCCATCGGTGCCAAAAAGCGCAATATTATGGTCCAGTTCATCATGGAAGCCGTAGCTCTGTCTGAACTCGGAGGCATTCTCGGAATCATTCTTGGTATTCTGGCGGGCAATCTGGCGGCCTTGCTGCTTTCCACGCCGCCAGTTTTCCCCTGGGACTGGGCCTTGATCGGCTTGGTGGTTTGCTCCTTCGTCGGCATCGTCTTTGGCACCTATCCCGCCTGGAAGGCCGCCAACCTCGATCCCATCGACTCCCTTCGCTACGAGTAAAGCCCCAACCGATCCCTGCAAAATAGAACAGAGTGGAAGCGGCGTCCCGCCGCTTTCCCCCACGGCACCCCAGCTAACGTAGCGCAGGCTTTCCAGCCTGCCCGGCGGTCCGAACCACGCCCGCCCCGCATTCAACTCCACTCACCTGATCGGCAAAAAATATGGTTCCTCCTGCTTTCCCTTGAACAGGAGATGTGGAATCATCGTTTGTCCCGTTAACCATTCGCATGGATTCTATGAAACGCACCCTTCGCTTGTGCCTCGGTTTAGCCGGGCTGTTCTTGGTCTTCGGACTCCACGCCGCTCCCCTGCGGGTTTTCATTCGTGCCGGAGTCAAGACTCACGGCCCGAATCAGCATGACCACCCGCGCTTCCTCGCCGACGGCACCCAATTGCTGAAAGAACGTGGTGTCCAGGCAGACGGTTCCATGGAATTCCCAACCGCCACCCAACTCGAGAATACCGATGTCCTCGTCATCTTCGCCGCCGACGGCATGAAGATTGAAGGCGATAATCGCGCCAATACCGAGAAGTTCCTTCGCCGTGGCGGTGGCTTGGTCGTGATCCATGACGGCGTCGTCGCCGGCGACCAATGGGAATGGGCCAAAAAAGTTCAGGGCGGTGCCTGGCGTTGGGACGGTGACAAGAAGACCATCTGGCACGAAGGCGATGTCGGTGTCTATTTCGTCGATCAAAAGCACCCGATCACCCAGGGCATCTCCAACTTCGATTGGAAGGACGAAGTCTATAACCAGATCGACATGGCCCCCGATGCCCACGTTCTGGCCACCAGCTTCATCGATGTCTTCAATATCTGGCCCCAGTTATGGACCTACGAGAAGACCTGGGAAGGTGGCACCACCCCTTACCGCTGCTTTGTCAGCATTCCAGGCCACGAATATGACTCATTCCTGACCCCTCATTATCGGGCCATCCTTCTGCGCGGCATCGCCTGGGCAGGGAAGCGTTCCAATGTGGACGAGTTTTGCTCGGCGGAAGAATTGGCCTCGCTCCGTTATCCCAAAGGCGGCCCAACCCCGGCGCGCGAAGCCGTCAAGCACATCAACCTTCATCCCGAATTCAACGTCACCCTCGCCGCCGATGAAAACATCGCCGAGAAAATCATGTCGGTGGATTGGGACCCCCAGGGTCGTATGTGGGTTATCGAGACTCCCGAGTATCCCGGTGGCCGCGATATCAATGGAAATGACTCCAAAATTACCCCCTGGCGTACCGGTGACCCCGAACATTTCCCCGTTGGTGGTAAGGAAAAACGCCGCCCGAATGATCGTGTCTCCATGCTGGAAGATACCGACGGCGATGGAATCATGGACAAAAAGACCGTCTTTGCCGATGGCTTGGAACTCCCCACCTCCCTGGTTTTCTACAAGGACGGCGTCATCGTTACCCAGGCCCCCGATATCCTTTGGATTCGTGATACCGACGGCGATGGCAAGGCCGACAAGATCGAGAAACTGTACACCGGCTTCGGTACCTTCGATACCCACGCGGTCATTAACAACCTGCGCTGGGGGCCAGACGGTTGGATTTATGGCGCTGTCGGGTACACCCGCGGCAAGGTTGTGTCACCGGATGGAACCAAGAATTTCGGCGAAATCGCCGCCGGTATTTATCGCTTCCGCCCCGATGGCTCGATGTTGGAACAGGTGGCCGCCGGAGGCTGTAACACCTGGGGCTGCGAAGTCGCTCCAGACAATGAAATCATCTTCAGTACCGCAACCTGCGGTGAGCCGATCTGTCACGTCGTGATTCCGGAGCCGATCTTGGCTCGCGGTAATGTCGGCGGGATGAAGGCCTTCCTCAACATCATGGAGGAAAACAAGATTTATCCCCCCTTCCAGGAAACCCGCGAACCGTACGTTCAGATCGACTGGGTGGGACAATGGACAGCCGCCGCAGGGGCCTGCATCTATGACGGTGGTGCGTGGCCCGACAAATGGGCCCCAAAAGACCACTACTCCTTTTTCATGAGCGAGGCGACCATGCATCTTTTTCACCATGAGTTCCTCGACCCCACCGGGCCGACCTACCATGGACGCAAAGAAGAGGGACGCCGCGAAACCCATTTTGCCACCAGCACCGATTATTGGTTCCGCCCCATTCATTCACGAGTCGGACCCGATGGTGCTCTGTACCTCGTCGATTTCTACAACCAGATTGCCGTTCATAACGATACCCGCGGTCCCGCCCACGGTGCCCGTAATGCCGCCAGCCGTCCGGACCGCGATCATCATTTCACCCGCCTCTACCGGATTCAGGCCAAGGAAGCAAAGGCCCTGCCTGCCTTCAAGCTCGATCGAAAAAACCCGGAAGCGTTGATCGAGGCCCTCAGCCATCCCAATGGATGGGTGCGGACCACGGCGAATCGCCTGCTTGCTGAGAATCTCGATACCTTGGACGGCCTCCAAGAGCGTCTTGGCCAACTGATCATGGATGCCGATGCCCCAGAATACGGTCGTATTCATGCGCTCTGGCTCTATGCAACTTTGGCTCGTGGGCACGACGTCGTGTGGAATGACGAAGCTGCCCAGGCATTGCTGGAGGATTCCAGTCCTGCCGTCCGCAAGAATGCCGTGCGCGTCATCGCCGAACTTGTCTCCCAAGATTCCTCCCATTTGCGTCATGAGGCTGGAACATCCGAGCCAATCGATGCCGCCGAAGCCGGACTGATTGCACGCCTGAAAGACTCCAATGACCGGGTCCGTATCTATGCGTTGATGGCCTTGGGCGATGTTGCTCCGACCCGAGCCACAGCCGATGCCGTGGTCGCCGCTTGGCCGACTCTAAAAGACCGTTGGTTGGAGTCCGCCGCCGTGGGTGCCGCCAGCAAGAATCCCGGCCTCTATTTGGAAGCGGTTTTTGGGGCCAAGGACCCGGCTTTTGTTGCCGGTTTTGTTCCGCACCTTGGGAAATTAGCCGGTCAGAAAGCAACCGCTCAGTCCGCCGCCAGTCTGGTAAAAACGCTGGCGGGGCAGCCTGCCGCTCTCAATTCAATCAAGGCGATTGCCCTGGAATCCTTCATCGCCGGCCTCAGCAGCGGTGTGGTTCCGACGTTGGATGACACTCTTAAGTCGGCTCTACAAGCCTTGCTCAGCTCCGAAGCAACCGCAGGTGCGACGCTTCCGCTGGTCGCCCGATGGGACCCACAGGGTCAGTTGGGCGATTCCATCAAGCCCGCCGTGGCCAAGGCATCCGCCCAGCTTCGCGACGCTTCCTTAAGCGACGATGCCCGCGGACAAATCGCAGCCAACTTGGTCGGCATTCGACGCCTCGACTCAACCATTATTCCAGCCGTCGCGAGCCTTCTCGGGACAGAAGCCAGCCCGGCCCTGCAGAAACGGGTGATCGCCGCACTAGGGTCGGTTGGCGAAGGTGGTCCTGCCTTGGTCGAATCCTTCTCCAAACTGAGCCCTGAACTGATCGAACCAGCCTTTGGCGAAATCCTCAAACGGACTGAATCGACCATGACTTTTATCATGCAAATCGAAAAAGGCACGATCTCGACTCGTTTGTTGGGCCCTGCCCGGATTCATCGACTCCGGACTTATGGCAACGAGAGCGTCGCCAAGTACGCCAACGATGTCGTCGACCGACTCGCTGGTCCTGAACAGAAGGAAAAGGACGCCCTGCTGGCCAAACTCACGCCGGATGTGGTCAAACCAGGTAATGCCGAGAATGGTCACAAGCTCTTCACCCAAAACTGTGCCGGCTGCCATATCTTCAAGAAAGAAGGTCGCAATCTCGCCCCCAACCTAACCGGGATGGGTGCCCACGGCCCGGCCGACTTGTTGGTGCATATTGTCGATCCCAATCGTTTGGTGGAACCCAACTTCGTCAGCGTCTCAGTCGAGACCAAGGACGGAACCAGCTACGAAGGCATCATCGACCGTCAAAACGCCAATGAATTGGTTCTTCGGGACGCCAGCGGCGACCACACCTTGCGGACCGCCGACATCAAATCCCGGGCCTCTACCGGGCGTTCGCTCATGCCCGAAGGGTTTGAGGCTTTGGGCGGAGACGGCTTGCGCGACTTGCTGGCCTATATCTGCGCCGATGAAATCCGTTTCCGCATCATCGATTTGACCCGCGCCTTCACCGTAAACAATAACCATGGCATGTACATCACCCAGGATGATCCCGAGCAAACGGTGACCTTCCGTCGGTATGGCCTGCTCAAGGCAGGTGATATTCCCTTTGATGTCATCAACCCGGAAAAGGTGGTCGCCAACACCGTCGTGTTGAAGGGCGGCTCTGGCTTCGCCAAGACCCTCCCGCAAAAGGTGGAAGTTAAAGTTGGCGTCAGCGCCCAACGATTGCACTTCCTCGGAGGCGTGGCCGGTTGGGGATATCCGTTCGGTGGGGAAGATATGAAGGGCAAGCCAGCCGCCCGTATCACCCTCTATTTTACCGATGGTGCCACCGAGGAGATCGCTCTCAAGAATGGGGTCGAAATCGCCGATTACATCGGTGATTACGATGTGCCAGGTTCCAAAGGACTGCCCAGTTGGGTTAACCGAGGACAAATCCGCTGGTTCAGCCGGGATGTTCAGCATTCCGGCGTGATCGACCGACTGTCGATCGAAAGCTACGATAATCAGATTGCGCCGACCTTCTTTGGTATCACCGCCGAAGTAGGCGACCCATCCGCCGTTCCGGCCGCAACTCCGGTGGCAGCCCCAGCAGCCGGTGCCAGCGCGAAGCCGCGCTCCCTAATTCAAATTGTCGGCGGCGGCAGTTCCCACGACTTTGGCCGTTGGTGGGGACAGGCGGACACCGCCCTCCTAAACGAGTTGCCCGGGTTTGCCGCTCAATATACCGAAAATCCCAATGATCTCCTGGCGGCCTTCAAGACCGCCGATGTCCTCTATCTGTCCCATAACCAAGCCACTCCCAATCCCGCCGTGCGTGCTGGGATTTTTGACCACGTGCACAATGGCAAGGGCCTGGTGCTGGTCCACGCAGCCAATTGGTACAACTGGTCCGACTGGCCTGAGTACAATAAGCAATTGGTCAGCGGTGGAACCCACGGCCATGATCGTTATGGCGAATTTGAAGTGACCCTCGAGGACGTGAAGTCTCCCATCCTGGATGGAGTGCCCAAGACTTTCACCATTAAGGATGAGCTGTATCACTTTGAACCGGACGCCACAGGCGCACCCCGCTTGGTTCTGGCAACCGGCAAGTCGCCGATCGACGGGAAAGTCTATCCTGTGGTTTGGATCACCCAGAGCCGGGAAGGCCGTATCGTCTGCATCACCTTGGGGCACGATGGAGCCGCGCACGACGGGCAGCCCTACCAACGCCTGCTCAAGAACGCCATCACCTGGGCCGCCGGACGCTAAGCCTTGGCACGCAGCCGTACCGCCGACATTCTTGTCGGCTGTATTGAAAGAGCTCAAAGGCGGGACTGATCGATTTGAAGAACCGGTTTGCTAAACTCATTTAGGAGACATGGCGCAAATTACCCAGCCACCCCGCCCGCTCCCCATCAATTCCATCTCTCCATCGTTTACTCACTTGACTTGGACTCCGAATCCTTTGCTTAATCAATGTCGTTCATGAACGCGACCCGAGTACGGTTCCTTGTAGTAGTAGGCGGCATTGCCGCCGAGGGAGCTTGTCGCGTCTAACGATGCAATTTCAAGAACCCACGGCTGGCGACGGCCGTGGGTTTTTTGTCTACTTTGTTGGTAAACAGAATCCCACGACGGTCCGGCCTCAATTACTAAAACCAGCATGAGCCAGAATACCACCACCAGCACCCCGTTGGCGACCAAGACACCGGAGCGGGAAGTCGGTCCTTTGATGTTCGGACGCGACATCTTCGTTGAAGCCCTCGAACGCGAAGGCGTTGAGGTCATCTTCGCCTATCCGGGCGGTGCCAGCATGGAGATTCACCAATCGCTGACCAAGTCCCGTATCCGCACCATCCTTCCCCGCCATGAGCAGGGCGGAAGTTTCGCCGCCGAAGGATATGCCCGCTCAACTGGCAAAGCCGGCGTGTGTATGGCCACCAGCGGACCAGGAGCCACCAATTTGGTCACGGCCATCGCCGATGCCTATATGGATTCCTGCCCGTTGATCGCCATCACTGGACAGGTCAACCAATCGATGATTGGCCGCGGCGCATTCCAAGAGACCGACATGGTCGGCGTCACGCTGCCGATTGTGAAGCACTCCTACCTGATCACCGACATCAACGATATCCCCCGGATCGTCAAGGAGGCCTTTTACATCGCTCAATCCGGCCGCCCAGGTCCCGTCGTTCTCGATTTCCCCAAAAACGTCCAGCAAGCCAAGACCCGCCCCGTCTGGCCGACCCTGGATGAAGTCAAAGCGCGCCTCCGCAATTACAATCCCGAACTCAAGGCTGGTGAAACCGAACTGAACGAAATCATTGGGTTGATCGAGAATTCCGAACGCCCAGTCCTTTACTGCGGTGGCGGGATCATCACTTCTGGTGCGGCCGAGCAGCTCCGCATCTTCGCTGACTCCACTCAGATTCCTGTTACCACCACCTTGATGGGCATTGGTGGTTTCCCAGAAGAAGACCCGCTTTCGTTGCGCTGGTTGGGCATGCACGGGGCCGCCTTTGCTAACTGGGCGGTGAATGGTGAATTTGCCCCCCGCAAAGACCCGACCGAGCCGATGGTCAAATTGAAAGACGGTGCCGATCTCCTGCTGGCCTTCGGGGTTCGTTTCGATGACCGCGTTACCGGCAAGTTCGAAGAGTTCTGCAAGACTGGCACCATCGTTCACATCGATATCGATGCCAGCGAGCACAACAAAAACAAGCGGGCCCATTTGGCCGTTCACGGTGACCTCAAAGACGCCCTGACCCGATTAAACGCGTTGATTGCCCGCCGCGGCGGAATCAAGCGCCGTTTCCCCGCCTGGCATGCCCAAGTCGCCGAATGGAAGCAAAAGGCTCCCTTCCGCTTTGGCCTGACCCCGGAAATCTACAACAGCGACCACGTCAAGGACCACATGGTCGGGGTGGAAGACCAAGTCATCCTTCCTCAGATGGTCATCCAGGAATTGCATCGCCTCACCAAGGGCGAGGCCTATATCACCACCGGCGTCGGCCAACATCAGATGTGGGCCGGTCAATGGTACAAATACAAATTTCCCCGCCAATTCATCACCAGTGCTGGATTGGGGGCCATGGGCTTTGGCTTTCCCTCAGCCCTGGGCATCAAGATGGCTCATCCCGAGGCACACGTCGTTGACATCGATGGCGACGGCTCGTTCCTGATGAACGTCCAGGAATTGGCCACCGCTTGGGTCGAGAAAATCGCCGCCAAGGCCATCATCCTCAACAACCAACACCTCGGAATGGTGGTGCAGTGGGAGGACAATTTCTTCGGCGGAAATCGCGGGCATACCTACCTCGGCAATCCGGATGACCGGAAGCAAATCTATCCCGACTACGTCCGCGTCTGCACCAGCTTCAACGTTCCATGCGAACGCGTCATGTACCGCAAGGACTTGACTGCGGCTCTCGAGCGCATGCTGGCTTCGGAAACCGCCTACGTTCTCGATATCGTCACACCCTACAGTGAACACGTGCTTCCCTTCATTCCCGCCGGTCGCACCGTTGCGGATATGAAGTGGTAGCAGTTCGTTTGAAGCGGTGCGCGCAGGTCGGTCCATCAACCAGGCCTGAATACCCCCAATACCGCCGACAAAACTGTCGGCGGTGCGTAGCCGCAGTAGCTGTCGCGTAGGTGGACCACCCACCAACAAGTACTCTGGTGCTGGATTCCAAATTGTCCTTGCCTGCGGCAATCCGTAACCCACTCCAATCCAATTCCCCAAGCGCGTTTACGGCAGCTCTTGCAACCGAATCCGTCGGTATTCCATTTGTCCCCGGTCTCCTTCCAGCCCAATCGGGCCGGTGGCAGGCACCTTCATGGCCGCTTCCAAAACCTCACCATTGCACAGGCAGAAAGCCGAGCCGTCCTTGACCGTCACTTCGATCTCGTTCCAGTCTCCCGCCCGGTAATGCTTGAGCTGCTTATAGGGTCCAGCCAGCAAGTAATCCCGGCATTGGAGTTGTGGACCACGCACGAAAATACCGCTATCGGCATTCGGCGTGGCCCGGAACTCCAGGCGGAGAATGAAGTTTTTTGGGAAGTCTTGAATCGTGGAAATTTGCTGAATCCGTCGACCCTCCGGCGGGGTGGTGACAATCAGCCGACCATTCTTAGCCACATACCGTCCATCCGGGCTGCTGGTCAGGCCGTTAAATTGAATCGGTATGGTCACGATCGGCCACGCTGGAAAATTGGGATCGTTCTTCTTCCAATTCTGCATCGATTGTTGGTCGGATTCGGAAGTCGCGCGAAATCCCCAACCGGTCAGGTCCTTGCCATTGAAGAGACTGACAAACCCAGGTTCCGGAGTGAATTCAAAGGGCGTCGTGTCCAGGAACCCAAGCGTGGCCAGAACCGGGCGTAAAGCCCCCGCCCACTTGGCGTAACCGGCGAGATTGGGATGCAACAGATCGGGAAACTCTGCGGGGATTGCATCGCCCTTTGCGTCGGCAAACAAGGTCCAGGTCTCAATCAAGGTCACGTGCGGATTGCCCCGAACAACGTCGGCGTACAATCGGTTGATTCGCTTGATTTTGTCCGATGGGCGGCTCTTGGAGGCCGAGCTGGGGAAGACTTGGCAGAGAACGACCGGCATTTGCGGATCGGCTTTCGCAAACGCTTCCAGGATCAACTTCAGGTTCCCAGCGATGACCTCCGGTTCAGCCTTTTCCTCCAAATCGTTGGTGCCGATTAACAGCACCACCGCCTGCGGTTGCAGGGCGATGACATCCTCGGCCAGTCGAATGAGCACACCGCGCGACGTGTCACCGCTGATCCCGCGATTGGCAATCTTAAGCCCCGGAAACCAAGCGCTGAAGTCATCACCCCACCCCTGAGTGATGGAGTCGCCCAGGACAACAATGGCATGGCGGTCTTGCTCTACCCGTTTTGCCCAGCTTGAACGGCGTTCGGCCCACAGGCGCCGGAACCAATCAGCCCTTCGAATGGGACCTTGGCCAGGCAATCCATCGTCGGTCGCCGGTATTTCCAAGCGACTTGCCGTAGCGGCGGGTGTCGGCGTTTGGGCTAGACCACTGAGGAATCCGCTCAGAATGAGCGCGCCAAGAATCCAGGGACGAACGAAGCGGGAATTCATGGGTAAAGGGTGAATCGAAAGCGGATAGGAGCACAAGCTTCGGATGAGTTCCACTTTGTACCCAATGCCGATATCTCGCGGAAGCCAAAGGCTTCCCAGCGAATAGCCGGTGGTATCGCTCGTGCCACGCTCGACTACCGGCTATTAGCTTCCATGCCTTCAGCATGGCCGATAATGGCTTTCCTTGCCCATGAGCTGACTGCTTACTGGCTAACATGAAGAGCCTGACAAAGTCGAACTAGGGTCGTGTTTCCCAAACTGCAAGCTATTTGGGAAACACGACATTAGGATTATCAGTGGTGTTGAAACCAGCTTTGCCAGGCCGTGCGCCCGGCCAGCAGGATGACCATGGTCAGAAAAATGGGGCGAATCAATCGCACCCCACCCCGTACCGCCACCCGGGCACCAAGGCTCCCTCCAATGACCTGGCCGCAAGCCATAGTCCCCGCGATCGTCCAAGCCACCTTTCCCAAGGCTATGAACACCGCTGCGGAAACGAAGTTACTGGTTAGGTTCATGGCCTTGGTGAAGGCAGTAGCTCGGAGCAAATCCATTCCTGCGACCGTAACGCAGGCCAGTGCCCAAAAGGCTCCCGTCCCAGGTCCGAAGAAGCCGTCATAGAATCCAAGCACCAATCCAAACACGAGCGAGAAAGTCAGTCGGTCCAGACTCGCTGGTCGGGAAACACGCCCCAAATCGGGCCTGAACCACGTGTAGGCCGCGATGCCAAACAGCAGGACCGGCACAATCGGGCGAAGGATATCCGCACTCAGATGGGCAACCGTGTAGGTCCCGATCGCCGCGCCAATAGCGGTCGCAGCGAATCCCGTTCGAGCCGCCGAGAAATCCAGCAAACCAGAACGGGCATAGTGCAGGGTGGCCAAGGCAGTGCCGCAGGAAGACTGGACCTTGTTTGTTCCCAAGGCGATCTGGGCCGGCAATCCGGTGGCGAGTAAAACCGGTACCGTCAGCAAGCCGCCCCCACCAGCCACGGCGTCGACGAATCCAGCGACCAATCCGGTCGCAAACAGGGCAGGGTACCAGGCAACAGCGAGTTCCATCTCGCCCGAGATTGTCCGGTTCATCGCAGCGTGGGAAGTATCGAGAATCACCCAAGCTTTACCTCGCGCAAGATGATGCGATTGTCTCGACTCATGGCGGCTGAGCGCAAAAAGCGGGTGATGGCGGGCATGAGCGGTGGAGTGGACTCTTCCGCTGCCGCTGCATTGCTTTTGGAACAGGGCTACGAGGTGGTCGGTGTAACCCTGAAACTTTGGCCGCAGGACTGCGTCAATCGGGCCGAGGACAAATGCTGTGGCCCCCAGGCGGTCATGGATGCCCGTAGCGTCTGTTCCCGTCTCGGTATTCCTTACTATTTGGTCGACGAATCCGCCCTCTTTCAGAAGCAAGTCATCCAGTATTTTGCCGACGAATACAAAGCCGGTCGCACCCCCAACCCATGTGTCATGTGCAATCAGCACCTGAAGTTCGGGGTCTTAATCGACCGTGCCCGTCAATTGGGCTGCGATTTTATTGCCACCGGACATTTCGCCCGGATCGAGAAAACCGCCGATGGCCGTTATCTGCTTCGCCGTGGACGCGACCAGCGAAAAGACCAAAGTTATTTCCTATTCAGTCTCCGTCAGGACCAGTTGGCCCGTTCCCTTTTTCCCCTGGGTGAGATGACCAAGTCCGATACCCGCGAGGTCGCCCGCTCCTGCGAATTGCGAACCGCCGACAAGGAGGAAAGCATGGAAATCTGCTTTGTCCCGGACCGCGACTACGGTCGATTCCTGGAACAGTCCGGCATGGTGGCGCGGCACCGGGGCGAGATCGTCGATGGCACCGGACATGTTTTGGGGCATCACGATGGAATTGAGTTCTATACCGTGGGCCAGCGTCGCGGGCTAGGAGTGGCATCCAGTCGTCCCCTCTATGTCGTTGGTCTGGAGCCCGAAACCAACCGGGTGGTGGTGGGCGATGAGTCAAACTTGAATTCCGACGTCTGTCGGCTTTCGAATTGCTCCTGGATTCCGTGGGACGAACCGCCCGGAGAAATCGAGTGTACGGCCAAGATTCGCTACAACCATCCGGGTGCCCCGGCGGTGGTAACCCCCGAACCTGGCGGACGCGCCCTCGTTCGCCTCTTGCAACCAGCCCGAGCCATCACCCCCGGACAAGCATGTGTGCTCTACCAGGACGACTTGGTCCTGGGCGGCGGATGGATCGACCGGGAACTCCCAGGCAATACAGCATCTTTTTAGAGACGGTTGAATGGAGAGGGTACGGTCTTGCAGACAGCGAATGAGCTTCGGTCCTGCGGAATGGGCGTGGTTCGGACCGCCGAGCAGACTAGGCCGCGATTTCAAAATGGCTTTGTCGATATGCGCCAGCCAAAACAGGCGGGGGCGAGGCGCGACGAGGGAGCATATTGCGACGAAATACGTGACCGAGGAGCAACGAAGCCCCCGCCTGTTTTGGCCAGCAGATAGGCAAATGCATTTTGAAAACACGGCCTAGCAAGTTTAGGTATCCCGCTCGACCACCGGCTCCTCGCTGACATGCCTTCAGCATGGTCGTAGTTTATGGTCTTTGTTACAATTGAGACCCCCGACGCCTGGCTTTCGCCAGACGCCCTACAAAATAGACCTAGAACGCAGCCCGCATCTAACCAGCGCTGGAGACAGTTTCTTCACCACCCAAAATGGACCAGGCCTTCCAGCGTCCCCAAACCTGCATTTTCGCTGGCTACATAGCCCCCTCCAGCCCGGACCTGCTTTTGAATCACCGAAATACCATTTGCCGGTGTCACCAAATACCGCGCTATTTCAGGTCTGAGCATCGATAGGTCATTCAGGTGATCTCCAGCAGCGAGGGTTCGTTCCGGAGGAATTCCGGTCAGAAGCTGGATTTCTTGCAGCGCCGTCCCTTTGCTGTAATGCCGGTGGCTCAGCCGCACATAGACGTCATTGCGCACCACGGCCAATTCCTTCGCCTGCTGGCAAAACACCTCCAGGATGACTTGTATTTCATCCATCTGCCGGTTGCTGCGGGCAATGACGCAAAGAGGCGACCAGACATCGTCATACAGAGTGGCATCATGCTCCTGTTCGATCGTTTGCATGAGTTGGCGAATCGAGGCGGCATGGCGTTGGAAGGCCTCGCGATGGTCGGCATGACACCGTGTGTTCCACGGTTCCACCGGTTCAAAATGACCTCCTGAATGACGGTAAATTTCCCGCTCCACCGCTACCACGTAGTCGGGCATGAATGGGGAATGTGCCCGCCCCATGCTTTCCATCAGGCTGGTCAGGTCGCGTCCCGTATTGATGACCCAGACCACCCCGGCAGTTCGGAGCAGTTGCAAGCGGTCCCAGAAAGCCGTGGGAATCGGGCTGTGGCCGAAGTCTTCATGGATGGTGCCATCAAAATCGGTGGAGAGAATTCGGGGTAGGGAAGTCGTGGGCATAGTCAGCGCGCTTGCAGCCGGGGACATTCGCCACGATGATGACGCCGTCAACTACCATGTCCGACCTGCAAGCCGCCTACGACGATGCGATGTATGAGTACTCGCTGGGAAACTACGCCGGGGCCACCGAACGGTTGGTGGCCATCCTGGTCGAAGACCCTCAACATTTTGACGCTCAACTGAGCTTGGCCATGTGCCATTATCGGTTGGGCGATTACCCCACCGCCATCCGTGAAGGACTCAAGGCCAGGGACCTGAAACCAAATGAGCAGTTGGTTCACACCAATTTGTCCCTGTTTTATATGAAATCGGGGGACAAGACGACCGCCGAACATCATGGCCTTCAGGCGCGCATCGCCGGTTGGAAGCAGGATATGAATGCACCTGCAACCAAGCCTGCGGACGGCAAGGAATCGGAATTGAAGATGGCCGAGGCAAAACCGAAGCCGATGAAGCTCCCCGAGAAATTTCCCGATACTCCGTGGAAGCGAAAGATACCGCCCCCACCGGCGTCTGCGCATTCTGCTTCCAAGCCGCCCCCGGCCAAGCCCGACGTACATTCCTAGGACCAGCCCCCGTTCGTCCGTGTCCGTCACTCTCTACGATGTCCTCCCGCGCGACGAAAATATCAGCAACGACGCGTTGCTGAGTCGTTTCCTCGAATACGTTACTCGCAAAGGGCTGTCGCTTTACCCCGCCCAGGAAGAGGCCATCCTGGAATTGTATGAGGGACGCAATGTCATCCTCAATACGCCCACTGGCTCGGGTAAATCGTTGGTCGCGGCCGCCTTGCATTTCAAGTCCCTGGCCCAGGGGCGGCCCTCGGTCTACACCTGCCCTATCAAGGCCTTGGTCAATGAAAAGTGGTTGTCCTTGTGCAAGGAATTTGGTGCCCAAAATGTCGGATTAAGCACCGGCGACGCCACCATCAATCATGGGGCACCCATCCTCTGCTGCACTGCAGAAATCCTGGCCAACATGGCCTTGCGCGATGGAGCCCGCTGCCTGGTCCGCGACGTGGTTATGGACGAGTTCCATTACTACTCGGACCGCGAGCGCGGCGGGGCCTGGCAAATCCCGTTGTTGACCCTTCCCAAGACGCGTTTCTTGTTAATGTCTGCGACTCTCGGAGAGACCCGTTTTTTTGAGACCGAATTGACTCGGGGAAATGGTCTTCCAACGGTGACCGTGTCCGGTCGCGAACGCCCGGTACCGCTGGAGTTTTCCTACGCAGAAACCACCTTATCCCAGACGGTGGAAGGACTGGTGGCGGCCAACCAATGCCCTGTGTATGTCGTCCACTTCAGCCAATTGGAAGCTGCGGATAGTGCCCAGGACTTTACCAGCATCAATGTCTGCTCCAAGGAAGAAAAGGCAGTCCTGGCCAAGGCGTTAGAGGGGTTTAAGTTCTCCAGTCCGTATGGTCCGGAAGTTAAAAAATGGCTGCGCCATGGAGTCGGTATCCACCACGCCGGATTGCTGCCCAAATACCGGGTCTTAATCGAGCAACTGGCCCAGCAAGGCCTACTTAAGATCATTTGCGGCACCGACACCTTGGGCGTGGGAGTCAACGTGCCCATACGGACCGTCCTCTTCACCCGCTTGTGCAAATTTGACGGTCAGAAAACCAGCATCCTGGCAGCCCGCGATTTTCATCAGATTGCCGGCAGGGCAGGCCGCAAGGGCTACGACGATCGCGGTTGGGTCATTGCCCAGGCACCCGAGCACGTGGTGGAAAACAAGAAGCTCGATGAAAAGGCGGCACGCGACGGCAAGAAGGTGGTGAAGCGCAAACCACCGGAAAAGAATTTCGTCAATTGGGACCAAAACACCTTCAACCGGCTTATGCAGGCGTCACCGGAACCGTTGGTTTCCCGGTTTCAAGTCACCCACGGCATGCTGCTGAATGTCTTGAGCCGCCCAGAAAACGGCTGCGAGGTGATGCGCACCCTGTTGGACCAATGCCACGAAAGCCCCAAGTCCAAGAAAGCGTTGCGAACCCGGGCCTGGCAACTCTTCCGCGCCTTGGTCGACCGAAAAGTGATCGAATTTATCCCCAAAACCGATACGGGCAGTTACCTCCGAGTCAATGTCGCCCTGCAGGACGACTTCTCGATGAATCAGACCCTTTCCCTCTACCTGTTGGACACCCTGCCCAAGTTGGACCCGCTGGCTCCAGATTACGGCCTCGACTTGATCACCTTGGTAGAATCGATCCTGGAAGACCCCGATGTCGTTCTCCGCAAGCAACTGGACCGGGTCAAAACGGAGAAGATTGCCGAATGGAAGCAGGCGGGCATGGAGTACGACCAGCGGATGGAGGAGCTGGAAAAGCTGGAGTACCCCAAGCCGCGTCGCGATTGGATTTACGAAACCTTCAACGCCTTTGCTGATCAACACCCGTGGGTAGGCGGAGAGAACATCCGGCCCAAATCGATCGCACGGGAAATGTTCGAGCAGTTCCGATCGTTTGCCGATTACGTCAACGATTACGAACTCCACAAATTTGAGGGAGTCCTGCTTCGCCACCTGAACAGTGTTTACAAGGTTCTGGCACAGACGGTTCCCGATCAGGCCAAGACCGAGCCCGTGCGCGACATGGAGGTCTACCTCGCCGCCATGATTCGGCAGGTCGATTCCAGCCTCATGGAAGAGTGGGAGCGCATGCGCGATCCCAACTACAAGCCGGAAGCAGCGGAAAAAGAAATCCGCCCGCCGGGTGCAGAAGAAGCCGCCAAAGACATCACGCGCGACACCAAGGCCTTCACCGCCGCGATTCGACTTCGCATCTTCCTCTTCTTGCAGAGCCTGGCGCGGGGAGAAATCGCCGCCGCCCTGCAGAACGTTCTTCCGTCTCCGCTGATCGAAGGGGAGGCACCTGCAGACGCACGCCTGACCCAGGCGCTGGCCTCCTACCGAAATGGCCATAGCCGCATTCGGTTGGACCCGGAAGCCAGAAATCCCCGGCACACCCACGTGAAAATTTCCGAGGACAAGACCCGCTGGGATTTGGAACAAGTGGTCCTGGACCCGGAGGAACACAACGATTGGGTCGCGGTATTTTCTGTCGATATCGTTGCTTCGCGATCCAGTGGGGAGCTCCAACTGCAATGGCATCGCTTCGGCCCCATTGGCGGCTTCGAGCCGGTAAACCTGGAAATTCCGTCCGTGGCATCCACCAACTAAAAGCAATTCGTTCCCACCCGCACAATTGATCCGCAACGGCGAAGCCAAATCGCCGTCCGCAGGACCCAGCAGCGTACCGCCGACATTCTTGTCGGCTGTATCGCAGACTTTTAGTCTGCTCGGCGGTCCAAACCACGTCTATTTCGCAAAGGCGAAGCCCAATCGCCGTCCGCAGGACCCAGCGGCGTACCGCCGACATTCCTGTCGGCTGTATCGCAGACTCTTAGTCTGCTCGGCGGTCCAAACCACCCCGATTCCGCCTAACTGAGGCTCTTGCCAACTTGGCGAGGTCCGATAATAGCCACGGACGTTTGTCGCCCAAGGGCATTGCTGACGGATTTAAGCGGTCGATGGCCTATCATTCTAGTAAATTAAACACAGGATGTTTAATTTGCAAGGATGCGCAGGCGATCTCCGAAAGCTGACGCCTGTCCATCAAAAACCGGGTTAGGAAGGTATGTGTCGTCTGGTTACAAACCACGCCCACCGCTTGTAACAAGCGGTAACGTAAATGGCGTGGTCGTGACGGCTGTGCCGACTTTTATCAGGGCACGAGAAGCCGAAACCCGAATACCTGAAAATCTGCCGGATTCGATGTGATGACCGTTCGAACACCAGCTGTCCAGAGGACCGCTGCCAACTGGGTATCGAGTATACGCTTCCGCCCAAGGTTATAGCGATGCATCCAGTCCAGGAACAAGACGGTGGACTCGCTGGTAGGAACAACTTGTCGAACTTCTTCGGCCATCCACCAGAAACGGGCCTTGGAGATTGCTTCGGACGCCGTCAGTGGTCGTTGAAATCGCCTTGGATCGGTGACTATGTGTATAAATTCGGTCAGGACTTGGGGTGTTAGAGCCAGCGGGACCTGCGGGGAAAGTATCTCGCGCTGGAGAAGTTCAAGGGCTTGCTTATGCGCTGGCAACTCTACCAACTCGAGCTGGACCAGAAAGGTGGTATCAACGCCGATCATGACTGCGGGTCGAGCATTTCACCAAGGAGGTCATCGTCTATCGACGGATACGGGCGAAGTATCGCTCCGACGGACTTGGGTTGGATATCTTTCAGGGATGGGCGGAAACCCAGGAAGGATAGCCTCGCTATGGGTTTGTCCCCATCGGTAATGACTAAATCGCCCTGAACTGCGAGGTCACGCACCAGTTCCGTCAACCGCCGCTGTGCTTCAGGTAGGGGCACCATTTGCATGGTGAAAATCTACCACTAATCGAGATGGATGGCCAACTGCCGATTCCGCTGATGAGTCGGGAACGGGCGGTCCTTTGACCCACTCAACACCGGCGGACAAGAGGCTGCCTTCCGACTATTGTATAAGCGCGACCTCGCCGCCAGCAATTCACATGCGGAAGAAATGGCAGCGTACCCCGCTGGGTTTAACTTTAAGAGACTGGGGTCGAAGGCTGCCGTTTGACGTCTAGAAGAACCCCGCCACCTTCGCCACCGTGAGTCGACCCTTTATTTTGAGTGCCCATCAACTCACCAAGAGTTATGGCCGTGGCCCCGACGCCCTGACTGTTCTCAAGGAGGTGAGCTTTGAACTCGGGGAAGGGGAGACGCTGGCCATTGTGGGGCCGAGTGGCAGTGGGAAAACCACCTTGCTAGGTCTCTGCGCCGGTCTCGATACGCCGACCTCGGGCGAGGTTTCCCTGGCAGGCAAACCGTTCAGTCAACTGGATGAAGATGGACGGGCTCGCGTCCGCAATGAACAGGTCGGGTTCATCTTTCAAAATTTTCAATTGCTGCCCTCACTGACCGCACTGGAAAACGTGATGGTTCCCCTGGAATTGCGGTCGGGCTCGGCCTCCAGATCGGTCGCTCGCGATCTGCTGGAACAAGTCGGGTTGGGCAGCCGCACCGGCCACTACCCCACTCAATTGAGCGGTGGAGAACAACAACGAGTGGCCTTGGCTCGCGCCTTTGCCACGCGTCCGAAGCTGTTGTTCGCTGATGAACCAACCGGAAACCTCGACGACGATACGGCGGAAAAAGTGGTCCGGCTGATCTTTGATCTCAATTCGGCCGCGGGTACGGCGCTGGTCCTGGTCACGCATGATCTCGAATTGGCCGCCCGCTGCCAACGGACGCTGCGGCTCAAGGGGGGACGCGCCCTGAACCTCTCATGAAACTCCTCGCCGAGTTGTTTCGTTCCTGGACTTGGACCATGGCTTGGCGCGATTCGCGTGCCACCCGGGGTCGTCTCTTCCTGTTTTCGCTGAGCATCTCGCTCGGTGTGGCAGCCTTGGTGACCATCCAGTCATTAGGGCGAAGTGTGGAGCGGGCCATCGGTCAGCAAGCCAAGACGCTACTGGGGGCAGACCTCGTCGTAACCAGTCGATCACCGTTATCGCCAGCCGATGACACTTGGCTGGCTGCACTGGGAGGTACGACGGCTCGCGAGACCAGTTTCTCCACCATGCTGACCTCGACCAACGGCACCCGGTTGGTCAACGCCAGGGCTTTGGCCGGAAATTTCCCGTTTTATGGCCAGTTGGAAACCGTCCCGACCAACGCCGCCGCCGCCTTCTATAGGGGTGAAGGTGTGGTGATCGAAGAAAGCCTGCTTCAACAATTCGGCATTCAAATCGGCGATTCCGTTCGTCTGGGAAAAGCCGATTTCAAAGTGCTGGGTTCACTCCGGAAGGTGCCCGGCGACAGTGTGGCCTTCGGGGCTCTGGCCCCGCGCGTTTACTTTCCCGCTGCCGATTTGGACCGTACCGGGCTGTTGAAAGGCGTGTCGCTCGCTCGCTATCGACTCTATTTTAAATTGGATTCGACGCTGGACCCCGAAAAATGGGTGAAGGACCACGAAAGTGAATTGCGACAGCGTCGACTCGAAACAGACACGGTGGCCCGCCGTCAGCGCGACCTCGGACGGGCGATGGAAAACCTATTTCGTTTCCTCAACTTGGTGGCTTTGGTCGCCTTATTATTGGGAGCCATCGGTGTCGCGAGTGCTGTTCAAGTTCACCTGCGTCGAAAGCTTTCCAGTATCGCCGTCCTGCGATGCTTGGGAGCCTCGATGGCCTCCACCTTTGCCATCTACCTGGCTCAGGCATTGGCTTTGGGTGCATCGGGAAGTCTTGTGGGTGTAGGCCTTGGATTGATGGCCTCCCAAGGCTTGCCACAACTCCTTCGCGGAATTCTTCCGGTCGCGTTTCAATCCCAATTTGAATGGACGTCCGCCATCTTTGGCGGATTGGTAGGACTCGGCATCTGCGGTGTCTTTACCCTGCTGCCATTGCTGGAAATTCGTACCATCTCCCCTCTCGCCGCGATCCGGGCAGCCTATGAACCGCCCCGCCGACGAAGCGCGGCCACATGGATGGTCTATGGGCTGATGGGCCTGGCGGTCGCCGGCTTTTCCGGGGCTCAAACGCCCCATTGGTGGGAGGGCTTGGTCTTCGCTGCCGGCCTAACAGCGGCTCTTGGCATTCTGGCGGCAACCGCGTCAGGAATCGTCTTTCTCGCCCGGCA
>CAILNN010000014.1 GCA_903835555.1 uncultured Verrucomicrobiota bacterium
GCCATGGTGCTCGACAATCGTCTGGCAAGCCATCCGAATGTTCTTTGCCTTATTCCGATAGAGGCCGATTCGCCGAACGTCTTTCTCCAGTTCGGCTAGGTCTGACCGGGCATAATCCTCGGCCTGGCGGTACTTTTTGAAGAGATCGGCGGTGACGATATTGACCTGCTTGTCGGTGCATTGCGCCGAGAGGATGGTGGCCACCAAGAGCTCCAGCGGATTGGTGAAGTTCAACTCACAATGGGCGTCGGGATAGGTCTTCGACAGGATTTCGAGGATCGAGTGAACGCGTTGTCGAAGGGCGGATTTGGTTTCTCGTGGCATTGCAGAATTTTGGATACTAGGGGATGGGGCTAAAGGACGCATCCTAACCAGTGGCAAGAGTGACCAGAAAGTGACAATTTCGCCATCAAAGTGCCATGAAAGATTACTATGGTTCCCGTTAGGGAAAAAGTTGGTCTGCCAACCAATTCCCCGTTTGGAGTGCCCCCAATAGGGGGCGTCCAATCCAAAACATCGTGGTCGAAGGGTGGAATCCTATGAAAACAACGTTTTCCAGTGGTTTAACCTCGTTCCTGGCAACATTCGCCAAGTTCATCCTTACTTCTCTAGTCCTGATATCCATTGCTTCTTTGGTTGGTTTTCAGGTCTATATTGCCTACTTGGCATTCGCAGCGGGTATTATCCGCACCGCTTAATCGCTAGACTGCCCGTCGCTATGCAGCGCGCCTGATTGAATGGGGTGCCCGAAGCGAGCACCCCTTGCGACAGTTCCATTTCTAGATTACCCGTCTTTTTCTACCCCGCCGTGACGCTTAGGCCGAGGTCCGGAGTACTTTGCGTTTCTACAACTTGTGAATTCTGCCGAGCGGATGCGCCTTGAATGGAACCGCTCGTCCATCCATTATCTGACCACTTCCATGATAGCAAAACGTGCCAGATGGGCTCTCATGTTCACGGTCTGGGGATTTCTGTGGTGTATTGCCTCTGCGGGCCCCTTTCGCGCCGCCATCGCATTCCGCGTGGTGACACCCGATCCGCTGCTGCCGGTGTCGGGTGGGGTCGGCGAATCGCGTCCGACGACTCGAAAACAGGGCGAATTGACGGTTCGAGCACTGGTCTTGGAAGATGGCACGAACCGGGTGGCCTTCTGTAGCGCCGATTTTTTGGGGTTCCCCTCAATTCTGGGAAACCGGGTGCGAGCAGCGGTACACGGGATTCCGCCTGGCAATATACTGATTGGTGCGACCCACACGCACAGCGCTCCTGATTGCTACGGATTCCCCGATGGAAAGGGTGGGACTTCGGCAGATTTTCGCTATTTGGATTCGGTCTGCACGCGAATGGCTGAGGCAATCAACGAAGCGATTGCGTCTCTCCAACCGGCTGCCCTTAAGATTGCCACTGCCGAGGCCAAAGGGAAAATCGCGTACAATTACTATGCCGAACAACTCTATGATCCACGCTGCCACGTGATTCAAGCGGTGCTGCCAGACGGTAAGGTCTTGGCCACCTTGGTGAACTACGCGATTCATCCGGAAGTTATTGGGAATTCTCAAGGGATTTGCAGCCCGGACTTGATTGGCCCACTCTATGAGCAAATCACCGAAAGCGGCGGCGGAATCGGTATCTTCCTGAATAGTGCGCAGGGTGGCATGATCACGGCGGATAATCGACGCCCGGGAGGTGAAGCCAACGATTGGGAGGAATGCCAGCGGATTGGACGATTACTCGGACGGGAAGCCCTTCGAATTGTTCAGGATGCTCCCGTCCAATCGGCACCTCCCATTTATTGTACCGCAAAGACCCTCACCCTGCCGGTGGATTCCCCTTTGATGCGTCAGTTGATTAGGATGCTACCGAAGGAAACAGCCAACGGAGGAGACGAAAATTCCGTCTCTACCCAACTAAACCTGGTCAATATCGGGAATGCTCAAATTGTGACCATCCCGGGCGAAGCGCTACCGAATATCGGGTACTATTTGAAGCGGAAAATGCGGGGAGAGCACAACCTGCTGTTTGGTCTGACCAACGATGCCTTTGGATACATTCTCACGCCCGAAGACTTCGGCAGTTTCCATCGGTACGAATATGTATCGCGGACGAGTCTAGGGGAGCGGACTGCTCCAATTCTCGAGGCGGCGGTGCTTGCGTTGGTGCAGGATTCGCCGATTCCAAAGTTTGTTCGATAGGTTGATCCGGGCAAGGCACTCTGAGGCAGGCGAATCATCGCCTGCACGGGGGGAACATTTCGGACTGCCTAGTGTCGTATTTCCACCATCAGGACAGGCCTGGCGCGGTGGTATTCCCTACCACAACGTTTTCCTTCCCGACCATTATTTTTCTGTTTCCGGTTCGATGGCTGGAAAATCACTCGAACTCAATTGACGTCGGATCGTAATCTAATTAATCCTAGGTCAGTTCCCTATTGTTATTCGACTTCATAGGTAATCTGCTTTCAGATTGCACCCTATAAAAATTACGGTTTTGACTTATGAGTTCCGAAAATGACTCTACTTTCGATGGCCGGGTTCGGTTGTGCTCCCCGAATCGACGCACCCACATGCTAGTTCTTTGGGCCGTCTTGGTACCGGCCATCGGTATCGGCCCGTCGATTGTCGCGGACGCTGCGGTCAATCCGGGCCCATTGGCTCAAATTACCAGCATCGGAAACCCACTTTTGCCGTCGGACGCAACCCCCGCATTGCAGGGAGAACCACCGCAGCCCACGGGTTTGAGTCAATTTGTTCGGGACCAACGAGCGCTCCTGCGCCTGGGCAAGGCGCTTTTCTGGGATATGCAAGTGGGAACCGATGGGGCTCAATCGTGTGCCAGTTGTCATTTTCACGGAGGGGCAGACAATCGCATCAAGAACCAGGTATCACCCGGCCTTAAGGTCACTCCGCTTGCGGATACGACATTTCAACTCGGCCAGGGACCCAATTACACCTTGAAGGCATCGGATTTTCCACTGTCGACCAACCAGTCTCAAAACGATGTGGTTTCATCGCAGGGGGTGATGACGACCGATGCGACCGATGCCAATGGATTCAATGTCAGTGGGACCAAGGTACGCCGGGTCGAACCGCGAAATGCGCCGACCGTCATCAACACCGCTTTTAACCGATTCCAGTTTTGGGATGGACGAGCCAAGGATCAATTCAACGGGGTGACGCCGTTTGGCCCCAACCCAGCCGGTGCGTATCCGACCATCTATCGAGCAGACAGTCCTGACACTTCCTGGTCGACGTTCGACGTCATTCAGGATGGAAGACTTGATCAATCCGCTTTGGCATCGATAGCGGTCGGACCAGTTCTTAGTTTATTTGAAATGTCTGGCTTTACGAGGACGTTCGTCGACCTGCACTTTACCTTTCAGAGTTCCATTCAGGTCGTTGAAAACGCGACTCCTCTCGCAGGTCAATTGGTTGACCCAACGGACAGTGTTCTCGGGGGTGTCAGCGCCTATCCAAACACCGGACTGACCAACGCGAATTATGCGCTGATGATTCAAGACGCATTCGCACCGCAATGGTGGAACTCGACCCAGATATTGGACGGGTTCACCCTGATGGAGGAAAACCTATCCCTGTTTTGGGGACTTGCAATCCGGGAGTATCTGACGACTCTGATTGCCGATTCGGGTCTTGGGGCTCACACCCCGTTTGACCGTTACCAAGCGGGAGATTTGACGGCGCTGACGCCGCGCCAAGTAGAAGGGCTGCGACTTTTTGTCAATTCAACAGCCAACGGAGGGGCAAATTGCAGCACGTGTCACGCCATTCCCGAGTTCACCCGAGCGTCCTTGCGTCGCACGGCGGAACAAGAACTTCTCCCAACCAACGCCGTGCCACATGATTTGCAGGTTAAACAAAACGGGTGGATCTCCGACTACGGGGTTCGCCTTCCCGGTGACGATCCGGGAGCGGGAGATCCCGCTACTTTTCCCAATCCACCGGCGGGGAATGACCCAACGAGTACCCAGCCCAACACTTTTAAAGTGCCGACGCTCCGGAACATCGCATTGACGGCTCCGTACATGCACACGGGCCGGTTCTCAACATTGGAACAGGTCGTCGATTTTTATAACCAAGGGCGCCAAGATGGCGTCACCAATCGTGGACCAAACCTCAACCTGACCGCCGACCAGCAAGCAGCCTTGGTCGATTTCCTCCGATATGGATTAACCGATGAGCGCGTTCTGTTTGAGCGGCCTCCCTTTGATCATCCGCAGCTATTTGTCCCCAATGGGGAGCAGGGAAACGACGTGGCGTTGATTACCGACGACTTGGGAAACGCCATTGATCAAGTCTTGGAAATCCCCGCAGTTGGACAATTGGGTTCTCCAAGCCCAATCTCCGCCGTTAATTTTGAGGTCAATCTCGGGGCTCAATCGGACCCCTACGCGAGCGTCGTGACCTTATCCGGCGAAACCAATTTTACCTACAATGGGCAGGCCCAAGGTCCAACCCAAGCGCTGGCAATCGGGTCAACGGGAGCGATTTCCCTGACCTACGCCAGTTGGGACGATGTCACCTTTCCTTCCGATAGTCGCTTACCGACGAATGCAGGGACCTATTCGGTGGTAGCAACAGTCGCAGCCGATGCCACTCATCCGTCAGCCAGTTCCAGTCCCCTCGTATTCAAGATTCTCCCGGCACCTCTCACCATTTCTGCTCAACCTGTAGTGAAAACGTATGGTTCCAGCACGAATTTGGAAACGGGCAACACCGGATTCACCGCGGACGGTCTGGTGAATGGAGAAACGATTGGATCGGTGACCATCACCGCTTCTGGTGGCACGGATTCACAGGACGGGGTCGGCATCTACACGCTGACGCCATCCGACGCGACAGGGGGAACCGTTGTCGCAGCAAATTACGCCATCAGCTATCTTGCCTCGACGTTGACGGTCATGCCAGGTCCTTCGACCATTTCGGTTTCAGGTCTAACCAATTACCTTTTTTCTGGTGCACCGATTGGGCCGACCGATGCGATTGTGATGGGCTCGACAGGAAGCGTGTCCTTTCTCTATGCGAGCGTTGGAGATACGGGCTATCCGATTAGTCAGACTCCCCCGAGCGATTCCGGGACCTATTCGGTGATTGCGACAGTTGCAGCAGACGCCAATTTCCTGGGGGCAACCTCGGCCCCATTCTCATTTTCCATCTCGAATCCGGTCGTCGCTTCCTCTGACGTCCCAGTCCTTCCGCCCTGGGGAATGGTGGTTTTTTCTTTGGGCATTCTCGGAATGGGACGAAAAGCGTTTCGAGGCAAAGAATAGGTGTATTATCAACGCTTGGCGAATTGGAATGATAGTCGGCGATGCACTTCCTGGCGGTAAGGAAACTGCATCGCTGGTGTGACGGATGGAATTTCGCCTCTTCAGGGCTCTTTATTCTTTCGGATGACCCAGTGTATGTTGCCCTGGGCCCTCTCATTTTTCCCCTTTTGATTTTGGGGCACTTGGGGTCAGGCGAGGGATCCCTAAGAGACGAGCCGCTCGAGTTACCCGGGAGGGCGTAGTTGGGACCGCCTCCGTTGATTTCACGGTCGTGTCCAAAGCTCCAGGGGATCAGTTCACCGTAGCCTTAACTCATCGATTTCAGGTACGATTCCCTGAGGAATTAACTGAAGCGCCCGAGGGTGATGTTCCACGATTCGGGCTAAATCCAGTCGGTCCTTTTGACGTTTGGTGGGGCGTCGCGTGCTATCCGTGGCGGCCCAAATCTTACCCTGTACCAGGTCTTCAAGAGAAACGACAGGCGTTCAATGTTCAGCAGCGGAAACGGCAAGGGCCATATCACGGGATTTAGTAGCGCGATAATCGCCATTTTAGAAATCGTTCCATCGGGACGCCCCAAATGAGCGGCGAGGATGACCTTGGCCCCCTTGTCGATGAGGAGCTGAAGGGTGGGAAGGGTTTCACGAATACGGGTGATATCGTTGATCACCATCGTGCCGTTCTTTTCCTCCATTGGCACGTTGTAATCGACCCGGACGAACACCCGTTTACCGGCAACCTCAAGATCATGAACAAAAAGCTTGGCCATAATCCAGTTTGGGATCTGAGGCTTTCGGGAGCCCCAAGACAGTCAAAGGTGATTTTCCAAGAGCATGGGTGAGGTCGACCTCGGGTTCACACAGATTCTCACAGATTTCTCCCCTGAATGATGACAGACTTGGCTATTGGAGACTTTCGGTGCTCTGGCTTGAATTTACCTTGCCCTGACCATTACCAAGAAGGACCAGGATAGAAATGACGGTGACGATCAATGTCCATTGATGAGCAACTGCTGCGTTATAGACCCCATGATAAAGGACGCAGTTCCACAGGCTCTTCGTTTTTTCTCGGATGGCACATAAAAATATTCCATTCATCACCAGGAGGAAGGCAAATACCGGGTTTGTGGTCACAATTTCCCAGTGAAAATACAGGCTGAATGCCAGGACCAGGACAATGCATTTCGGTATGGACAGTCTCTGTCTGAGTTGGCCATAAAGGAATCCACGGGTAACGACCTCCTCGATAATCGGACCGATTAGAATGGCAATCAGTAAGTATCCGGACCAGACCAATTCACCACCTTGGAAATAGTGTTTGGCGTCTGGATTTCCCCGCGCAATTCCCAGCCGAATCGCCCCTATCGCCAGGAGCGCACTAACCATGGCACCACCGGAATAAAGACATGCGCTCAATTCAATTCGATCAATAAGCCCAATGTTTCGAGCAAAGACCGCAATTGACTTCTGGGTCGAGAAGCAAAACGGGATAACCAGCCAGACGGCGAAGCCAATAAAATGGTAGAAGAACCGGAGTATAAACGGATTTTCGCGTCCAAAAACGGCAAAAGAAACGCCGACTGATCGATCCATTTGAAATCCCCATTTGATAAGGACGGACCAGCTGATGAGAACAGCAATGCAGGCAAAAACCCGCCATAGTGGGAATTTTCGTTCGACTTCGACAGCGTTCATAAACAGCAGTCCAACCGAAACATTCTCTCCTCAGTCTCTAACCGGGGACGTATTACGAGCCTATTTTCGGAGGAAAGCCGATACCAAGGTTTGGGTCAATGAAAAACTGAGACCTCACGGGGACTCGTTACACAAAACCTCTAAGGTCGGCGATCAGCCATATATTTCGCCAGGGTCTTGACCAAGGCGGCGTTGGACGTGGGTTGCCATCCGTGGTGTGAGCCCGGTGGGCCGTACTGGAATTCGGCTTCCACATGGGGGTTCTGTGTGCCCTTCATGAATTCTTCAAAGAGATGGACCGCCAGGTTGGAATAGAATCCGTCGGTTTCCGCCGCACAAAGGTGAAGCTTTCCTCTGAGTTTCGGTCCCAGTTGGGGCCAATTTCGCGCCAGGAATTCCCGTAGGTCGAAATTGTTCGCGCGCATTTGTTCCGCGACCGCGTGATTGATCTTGCCGGTGGTCAAGTCCCAGACGGGTAGCGGATACCCGTCGGGCCCAGTAGGGGTGTGTTTCCACCATTCAAATTTTCCGTCCTGAGTTCCGAGGATAGCGCATCGCTGGCTTCCGCGTCGATTGCTCTGGCCACCACCTTCAAAGGCGGCACCCGGTTTTTCGACAAAGGCATTGTCGTCTTCGTAGATGTTGACCCCGCCGTAATAGAGGCGGAAGTCCACTGGGTCGGGGGAAAAGGCCCAAGCACCGCCATAGAAATCCGGGTCGTAAAGCAGCATGGCCAGTGCGCCCCAGCCTCCGGTGGAGGTTCCTACCAAGACCCGGGCGAGCGGTTTCTGAATCATGCGGAAGCGTTGCTCCAACAGCGGTATCAGTTCTTCCTGGATGGCGTCGCCGTAGGGGCCGCAGTTGGGAGAATTGACCCCGTAGGAATCATCAAAATAGGGGGTGGGATGTTGAAAGGTGACAGCGATCACGCGGGGAAAATCGTCGGAAGTCCAGGCCTCAAAGAATTCGTGACCGGTCTCTTTATTGGATAGAGAGCCCAGTTGGGTGACTCCCGGTGGGAGGGGCGGTGGGGGGAGGTTTTGCGATGCGACCTCCTCGCATTGGCGGACCCAGCTCTTTTTTGCGTTCGGGTCCGGACTTGGATCGAAGCCGAACGGAGAGCCAAGGTCAAAATGGCCCTGAATATAGATGACGGGGTACTGTTGATCGGGGTGTGCCTCATAGCCTTTGGGCAGAAGAATGGTGGCCCCGATATCGATGGGATGCCCCCAGAATTTGGAGAGGCGGGGGCTTTGAATCTTGATCCGCTTCACCCATTGGGTATCGGGTGGAAGTCGATTCGGTGGGATAACGGAGCTCAGCGTTATCTGATTGGTCGTTGGAGCGCTGGACTCCAAGTGAATCGTTTGAGTTGGGCTAAAGTAATTGCCCGGAGACCGCTGGATGTCTTGACCGTCCCACTGGTCCATGTGCGCCCAGATGGTGTGCCCGTCGGCCCGATGAAATTCGGTATAAACATTCAGCAGGGCTTGAACGTGGTAATCGCCGGGGGGCAGGTCATTAAGTGTGGGTTGGGGGTCTCCCGGCGTTGCGCCATTAATCAGTACCTGAGTACCCGCCGCAACTGCCTGAATATCGTGGCCGAATAGGCTTTGAGAGTGAAACAAGGGCTCGGCCTCGTTGGTCGAGGCAATGAAGAGAAATATCCGTCCGGTGATTGATTTTTCTGGAAAGGAAGTGGGGAGAGCCACCTCGATGCGCCGGGAAATGCCATTGGTCTTGGGTTCGGAATGGGTATCGGCTACTGAACGAAAGACCTGGAGAAAAACCAGGAGGAGGGCGAAAACAGCGAGGCGATCGCAGCCCAACCATAGGTGCAAGCGGGGAACCGGCTGACGGGGAGCTTTGGGGAGTGACATGCTCGTTGGTTTGGCGAAGCCGGGTTATCGCGCGGGTCGATTAGCCGGGGGAGCGTTGGTGGGCGGAGGAGGCAGCGGGAGCATGGCGCTACCAGCTGATGAGCGGGGTTGGTATAATCCGCTTCCGAGGCCGACCAACGGGTCCTGCTTAGGACGGGTCTTCCACCATTGCATGCCCCAAACCACGACCCCAACGACTGCCAATCCGAGGAGGATTGGAAAAACCAACCGCCAGCGAACTCTGGACAAGACCAGCATCAGGGTATCGAGTGGCCCTTTGCGTTGGGGGACCAAGCTCGGGGGGCCGGCATAGTCGGCTGTCTTGCCCAATTCCGCGTCCAGATCGGCCACCACGGCTTTATCATCCAGCCGGAGGTAGCGGGCATAGGTTCGGGTAAAGCCGCGGATATAAACCGGCGCGGAAAACGCCTCCCATTTTCCGTCCTCCAGGGCGCGGATATGGTCTGTCTTGATATTTGTCCCATCAGCGACCTGATGAATCGTGAGCTTTTGTCGCTCCCGCTCTCCTCTTAATCGCTCTCCCACCGTCGGCATTCCTTGTAGATAGCCTTGGGAATGGTCTTGCCGCAATCGTGTAACGTCCTTGGCGACGAATAATTTGCAGCGAGGAACCGGGATCGGACCGCTTGGGGGGTCAGAGACCACCAAAGCGGCGATGGCGTCCGGCGTATTCCTCCAGGGCAGCGACCAACTGCGGCTTGCGAAAATCGGGCCAAAGAGTCGGAGTGACGACCAATTCGGCGTAGCTAATCTGCCACAGGAGAAAGTTGCTGACCCGCATTTCGCCACTGGTGCGAATCAGCAGGTCGGGATCGGGAAAATGGCGGGTGTAAAGATGTTCGGAAATCAAACGCTCGGTGATTTCCGCCGGTTCAAGTTCCCCGGACTTCACCTTGCCCCCCAACGTTCTCATGGCCTCGACCAATTCGGTGCGACCGCCATAGCTAAGGGCGAGGATGAGGGTCAAGCCATTATTCTTGGCCAATGAGGCGCGAGTTTTCTCCAACTGCTCCTGGACCGCTTCTGGTAGGCGCCAAATCTGACCGATGGCTTCGAGGCGGACGTTATTGCGAGTGAGTTCACCGACCTCGTTCTTGAGAAAACGAGCGAGATACTTCATCAGAGTATCGACCTCGTCTTTTGGCCGATTCCAATTCTCAACCGAAAAAGCGTATAACGTGAGGTATTTAATACCCAATTCACCACTCGCCCGGACCACCGCGCGAACCGAATCCACTCCATTGCGATGACCTTCCACCCGGGGTAGCATCCGCGCCTTGGCCCATCGGCCATTACCGTCCATGATGATGGCCACATGGGTGGGCAAATTGGCGGCGGCAGCTGAGCTGAGGCGGGTCGTTTCACTCATAGGCAGTGAGGTCCAAACCAATCACAGCAGCATCGTCTGTTCTCGTCCGGGTCCAACCGATACCACGGTCAATCGAGCTCCCGTCAATTGGGCCAGGGTCAGCAGATAATGGCGACAATTCACCGGGAGCCCATCCCAACTGGTGATTTTATCGGTCGGCGTGTTCCAACCGGGAAAGTCCTGGTAAACCGGCTGACACTTCGCCAGAAGCTCACAATCTGACGGGATGTGATTTAACCGCTGGCCATCGACCTCGTAGGCGACGCAGACCCGAATTGATTCCAGGGAATCGAGTCCATCGACATTGGTCACTGCCAATTCATCGATTCCGTTGACCATCGCGGCGTGGCGGGTGGCCACGGCGTCAAACCAGCCACAGCGTCGCGCACGCCCGGTGGTCGCACCGAACTCACGTCCCATTCCGTGCAGAAGATCGCTGATAAACGCATTTTCCGTCGGCAATGGGCCTTCGCCGACGCGGGTGGTGTAGGCCTTCATAACCCCGACAACACGGTCCATTCGATTGGGAGGAACACCGGACCCGGTACAAGCGCCCCCCGAAGTGGTATTTGATGAAGTCACATACGGATAGGTGCCGTGATCGATATCGAGAAAAGTTCCTTGAGCACCTTCAAACAAGATGTTGGCTGTCCTCCGCGTGGCTTCATGGAGGTAGACGACCGTATTGGTCACAAAAGGACGAAGCCGATCCGCAGCGGCGGTGTAATCGCGGAGCAAGGTCTCGTAATCGAGGGTTTCGGCTCCCAGAGCTCGTAGAACCTCATTGTTTTCGTCCAACCGTTCGCGGAGCCGTTCC
Organism: uncultured Verrucomicrobiota bacterium; assembly: GCA_903835555.1. Classification (GTDB taxonomy): domain Bacteria; phylum Verrucomicrobiota; class Verrucomicrobiia; order Limisphaerales; family UBA9464; genus CAILNN01. The sequence goes on from CAILNN010000014.1 coordinate 11,066, forward strand.
GGGAAGCGGCGAGGGTGGATGAGGTCGACGACGCGAAGCCCAACCCTGGCAGCCTTGTCGCCGTAGGTGGGCCCGATTCCACGTTTGGTCGTGCCAATCTTGTTGGTTCCCTTGCGAATTTCGCGTTGGCCATCGAGAACTCGATGCCAGGGAAAAACGACGTGGGCGGTATCCGAGATGCGCAGATTCCCCTGCGGCCCGGAAGTCACGGGTATACCGAGCTTCAGCAGCCCATCGATCTCGGCTACCAACCCAATGGGATCGAGAACCACGCCATTGCCGATCACGCAGGTCTTGCCCGAACGAAGGATGCCGCTGGGGATCAGGTGAAGGACATATTTGTGGCCTGCCACGTAGACCGTGTGACCGGCGTTATTGCCGCCCTGGGTTCGAACCACGATTTCCGCTTGCTCGGTGAGGAAATCGATGATCTTGCCTTTGCCTTCGTCACCCCATTGGGCGCCGACGAGAATCGTGTTGGCCATGTGCGAATGAATGCGTGCGGTATTCGTTGGCAGAAAAAAACCCCGAGTTCAACTCGGGGCAACCCTGCCGGTAATTGAAAGAGGATGTTATTCAGTGGCAAGCGGGTGTCAACGCTGTGACGAACTACTAAACGCTTGCTGTGACGATCGAAGGGTGATCTGCGGGGTGGGCGTGGTTCGGATCGCCTTCGGCTCGACGGAGTCTCGCTACCGATGTTGCTTTAGCTCAACTGGTTAGGCTTTACTTTTCGAAGTAGGAAGGCAAGTGTTTCTTTGGAAGGCTACGCTGCGAATTTGGCTCGCTCTGAATGAACCCAATCGACAATCCGTTGGACAGCCTCTTCAGCTTTGACGACCTGCAAGGTGCCGCCGCGGACCTTGAGTTCCACTTCACCTTTGGCCAGCGATTTTTCGCCGATTGCCAAGCGTAAGGGGAAGCCGACCAACTCGCTGTCCTTGAATTTAACCCCGGGGCGTTCGTCGCGATCGTCCAGAAGTACCTGAATGCCGGCGGCTTCCAATTCGGCGTAAAGACGCTGTGCCAATTGCCACGCGGGCGAGGTCGGAACGACACTGAGCGGTGAGAGGCACACTTCAAAGGGAGCAACCGATAATGGCCAGAGGATGCCATCCTTGTCCTGACACTGCTCAATCACTGCTTGGAGTGTCCGGGTGACCCCGATTCCATAGCATCCCATGACCATTGGGTGACGTTGGCCGTCTTCCGATAAGAAGGTGGCATTGAGTTTCTCGCTGTATTTGGTACCCAGTTTAAAAACATGTCCCACTTCAATGGCTCGCCGAATTTTGAGCGGGCTACCGACTTGAACGCTCAGTTCACCCGCCTGAACCGTCCGCAAGTCGAGCCATTGGGTAATGCGAATATCGCGTTCGATTTCGACATGTCGGTAATGGTGTCCATCCTCATTGGCTCCCGTGGTCATGCCTTTGGCTCCCTGAAGGACTCGATCCGCGTAGACGGGAATCGATGCCGGAACTCCGGTCACCGCCCCCAAGCTGCCCGGATGTGCGCCCAGTGCGGCAAAAATCTCATCGGCAGTAGCGGGTCGAACGGCAATCGAACCCAGTTGAGCAATCAGTTTCGGCTCATTGAGTTGGTCATCGCCTCGCACCAGCAGCACGGTCAATTTGGAGTCCACCATGTAGACCAAGGTCTTGATCTGATGGGAAGGAGGAACGTGAAAGGGAGCCTTGGCGAGAGCATCTATGGTCACGACCCCAGGTGTGGGAAATTTTTCGGGGGCCGGTCCCGAGGAGTCCGCGGGAGTTGAGACGCTTGGCCCACGGCTAACGGCCTTTTCGATATTGGCCGCGTAACCGCTGGATTCGCAGTAGGCGACATCATTTTCCCCGGTTTCCGCAGGAACCATGAATTCGTGAGAATAGTTGCCCCCGATCACGCCGGTATCGGCTTCCACTGGAAACGCGCGAAGCCCGCAACGGGCGAAAATACGAATATAGGCATCGTACATTTTCCGGTAGCTGACCATCGCAGCCTCGTCCGATACATCGAAGCTGTAGGCGTCCTTCATGATGAACTCCTTGGCTCGCATCAGCCCGAACCGGGGACGGATTTCATCCCGGAATTTTAATTGAATCTGGTAGAAGTTCCGTGGGAGTTGACGGTAGGAATTGAACTCATTGGCGACCAAGTGAGTGATCACCTCTTCATGGGTGGGACCAAGAACCCATTCCTTGTTGGCCCGATCTTTGACCTTGTAGAGGGCATCCATCATGGTTTGATAACGTCCTGATTGATGCCAAATCTCCGGAGGCTGCAATGCGGGCATGAGCACCTCAATGGCACCGGCTCGGTCCATTTCCGCGCGGACGATCGCCTCGACCTTTTTCAGGGAGCGCAATCCCATCGGCAGAAAGGTGTAAAGTCCTCCGGTTAATTTGCGAACGAGTCCGGCCCGCAACAAGAGCTGATGCGAGATGATTTCGGCATCCGCCGGAGTCTCTTTCAGGGTCGGAATAAACGTCTGTGACCAACGCATGGAGTTATCAGGGAAAAGTTGAGATTCACCACTACTTAAAGCACGCCGGAAAGCCGACCGAGAAGAGGAAGCAAGAAGGACAGGCGAATCATCTCGGCGAAAAAGGCCGCCGAGCAAGGTCTTGCCTGAACAGCGGCGGTCTACTTGACGGTGTTCACCAAGGGAGCGAGCCCCTGGATACGCACTTCGAGGCGGTCCCCGGATTCAATCGGCCCCACACCGCTGGGTGTCCCGGTGAGGATAATATCGCCCGGCAACATGGTCAGGTTGGTAGAAATAAAGCTTACGAGATCAAAACAGTTGAAGATCATCTGGGACGTGTTGCTGTTTTGCCGCAATTGACCGTTCTGGAAGAGCTGAATACTGAGGTCGTGCGGGTCTATCTTGGTCTCGATGTAGGGACCTAGCGGAGTAAACGTATCAAAGGACTTGCAGCGGGCAAACTGACTTTCGCTGTTCTGGATGGTCCGATCGGTAATATCTTGGGCGGCGGTATACCCGAAGATATAGCGGGCGGCTGCGGCGGGTGTGACATTCCGCATGCGTCGGCCGATGACAATCGCCAATTCCGCTTCAAAATCGGTGCGGTGAGTTGGAAAGGGAACTTCGATCTTCGTACCGTCGGGAATGAGCGACGTGGTGGCTTTGAGCCAAATCAGCGGCTCTTTGGGCAATTCTTTTCCGGCTTCCCGAGCATGTTCGCTATAGTTGAGCCCGACGGCGATGATCTTGGATGGTTGAACCGGGATGAGGGTCTTGACTCCCTTTTGCGGTGTTGGCTTTTTTTCAAACGATGGTGAACCAAACACATCACCGATCAAACGAAACAACTCCCCTTCAACTACTTTTGCGTAGAAGATGTCGTCCCCCTTCTGAAACCGGCCAATAGCTGCCATGACCGGGAAGTCCTAACAAATTCTCGGTTGACGCCGCAAGTTGAATCCCTCAACAAGGCGGGTTATTTAGTCTGAAAGAGCAGGATGCGCCTGTTTCGCCTTGCCCACCTTTCGTTTCGGGATAGCTTACTCGAATATGTCGGAAAACTCGACTGGTGCTGGGGATTCTTCGGGAAAAGCGATATTGCTGGGCGTCGGGCTTGATTCCGACGGTCACAAGCGCATCACCACCGGCAAGAATTTCGCACTGGTGGGGGGAACCGCAGAAACCCATGACGCGATGACGGAAACCGTCGTGAAATTGAACGAAAAACTAGCCAAGTCAGGCAAACAGTTGGAGGAAGTCACCCGCGCGGAGTTCGAAGACATCGTTGGCGAAGTGGGTTTGAAGCGGTTAAAGGCTAGAAATTAGGGCGCGGATGACGCAAGCGACGCTATGAAAACGGATGTTTCCAAATGGGCACAACCTGTTTCATTTGAGCGATGAGCCATTCCATGGCGGCGAGCGCCTCTTGACGGTGGGGAGCCATCAACTCCACCCAGAGAGATGCTTGGCCCGCGTGGACCCTTCCCACCCGATGAACCAAGCGGACGGACTCAATCGGCCAATTGGATTCCATCGTGTCAAACAGTCGATTGAATTGGTGCTCAGCCATTTGCCGAAATACCTCATAGTCAATACCAGCAATTGGTTCTCCCTTTTCCTCGGCTCGAACGATTCCAGAAAACACGAGCACCGCTCCGCACATCAGCGATAGACGTCGTTCTCGGAGCAAACTCACCTCATCAATGGGGTCCGACGTGATGTTCAAGGAACGGAACATGGTCTTAACCACCTTGGACGGGCGGAAATAATGAAATAACCGAGCCAGGAGCGAGAACATCAGTCACTTGGGCATATTCGACCCCCAAAGCGACCAGCGTGGACGTCCGCATGGGCAGCAATTGAGGAAACCGCAAATAGATTTGGTCGAGAAGTGCGCCCACGGTACAACCGGAAGTCAACTCGACCTCCCAAGTGCGCGTAGCCGCCAAATCGGCCAGATAGGACCAGAACTGAACCGAAACCATCATGACTGCTGGTCTGACGATTTTCGGTACACGTGCGGATGAAGAACGCCGACAAAGGGGAGGTTTCGGTACCGTTCATCATAATCGAGTCCGTAGCCGACGACGAAAAGATGGGGAACTATGAAGCCAACGTAATCGGCCTCAAGGTTGACCGTACGACCTTCGGGCTTGTCCAGCAGGACGCAGGTCTTGAGGCTAGCGGGGCTCTGCTTGGATAGTTCCTCGGAAACGGCGCGGAGGGTCTTGCCGGTATCCAAGATATCATCGACCACGAGCACGTGTTGATCGCGGAGGTTCAACTTAAGGCGCTTGGTGAATTCGAGTTCACCCGACGAAGTTCCGCCTCGATAGGAGCTAACGCCGATCAGGTCGAGGCTGAGGGGAACCTCAAAATGGCGGACGAGATCGGCCAAGAAGAGAACGGTGCCGTTGAGCAAGGCAACAATGATGAGGCGTTTCCCGTGGTAATCTTCGGCAATAACCTGGGCCATCTCCATGACGCGCCGATGAATTCTCGGAGCACTGATTAGGATTTGTTCAATATCTCCCGCACACCCTTGGGGAACCTGGGCACGCGAGGACGACACCAGCTTCGGCGCACTCAGTCGTGAGGAAGGATTCATAGACTTGGGACGAAACCTACCCAAAGCACTACCATAGAAAAGATTCTTGATGGGCGACCACTTTTTCACCATCCAAGAGAACGGCCTTCCAAGCCTGGACCTCACCGACAGCGCGAAAGGCTGTTCCGGTCAACTTGAGACCTGCCCAATGGCTCCCGGGGAGCCATCCTGGCTTTAGTTCCTCCTCGAGGATGATCGGGTCGGAAGTTTCATGGGCCAGAGTCCGCAGGTAGAGGCGGATATGCATCGGCTTTTCTTTTGGAAGCGCACCTTGCCACTGGATGTCGTAACGGATACCGGAAACTTGAACCGGGTTTTTCCGCAAGATGGCCTGATAAGCGTCCCGCTCGTAAAGACTTGGGGAAAGGGTATGCCGACCTTGAGCATCCAGCAGATGGGGAAGGACTTTGATGATTCGCGGCTCGGATGCCAGTACTTTCGTCAAGCCCAAGGAAAGGAGAAGCAGGGAAAAGAAAGTTCGCATGGCCCGGCAAAGAATTCAGTTGCCGTTGGGCTTTGGCAACGGCAATTCACCCGGTTGGGGCTGAAAAACGGGGCGCTTGGACGCTTCATCCATTGATTTCGATCGGCGGACGGCGGTGGGTAGACCCGTTTTTCCATCGCCAAATAGTTCATTCCGTTGGGCTTGGCCAAGCACGCTTGAATTCAACCCGCTTCCGGCCAGCGGGGTAACAGGTCCACCCGGAGGAGTGGTGCTATCGAACAACCGTTCGAGTCGCTCTCGACGAGTGGTAAAGCCCTCCGAAGAAGTCGACCAGCCCCTTGGGTCGCGCTCTGGACTGGGCCCGGACCCTGTGGCGGCTGAGGTGCCAAACATATCGTCAAATCGACGGGTTCTATCGCGGGTGTCCTTGGCGATTTCAGCAGCGGCGCTCTGGCCGAAATCCGATGCACCAGGAGACGTGCGGCGGTCCCAATCGAGCCAGGAACGACTTTCCGTTGCATTTCTGAGAGCCCAGTTGTCGAGAGCTTTCATATCGGAAGATCCTCGGGCGGATTGAGAATCGAGCAATCCGCGTCCAGCAACGGTTTCATCGGGATTATCCGAGAGCATTCCTGAATCGCGCCGGTTCTTGTTCCCACCATCGGACCGTGTTGCCGGGTGCAGAATTTCGTCCATCGCCCGTTTTTGAAGGACACTTTTTGGCAGATCGCTCTTCGGGTCGAATTCCCTGTTCTCAAGACTGTTTTCGGACGGAATTAACCCATTTTCGCGGCTTGAATTTCCGAACATCCAGTGGCGATGTTGGTCCATTTTCTCCCACAGCTTCTTTTGAGCAGCATAGTCGAGAACAGGAGGCACCGTGCTACTTGAGTTGGGCCGAACGAAATCGGTCGATGATCCCCAAAGGGACCCCAGGCCAAACAGGTCGCCTCTCGACCAATCCGTGTGGCCTGAACTCGTGGGAATTTCGGTGTTTTCCCCCGGTTTCGAGGCGGGTTTGGCTTCGGCAGGTGCCGCAGCTTTGACCAAGTCTGGAGCAGCGCTGACCTGCGCAGGCTCGGAAAATGCAACATCCCCGGACATCCAGAGCGACAGAACGATTCCGATTGGGCGGATACCGCACAGCGCTCGGCAGCAAGCGAACTTCGCGGGCTTCATGGAATGGCCATAGCGGTTTTGGAGCAGTTCGTCAAAGTTTGGTTCGATCAACTTGCTGATTCCCCCTTAACGGTGTAGAGCGGACAAGGATGTCGAGGGCATTGGCAATGTGAAGAAACGCTCGAGCGGCCTCACTATTCGGGGCACCAACCACGATGGGAACACCGGAATCGCCACCTTCCCGAATAGCTGGCATCAATGGAACCTCACCCAAAAACGGGATTCCTTTTCGCTCCGCTTCATGCCGAGCGCCGCCGTGCCCGAAGATATCGACGCGAACACCCTCCGGGGTCACGAAACCACTCATATTCTCGATGAGGCCCAGCAGCGGGACATGAACCTTCTCAAACATCGCCATGCCTTTGCGGACGACGCCCAAGGACGCCAACTGCGGTGTCGAAACAATGACACCGCCATCCAACGGAACTGTCTGGCAAAGCGAGAGTTGGGCATCTCCCGTTCCAGGAGGCAAATCGATGAACAAATAATCCAAGGCACCCCAATCCACCAGATGGACGAATTGCTGAATTGTTTTCTGGATCATCGGACCACGCCAGACCACCGCCTGGTCTTCGCCCACGAGAAGACCCATGCTCATTAGTTTCACTCCATGAGCCACGGGAGGGACGAGTCGTTCATCTTCGGTCAGGGTCGGGCGCTCATTGTTCCCCATCATCAATGGAATACTGGGGCCATAGATATCCGCATCCATGAGACCTACGCGGAATCCCTTGTGAGCCATGGCGCAAGCCAAATTGACGGCGCAGGTGGACTTTCCGACCCCTCCCTTTCCCGAAGCAACCGCGATCCACCGTTTTACATTGCCAACGGAAGCGGGAGTCGACGCTCCCGGAGACGCGTCAGATTGACTGACAGGCACCCTCAATTGCACGTGGGCGTCGCTGAGCCCGGGGATTTGGTCCCGCAAGGCCAGACGTGCAGCGTCGGCTATCTTTTCGCCCAATTCACGATTGGGGGTGGTCAATTCGATCAGGACGCCCACCGCCGATCCATCGACCTGAATTTCCTTGATCAGTCCAAACGAAACAATGTCGCGGCTATAACCGGGGTATTTGACTGTACGAAGCGATTGAAGAACTTGGTCCTGCGAAATAGTGCCCATGGGCTGCGAAACTGCCCTAAACTCATCGGTGAGCAAACAGGAGAAGTGGGACTATTTCTTGAGATCGTCGAAGTAGTCGCGAACAGAGTTTTGGTAAGCCTTGGGAACCTGGTCCTGACTTAAGGCCGCTTGGGCGTCCACTTGGGCTGCCGCAACCGCTTCGGTATAGGATATCTTGCTGGTGCCTTTGAGGCTGAGGCCCTTCAGCGTGACCGATGGCATGGCTCCGCCGGGTTGCATGTCGCCTTTGATCTTGGTGGGTACCAATCCGGAAGGGAGGTTGCCATCGCGTTCGGTTAAGCCTTTGCCGACTTGGTCCGGGCGTTTGACTCCGGAGTTGTCCCAGAGGTCATCGATTTGGTCGGGAAGGCTCCACGCGCTCGAAGAAGCCCACGTACCGACGCCTTTACCGCCCTTGCCACCATTGCCCGCTTTGGGAACATTCCCCGGTTTGTTGCAATTTCCCCACATCATCGAATTTCCGATGGACATTTGAGCCTGCTGCAAGCCGGCCATGGCTGCTTCCACGGCTTGGGCGTCGGCCAACTGATTCATCAGGTCTTGGAGTTCTTTTTGGGCTGCGGCCAAACTTTTGTCACCTTCTCCTGCCTTGCCAGACTTCATGTCAGACAAGGCCTGCTGTAGGTGGTCAGGAACTTTTCCATACGGCTTGGCGGGAGCGAGGGCTTTTGCCAGTTCACCAGCGTGTTCGGGAGAGATTTTGCCTTGGGCCAAGTCTTTTCGGATCGCTGCAAGGGATTGAATTGCGGCTTCCACCTGGCCGTTCTTGAGTTGCTCAGCCAGGTCCTTACCGGTCGCTTCTCCCGCCTGCTTTTTCATTTCCGACAAGGCCTGAGCCATGGCCGCCATTTTGTTCAGGTCGATTTCCGCCACTTTCAAGTCCTTGAGAAAGTTTTCGACTTGTGCAGCGCTTAAGGCCTGCGCGGCCGCCTCCAAACTGGGCAACGGGGCACCCATCTCGGCTGCTTTCTGGGCTAATTGGCGGGCTTGGGCTGCCAGTTTTTCTCGTTGAGCGGCGGCGGCTGGTGACGGATCGCCTGCCAAGCCTTTGGCTTGTTCCTGAAGCTTTTCCAGGTCTTTTTTTAGCGATTCCGCTGCATCGGGATGATTGGCCATTTCTCCGAGTTTTTGGCTCAGCTCTTCCATTTTTTTCTGCTGTGCAGCACCGGCGGGATCGGGACCTTTCTCGCCCGCACGGGCCGCTTCCGCCATTTTCTTCAGCGCTGGATTTCGTTGGAGCGTTGCAGCCTCCCGATTGACATCTTCCGTAACTTTGGCCAGGTCCTTAAGGGCGTCGTCCCGCGTGAGCTTGGTCGAGGACAGCTTGGCACCCAATTCTTCGACTTCGGACAAGGCCCGTTTGGGGGCCTCCATGACGGGCGGATGTTGTTCGATTTGTCGTTTGACTAGACCGACCAGCTCCTTGCCAGCCTCTTTGATAAAGGGTGCGTCTTTCTTGCTTTGCCGTTGGGCTGCGGTTTGGTAGGCCGGAAGGAATGAAAGCCCGATAATGGCCAACCACGCTGCGAGTGACCAATTGGCAATCGAAGGGAACCGGAAGGGCAGAAGGGTTTCTAGATTTACTCGGGTGACCGCAGATTCCGCATCTCGGACGACCAACTGTCGCCAAGCATCCCCTTCGGGAGTTTGAGCGCCTGATTTTTGGGTCAGGTCGAGCGCGGTGGATAATCGCTGCTGAAGACGCTGGCGTTCGTCGAGCCATCGGGCGGTCGCCAAGCGTTCGGATTTGCGCCAGGCACCGATCACAGCAGCGACGAGGGGACTTAAACCGGCCGCCAGCCAAAACCAAAACAGCACCTTTGCGTCAACCAACTGAAATTTCCAGAGCGCCACAACGATCGAGGCGATGGCGGCACCGACTAATCCGCCTTTCCAAGCGGCATCCCAGGCTCGTAGTACTCGACGACGACGGGCCGTGCGGCGAATGACTGATTCGAGGGCGGGTGATGCACTCATCGATTAACGATAGCGAGTTGCATCGATTGGGAAAGGTCAAAACCGGTTTGTATTGGTCCCTGTTGGGGTTATTGGCGTTCGTATTCGCCTTTTTCCACCCGTTTCAGGACAGTAAAACCGGCTTTTTTGGCATCAGAGATGGAAAGCGGTTTCATGAGCGATGGAGTGGTAAATCCGGAAATCAATTTGCGAATTGGTTTCCGACATGCTGGACATGCGGTCAATGGCGGTGCCGTTATCGGACGCCGCAGGGTAAAACGCCCGCCGCAGGCGGCACAGTTGCCATCGCAGAGTTCGTATTCGTAAACAGGCATATAAGAAAAAGCGCCCCGGATCGTCGTGTTTGCTGAAGCGGCAGTCCAAAAAAGGTTTCACACCCGTGATTTCTGTGGGTCCACAGGCATAGGCCGGGCTAGGTGCAGTTCGCGCATCATGGACTGTTTCTTTGCCTGGTGCGATTGCATACGGCGGAGTATGTCGTCCAGCGTTGACACAGCGCGAATAATCTGGGGGCCTTTGTTGAGCATGACGCATTCCGCGCGGTGTCCCATCGCTGCGTCGGTGATTTCTGCCCGGGAAGGCATGCCTCCCTTAGCGAGGGTTTCCAGTACTTGGGTGGCCCAAATGACCGGCACGTGGGCGGCCTCGCAAACCCACAGGATTTCCTCCTGAACTTCCGCCAAACGTTCGAATCCACATTCCACTGCCAAATCTCCACGGGCAATCATCACGCCGCAGCAAGGGCTTCGCATGGCAACTAGGAGCATCTCTGGAAGGTTTTCAAACGCCCGGCGAGTTTCAATCTTGAGAACGATTGCCGGTCGCCTGGAGCCAAGTTTGGATAGGCGCGACTGCAGGTCTTCCACATCCTGTGCGGTATTGGCAAACGACAACTCCACAATATCCGCATTTTTAGCCACGAAATCTAAGTCCTCGATGTCCCGTTCCGTCAAGGCTGAGAGACGGAGTGAGCTGTCGGGTAAATTAATCCCCTTGTCAGCGCGAAGCTTTTCGCCTTTGGGCCGGGCCTGAGTAATTCGGACCCGGATAAGGACTGGCTCAACGGCCTCAACGATTCCGCCGATTTTACCATCGTCAAACCAGATGGCATGATTGGGTTCAACGGAATCAAAAACCTCTGGCAAGGTGCATCCGATCGTTGCTGGAGCGGTGACATTCCCTTGTTCATCAAATTGCGTCGGGTGACCAAGAACCTGGTCCCTTGTAATCCACAAGGTATCTCCTTCACGAAGGGTGATATAGTTTTCTTGGGCGGGTAGGCGACCGATTTGGGCCGTTCGCCCTCCGCCGTCCGGGATTTTCGTCGCACAGCCTGCGTCTGGCGGTTTCTTGCCAAGGGTAATTCCTTCGGCAAGGTAGCAAGTTTGGTCGGTTTCGACCCAACACTGACTGGGTGTAATTTCGCAAACCTTTAGGGTCCTAAGTGCCCCTCGAGTGTCGTTGAATTGAAGGATGTCGCCTATTTGAAGGGAGGCAATCCATTCGCGCGCTACTGGAAAAACGACTTCACCATGGCCTTCACTTTCGGGACTTGGCCCAGTTTTCAAGGCATATGCTTTGGATGAAAGGCAAATTCGTGCGGGACGGGTCACTCGTCCAAAAGCATCCCGGTTGGGTCGGATACGGAGCACGGCAAGTCCAGGTTCGAGCGGACCGGTTCGAAGTTTGGGGCCAGCCAAATCCATGACAATGGTGCACTTGCGTCCAATTGAGGCTTCCGCCTCTCGGAGGCGGGTAATCATCTGAGCCCAAATGACTGGATTGTCGTGGGCGCAATTGATTCGCATGCAATCCATTCCCTTCTCCAACAACCGTCGGATTAACGTACCATCAGATGCCGCTTCCGACGGCATGGTGACCATAATCCGCACGGGCCGTCCTGGGGTTTCGCACCCAAGCAACTGATTCGCGTGATCGCGCAACAATAGTTCTCCGAGTTCCATGTCGACGGCCTCCGGAAAACTGGTGATGGAAACAGCCTTTCCCGCAAGATCTTGCAGGACGCGAGTAACCGCATTCACCGCACCAAGAACATGTGATTCCGAACGACCCAGGGATGACAAACCGAGGGAAGCGAGGCGACGTTGAACCAATCGCAAATCGACACGTCGCAATGCCAAATAGTGAAGTAAATTGTGGGCGCTCTGTTTGTAGTTCGGGTGAATTCCATCCAATCGCCGCTGCTCCAGCGACGGGGCGGCAGCGATCATCGACCGCAGCTCGCGTATCTCAGCAAGAAGCGCGTTGAGCGCCGTTCGACGTGAATGGGTGGCGGTTGAAAGGTCCAGCAATGAGAGTGTTCGTCACGGGGACTCGCTTGGCCAGTTTGCAATGACAGGAAATTTTTCCATACCGGGAAAAAGAGTTCTGAACACTTTTTGTCCCGCTGATGGGAATTTACCTACTTCTGGGGGGAGAGATTTCGTTCATTGCAAAATAACGACGACCGATTTTTGGAGGTCGCGCATCGAAAATATGTCCGGCTCTGCGAGATGCTTCATCTTCCTTGCCCCATCCTTTCGCTTCGGTCCAAACCTCTGGCGATGCTGCTCAAAAACTAGGTCCACCCACGCGCGACTACCAATGACGGCTCCGTCGGTAAAGTAACGAACCCGACAACGGACATAGTCACCCCAAGATAGCTTGCCTTTTTTGGCGAATACTTCCCGAACCTTTTCAGGATCAATGCCCGGGCGAATGGTTGGTCCATCCGGTCCTTGAACCCCTTCGACCATCCCTTCCCCGAAGACCCACATCCGGTACTTGGCCATGGCATCGGTCAGGTTCCCCTCCTCTCCTTCACTCAAGTGAATGATGGCGCGGATACCTTCACGAGCTAGACGTTTGCCTGCCACCGCAGCCGCGTAACCACTCCAACGATAATCCTTTGGGTCAGAAACGAGAGC
>CAILNN010000015.1 GCA_903835555.1 uncultured Verrucomicrobiota bacterium
ATATGCGCCAGCCAAAACAGGCGGGGGCGAGGCGCGACGAGGGAGCATATTGCGACGAAATACGTGACCGAGGAGCAACGAAGCCCCCGCCTGTTTTGGCCAGCAGATAGGCAAATGCATTTTGAAAACACGGCCTAGGGCTATTATTGGGCGCTGCTCGACCAATAGGCAATCCATTGAAAATCGGCCTGCCCATTGGTCAGGACCACCGATGGCAAGGTCGTCGTAAAGGGGGCTGATCGGGGGGTGGTTTGCGCTGATTTCCAACGGTGAAGGCCGACGTGACCATCCGCGTAAGAGAAGTTCGCCGCACCTCGATGGTAGGATCCCGGTAAGTGAGCCCACTCGGAATCAGCCACTTTGTTGTAGAAATAACCGTCGCCAATGCTGTCCGGGTGTTCATCGAGAAAAACAAAAATACCGGACGGATTTGGGATGTCGGCTAGGTGCAAGAATTGGCGGTATCCTGGGTTTACAATATTTCCTCCGTTTTGAACATTCGGTCCGGCGTCGCCAACCATGGCATTCATCGAGTAGCTACGCACACGGCGTGTCCACCCATGTTGACGTTGAACGTCACTGACAATTTTATCGGAGGGACAAACGAACACCCCGGCGGTAGAACCAATAAACGGCGTGAGGGGGCTTTTTTTGAGGAACAATAAATTGGTGTTGTCGGTATCTGTGACCTCCCACGACATGATATTATCCACCCAATTCAGACTTCGGTTCGTGTTGGGGATGGGCTGGCGACTATCCAAGCCCAGATTGTAAATCAAGTGGTCGTTTGATTGGTCCGCGTATAGAAGCCAGCCCAGATTCAGTTGGCGTACATTATTGAGGCAACTTGTGCTTTCGGCTTTTGCCTTGGCGCGCCCAAGAGCCGGGAGTAAAAGTCCGGCGAGAATCCCAATTACAGAGACCACGACCAGAAGCTCAACCAATGAGAATGCCCGCCAGGGAACTCGAAATTGCGATGGAACTCGATAGGAACTACTAGCATTGTCTGATTTCCAGATCGAATTGGGCATCGGGACCGTACAAAAACAATTGAGCCCAGGCGCATGTTCCCAGGAAAGGGCGGAGTGTAGTCGTTTGGTCAACGGGTCGCTTATTCCCATACCATCCGTATTACAGCAAGAAATGTTCGGGTGTCAAACGACGATACGGACCATTGGCAAGCCCGTTTTTCCTTCAATGTTAAGTTGAAAGACTACTGGTTATAGGTAATGTCCTTATAGCCTTGTCATTGAATTTTTTGTTTCTTGGGGAACAACTTCGGTTGTTCTGCCTCTCATAGACGATGCGCCAATTATGTCGTTGGAATCCGAATTCGAGGAAATCGTGAACCTTCACTATCACAGACTCTACCAATTTGCGTTGAGTCTGACCCACGACGAATCGGACGCGGCCGACTTGACCCAACAAACCTTCCTGGTCTGGGCCAGCAAGAACCATCAACTTGAGGACCGCAGCAAAGCAAAGACTTGGCTGTTTACCATATTGCATCGCGATTTTCTGAGCACACGCAGACGACTGGAACGTTTCAAATTCGTCGATGTCGTCCAAGTCGAAGAGGAATTGCCCCCATCCAAGGAAGAATCGGCCTCCTTGATCGATGCAGCAAGAGTCCTGGAGGCGCTGGCGCAGGTCGACGAAGCGTTTCGTGCTCCACTGGCCTTGTTTTATCTGGAGGACATTTCCTACAAGGAAATCAGTGAGATATTGGGCGTCCCCATGGGAACCGTTAAGTCACGGCTTTCGAGAGGGATAGACCAACTCCAACAGTTACTTGGATTAACCGGGGAATTGACGGTGGGGGAAAGTCTGGTCAATGACTAACGAGGAAGCCAAAGAAGTCCTCCGTCGTTACCGGAACCCACAAAGCGGGGGTCAAGACCCCGAATTGTCCGCAGCGCTTGAATTGGCCAAGTCTGATGAAGAGTTGGCCGCCTTCTTAATTCGTCAGAAAGTATTCCGTGAGAGGGTCCAATCGGGGCTGCGGGCTCACAATCCACCAGCCAATCTGAGAGAGCAAATATTGGAAGCGGGAAAACAAGCTCGAAATCAGATCGAAGAACGCAAGACGGTTACCGTATTTCCATGGAGAATTTTGGCTCCGTTGGCGGCCGCAGCGCTGTTTGCGGTTGTTCTTTCGGTGGCATCGTTTTGGTTCGGCAAGTCGCCTGAGAAGAACCAGTTCACCGATTTTCGCGCTCGCACAGCCCGGATTGCCCTCCGCGATTATAATCGAATGGACCTAAAGTCCACCAACTCAGTTGCCATCCGTAGCTTCTTGGCCGACCACTCTCCTTTTGGCAATTACTCGCTTCCCAAAGGCCTTAACAACTCAACCACCTTCGGATGTGCCACGCTGCGATGGCGAGATATTCCCATGGGCATGGTTTGTTTCAAGCGGGGCGAAAACGACCTCATCTGGTTATTCATGATCGAAAGCCCATTCGTCCTTGGCGCACCATCTGTGGGTAAACCTGAATTTCAGTCGATCGGGCGATTTGCCACGGCCAGTTGGTCCATAGGCGGAAAGACTTACGTATTAGGCCTCATCGGGAAGGAAGAAGACGTCAAGCAATACTTTTGATTCCCGACTGTCCCGCGTTCCTTCGATTCAAGGCGGTTTCATGCCCAGACGTGGCTTTTCACACCATTTATTGGGTCCGGGCTTGCCGATACTACTTGTTAGGGATAGTGCATTTCGGGTGACTTCCAACCCAACGTCCCAAGCACCGGCGGATGAGAAGATGCCAGGACAAACGCTCTTCATCATCGGCAACGAGGCCTGTGAGCGCTTTAGCTACTACGGCGTCATTTCCATCCTCACTCTTTATGTGGCCGAACATCTCGGAAGAGGGGAATCCGCCGGCCACAAGATTTCGCATCTATTTAAGGCCGGGGTCTACTTCACCCCGCTGATTGGTGCCTGGATTTCGGATCGGTGGCTTGGGCGCTATCGAACGATTCTTTACATCTCCCTCTTTTATTGTCTGGGCCATGGGGTCATGGCCTTGAGTGATTTTACCACTTCGGTTGATTCCAAGCTGACGATGCTGTACGTGGGATTGACCTTCCTGGCGTTTGGCGGCGGTGGCATAAAGCCATGTGTGTCCGCCTTCATGGGCGACCAATTCAAAGCGGCCAGCGCCGGAGCGGTGCAGAGGGCTTACGCGCTCTTTTACTGGAGTATCAACTTCGGCTCTACCTTCGCCTTCCTGGCCATCCCGCAAATCGCCGACAAACATGCCTATCGGTACGCGTTCGGTGTGCCCGGCATATTCATGGGCCTCGCAACGCTCATCTTTTGGTCTGGCCGAAAAAAGTACCTTCACGTGCCACCAGCGGGAAAAACCAGTGGGGGTTTCTGGGGAATGCTGGGCTACGCGCTGATTCACCAACGAGACCGTAGGCCCGGACGTGGTTTTTGGGATGCCTGCCACGGTAAGTACTCCGATACCGACATGGAAGGTGCCCGCGCGGCGGGCCGGGTGGCTAAAGTTTTTGCCCTCATTCCCTTTTTCTGGGCGCTCTACGATCAAAGCAACAGCACTTGGGTCACCCAAGGGGCAAGAATGACTCCCTTTCCGTTGCCCGAGTGGCTGCGCCTTTCCCTGGGCTGGATGCTGGGTGATACGCTCAAGGCAGAACAGATGCAGGCCATGAACGCCATCCAGATTCTGGTGCTGGTGCCGTTCTACAGCTACCTGCTATTTCCAGCCTTGGAACGGTTGGGTATCCGGGTCACTACCCTCCGACGAATATCGGTGGGATTGTTCCTGACCGCCGGTTCTTTCGTTCTCATCGCACTGCTCCAGCACCAACTCGACCACGGTGCTAGACTGTCCGTCGCCTGGCAATTCTGGCCCTACCTGGTCCTTTCTGCCGGAGAAATTCTGGTCTCCAATACCGGATTGGAATTCGCTTTCCGTGAGGCCCCACGCAAGATGCGCAGCACGCTGATGAGTTTCTGGCTGCTCACCGTGGCGGTGGGCAATTTGGTGGTGGCCAAATTGGTTGACCTCAACGTCCAGGGGCGAAAGCCCGACGGCACCGAAATTCTCTATGTCTCTGGTGAAGATCAATTTTGGCTTTATTCTGGATTGTTGGCATTGGTTGGAGTTGCCTTTGTTTTCGTCGCCATGAAATACACCTATCGGCCTGCTGATCTTCCAGAGCCAGAACCAGCCACTGGAGCCTGATTATGTACCGAATTCGCGGAGGGGACGGCCTGGAATACGGCCCGGTTGAATCCGACAAAATAACCCAATGGATTCGCGAGCGACGTCTGGACCGGTCTTCTCTGGTCCAAAAAGGGACGGGCGAGCTAGGGTGGGTTCGCCTCGGAGAACTACCGGAGTTTGGTGATGTCTTGCGGTCGGTCGAAATCCCGCCTCCCTTGCTTGGCTATCCAGCAAGCCCAGGGGGTGTCCCTCCGAATCACGCCCACACGTCGCCGACTGCCCCTCCATCCTCAGTCCCTCTTTCCAGCTACCCATCCAGTCAACTCGGCGGCAGTGCGGCGGACGCAAGGGCGGCGGTTGAAATGCCCGCGATCTTGCTCATCATTTACGGTGGTCTGTCACTGATAAGCCATATCAGTGGATTGTTGTTTAATTCGGTAACTCAATCGATGAATTCCGAGTTTTTCTTTCAATCCTCCAATTTTTCGACCCAAGGCATGCCTCCGTGGCTGACCAAGTACCTTCAAACGGCCTTGCAACATCCGCCGAGAATCGCCTTGGGCGAACACCTCATCGGTCTGGTTCTGGCCGGAGTGATCATCTGGGGTGCCAT
Organism: uncultured Verrucomicrobiota bacterium; assembly: GCA_903835555.1. Classification (GTDB taxonomy): domain Bacteria; phylum Verrucomicrobiota; class Verrucomicrobiia; order Limisphaerales; family UBA9464; genus CAILNN01. The sequence continues at coordinate 4,810 of CAILNN010000015.1, forward strand.
CGAAATGAAGCGCCTCGGTTCCCGCAGTTTGGCGATGGTTGCCGCCATTTTGGCCGTGATCCCATGTCTCGTCGGTTGCTGTTGTTGCATTGGCATTCCATTGGGGGTATGGGCTCTCGTGCTGCTCAATCGACCCAACATTTCCCGGTATTACCGCTCTTGAGTTTGCTCCCCAATAACAGCTTTCTTTCCCAGGCCGTTTGTTCACACGTAACTTATTGAACAAAAGCAAAATCGGTAGGGCGAGACTCCGTCGAGCCGGAGGCGGTCCGGACCGCACCCCACCCGCAAGTTATCCCTCGCCTGACCCCAAGCGCCACCGGTGGGACGCCGCTTGACAATCGGTAGGCCAACAACGTCATGTCATTGGAATGAGATAAACAAAGATGCCCGTTTTTTCCATGCCTTCGGTGCCCCCAATTTTGTATTCGCCTTCCTCAAGCCGTTTCCGACAGCTTGGACTCCAGACGTTTATCCTTGTCCTGGCAATGCTAACCCTCTGGGTCCTCTGGCGTTTCGAGCCCTCCGGCCAAGTTTTCTACCCTCGCTGCGCCTTCCACGAGGCCACCGGCTGGCAATGTCCCGGCTGCGGTGGCACCCGGGCTGTCCATGCGCTGCTCCATGGTCGATGGCGTGAAGCTTGGCACCACAATCCCCTGGCAATCCTATTGATTCCACCGTTCGCAGGGCTCCTCGCCCGCGAAGTCGTCGGTAGGACCACCACCCGCTGGTGGCGTTTTCCGACGATGCCTGTCCCTGGTTGGATAGCATTTGGAATCGCCGTCGTGGGGTTTGGCGTGGTGCGGAATCTGGTCTAATCGACCGCTTTCACCCATTCTCAACCGGTTCCGCCTTGCCCGTTGTCGTGTAGACGGCATGCTCCCGCCCTAGTTATGCTCAAAGCTGGAATCGTCGGGCTGCCCAATGTCGGCAAATCCACCCTGTTCAACGCCGTTACCCGAACGCGTAAGGCGCAGGCGGCCAACTACCCGTTCTGCACCATCGACCCTAATGTGGGCGTGGTGACGGTGCCCGACGATCGCCTGGAGGTCCTTTCCAAGATCGCCAAGACCTCGGTGATCATCCCCGCAGCCATCGAGTTCGTCGATATCGCCGGCCTGGTCGCCGGAGCCTCTTCCGGCGAAGGCTTGGGCAACAAATTCCTCAGTCACATTCGCGAGGTCGACGCCATTGTCCAAGTCGTCCGATGCTTTGACGACGCCGATATTCATCACGTCACCGGATCGGTCGACCCGGTTCGCGACATCGAAGTCATTACCATGGAATTGATCCTGGCCGACCTCGACGTCGTTCGAAAGCGGCGCGAGCGTATCGCCAAGGAAGTTAAACGCGGGGAAAAAGCGGCAGTGGCCGAGGACGCTGTGTTGGCGAAACTAGAACCGCACTTGGATGGCGGCAAACCGGGCATAACCTTGGAATTGAGCCCGGAAGAAAAGGCTCTCTCCCGTCCCTTTTTCCTCTTGAGTGACAAGCCGACCGTTTTTGCCTGCAACGTCAAGGAGGGTGACTTGGCGACGGCGGACCAGAATCCCTACGTGCTCAAAGTTCGCGATTATGTTGGTCACCATCTAGCTTGCGAGGCAGTAGTCATATCTGCCCAGATTGAAAGTGACTTGGTCGACTTGGCGGAGGAGGAGGCCAAGATGTTCCTGACCGAGTTGGGAGTCAAAGAGTCGGGCGTAGGGCAATTGATCAAGGCCACCTACCATCTGCTGGGCTTGCGAACCTATTTCACCGCCGGTGAAAAGGAAGTCCGAGCCTGGACCATTCATGTGGGTGATACCGCTCCCAAAGCAGCCGGCGTCATCCATTCCGATTTTGAACGGGGCTTTATCAAAGCGGAAACCGTGGCCTATCACGACCTTGTAAAGTGCGGGTCGGTTGCCATGGCTCGCGAAAAGGGTCTCTACCGGATGGAAGGCAAAGAATATATCGTCCAGGATGGCGATGTGCTTTTATTCAAGTTCAATGTTTGACCGGTGGAAACGGGGTTTCATCCCGGTTTCTACGACCGACGGTGCCAGTTGATTCGCTTACCACCACGATTTTATATCCAACAAACGCTTGCGCCGTGGCGACTGACCCGGCTACACGTCCGCGGGTTCGTATGGGAAAGGCACTCATCATTGCCGAAAAGCCGTCCGTCATGACGGACATTGCAAAAGCACTCGGGGGGTTCACCAAGGATAAGTCTGGTGATTTCTTCGAGAGTGACCGCTATGTCATCTCGTCGGCGGTGGGGCACTTGCTGGAATTGGTCGTTCCCGAAGAGTTTGAGGTGGTCAAAGGTAAGTGGACTTTTGGTCACCTTCCCCATTTGCCACCGCAATTCGGTCTATCGCCGATCGAGAAGAACGAGAACCGACTCAAGACCCTCCTCAAGCTCGCTAAACGCAAGGACGTCACCAGTTTGGTTAACGCCTGCGACGCCGGACGCGAGGGTGAGTTGATCTTCCGAAATATCATCGCCTACGCTGGCCTAAAGCTGCCCATCCAACGGCTCTGGCTCCAATCCATGACGGCCAGCGCAATTCGCGATGGATTCGCTCATTTGCGGACCGACCAGGAGTTGCTTCCATTGGCCGACGCCTCCCGATGCCGATCGGAGGCCGATTGGATGGTGGGAATCAACGGTACCCGGGCCATGACCGCTTTTAACAACAAGTCCGGGGGATTCTACCTGACCACGGTGGGCCGGGTTCAGACCCCCACGCTTGCCATCGTTGCTGAGCGGGAGGAAAAAATCAGGAAATTCGTCAGTCGCGACTATTGGGAAGTGATCGGCACATTTCAGGCGGCCTCCGGCAACTATTCCGGACGCTGGTTCGACGAAAGTTTTCGAAAAACCGATTCCAAGGACGGCGACACCGAACTAAAGCCCGAGCGACTCTGGGATCGAGCCAAGGCCGACGATATCCGGGAACGCTGCTTGGGTCGGCCAGGAGTAGTGACTGAGGAAAGCAAACCGGCCACTCAACTGTCACCGCTGCTGTTTGATCTGACCACCTTGCAGCGCGAAGCCAATGGGCGGTTCGGGTTTAGTGCCAAGACCACCCTATCCATTGCCCAGGCACTCTACGAGCGCCAAAAGGTCCTCACCTATCCCCGAACCGATTCCCGGCATCTACCAGAAGATTATGTCGGCACCGTGCGGAAGACCATGGAGTCATTCACCGGCTCCGTCTATGGCCCCTTTGCTGGAAAGATCCTCGGCGAAGGGTGGGTGCGTCCAAACAAGCGGATTTTTAACAACTCCAAGGTCAGCGACCACTTTGCCATCATTCCCACCGGTGTCGTTCCAGACAAACTGAGCGAGGTCGAGCAAAGAATCTTCGACATGGTCACCCGCCGCTTTCTAGCGGTTTTCTATCCCGCCGCAGAGTTTCTCGAGACGGTCCGCATCACCCGAGTCGAATCGGAACCGTTCAAGAGCGTTGGGAAGGTCTTGGTGAAGCCCGGCTGGATGGAAGTCTACGGGCGCGAAGCATTGGCCGATGACGCCTCGCCCAGCCTGACCCCGGTGAAGTCCGGTGAACGAGTCGAGACCACCGAGGTCGAGGTCAAGAGCAACCAGACCAAACCTCCCGCCCGATTCAACGAAGCCACCTTGCTGGGGGCCATGGAGGGGGCCGGTAAATTGGTTGAAGACGATGAACTGCGCGAAGCGATGGCCGAGCGCGGCTTGGGGACACCTGCAACGCGCGCGGCCATCATTGAGGGACTCATCGACGAACAATATCTGCATCGCCTCGGACGGGACCTCCAGGCAACCGCCAAGGCGATGTCGCTCATGCAGCTCTTGCGCGGATTGGGCGTCAACGAACTAACCAAACCAGAACTGACCGGTGAATGGGAATTTCAGCTCAAGAAAATGGAGCGCGGACAATTGCCTCGCGCTCAGTTCATGGACGAAATTCGGGGATTTACCAGCGAGATCGTCGCCAAGGCCAAGCGGTATGAGCATGATACCATCCCTGGAGATTTCGGAGTCTTGGACATTCCCTGTCCAAAGTGCGGTGGCGAAGTCCATGAACGCTTCCGCGAATTCAAGTGCCTGAAGTGCGACTTTGCCATGCGCAAGGTGATCTCCGGTCGGATGTGGGAGCTGCACGAAGTCGAAACCCTCATCCGAGATCGCCAAGTCGGTCCATTGCAAGGATTTCGCTCCAAGCAAGGGTTCCCTTTTGCCGCAGTCATCAAAATGAACGAGGCCTTTGAAGCCCGCTTCGATTTTGGTGAAGAATCCAAAGATGGCGAGGGTGCGGAAGCTCCTGATTTTACCAGCAAAGAGCCGGTTGGCAACTGTCCCAAATGCCACGCGCGCGTGTTTGAGCATGGCACCAATTACGTTTGCGAGAAATCAGTCGGCCCCGGAAAGACCTGCGATTTCCGTAGTGGCAGCGTCATTCTGCAACAACCGATCGACCGGGTGCAGTTCGCGAAACTGTTGACTGAGGGCAAGACCGACGTCCTGAAAGGCTTTGTTTCAAAAAAGACCAACCGCAAATTCGATGCCTTCATGGTCCTGAAGGACAAAAAGGTCAGTTTTGAATTTCCACCGCGGGAAAAAAAGGCGGGTGGCAAGAAAGGTCGCGCCACCGCTGGAGGTGAAGCCGCGCCGGTGGAGAAGATCGATTTCGCTGGTCTACCTGTGCTTGGGAAATGTCCCAAGTGCGGCAAGTCCGTTTTCGAGACGCCCGGCGGCTACGTCTGCGAGCGCTCACAGGCGGAAACCAAAAAGTGCACCTTTAAATGCGGGAAAGCCATTCTTGAGCAACCGGTCTCCCCAGAGCAGGTGAAGAAGCTTTTGGCTGACGGACGAACCGACCTGTTGACCCAATTTGTTAGTCGGGCCGGAAAAACCTTTTCTGCCTATCTCACCTTGGGCGAAAAGGGAAAGGTCGAATTTGACTTCCCTCCCCGCGAGTGATCGATAGGGGTCTGGGTATCGCCTATCCTTGTCGAACCCGTTCCTTTTTGGCTTCCAACTCCTCCTCGAGTTTGCGTTTATCGTGAAGGAACTGCGCACGGCGCGTTGCCACTTCGGACTCGTCGCCTGTTGCTTGTGCCTCGGTCAATTCACCTTGGAAAGCAATCTCGCGCTGAGCCACTCGCGATCTGTAGAGCGATTCGAGATCGGCGATTTCCGCCTTTTGAGCATCGCTCAATGGCCGGGATGGCTTGCTCGCTCCCAATCGCTCCATGGCCAATTCGTAGGCTGATTTCATTGGGCTTTAGGATGACTCAAGGCGCGTCTGAATTCTACTTTGTTATAGCTGGAGGCCTTTCTCGAAAGCCGAAGGCTTCCCAGCCAATAGGCGGTGGTTGAGCGTAACGACACCACCGGATTATCTTGGAAACTCGCGGCGATGCCCCGCGTAAACCCAGGGATCGGATTCTTCCTTCCGGTATTGAGTCATTATTGGTTCCAGTTGCCCATCAGGTAGTCAAAATACCTATTCGTCCCATCGATATCCTAGGGCAAATTCTATAAACGGTGCTGGGTTTTTTTCTCAAAAACGATAATGAGGCAGAATTTCGCCGCACAGCTATCGCTATTCTGCCGAAAGATTATCGTTATCGTAAACGTACCAATAGCAAATTACGATCCCTACGTAGTTAACCCTACGATTTTTTCCTACTTTCTTTGGTTGATTAAACTAGGAAAAATACTGATAGTTACTAGGCATATGACTGAACTATCCAAACTTTCTCGGCTCGTAGTTCGCGGCAGTTGGTTCGCCTTGGCAGCCATCGCCGTTTGGTTCACCGTTCCCATGGTTGCCCATGCGGAAAACCTCGATAGGGGCACCGTCCAAGCTGAAAATCGCGGCTTGGGTGCCGTCCATCGACCCAATGCGACCCATTTCCGTTCGGCACCGCCGTCCGGTTCCACTGGCCCCGTCGGCAGTCCTCTCATCTATTGGGGCGACCAATTGATTCAAACTCCGGTCGTTTACGTGATCTGGTACGGAAATTGGAATTCAACCGACGGCTCCGATACCCCGGCCGGCCAACAAATCATCCGTGACTTTCTCAATAGCATTGGTGGATCGCCCTACTTTGATATCAACCAAACCTATTCCACCAACGGCTACACGGTGACCGGTAACGTGGTCTTTGGAGGCGAATTCTATGATGCAGGTTCCTCGGGCACCACGCTCTCCGACGCCTCGATTACCGCCATCGTCAACCATGCCCTGATCTCGGGCACATCGACTAACAAAGCGTTGCCCTACAACCCCAATGGGGTCTATTTCGTACTGACCTCCGCCGCCAATATTAACTACAGCGGCTTCTGCTCCTCATTCTGCGGATGGCATACATCGGACCCCTACGGTGCCAACAATCTTCGCTACGCCTTCGTCGGTAACAGCAAGAAGTGCCTTAGCAGTTGCGCGATTCAAACCACCAAGTCGCCCAACAATAATCCCGGTGTCGATGGCATGATCTCGGTGATTGCTCATGAACTGGAGGAGACGGTGACCGACCCGGAAAACGGGTATTGGGACATGAACGGGAACGAAAACGGCGATAAGTGCGCCTGGACCTTTGGGACCACCTACCTCAATGCCGCCGGTGCCTACTACAACGTCACCCTCGGAAGCCGCCAATACTTGATTCAACGCAATATCGGCCTCAGCAAAAACGGAAACGACTACTGTGTGATGAGCCGCAGCCAAATTCCATGAGTCTGGCAAGTCTCACTTGATCTCGACAAACAACCACCGTGCGGTCTGCCGCCGGTGGTTTATTGTAACGAGTTGCACCTGTTCGTCTTCCACCCGAAGTGGCAAAGACCGCCCGGGAGGAGCCAAATGAGATAGTCCGGGATAGCTCGTGCGCGCGGGCTTGCCCTGGGTTAGAGAGGCAGATTCATTCAACACTAACGGGGGAAAGGGGAAGGTCACTTGGATAATGGGGGAAGTGGCTTTTGTCCGTCCGGCGTTTCGGCTAGGGATGGGAACGACGTTGTCACGCCCCCCCTTCATGCCGGTACCGGCCAAATACAGGATGCCGCCTGAGACGCTTGGGGTCGGGATGCTGCTCTGGGGCAATTTACCGGTTCGCCAGATTTCCGGCGATGATGACCGGGGAGCTGGCGCATCCTTGATCCATGATACATATTGGGGTGGGAAGCTTCCTATCCCAGACGAGCGTTCCTTCAAAGTCGTAGGCAACCATGCCATGCGACCCCTAGAAGGCATAGACCCTCTTGCCATCGGTGACCGGGGTCGCGCTGGCCGGGCTACTGGCTTCATGGCATTTCTCAATTTGATCAACCGGGAGCACCCGACGCCATAGAACCGCTCCGTCGTGACGGTTAAGGCATAGGAGTTCCAGACGTTTCTGGTCCTTGTCGCATCCGTTCACGAACACACGGTCGGTCGAGATGATCGGAGAGGAGACACCCGAAGGAATGGGTGTGCTCCATCAGGATGCCAAACAGGGCTGATTCATCTGGTTTTCGTCGGGCGTTTCGTGTGGGATCGTTCCCGAGGTTACGCCCACTTACGCATCGACCATGATCCTCGGCATTGAAACATCCTGCGATGAAACCTCCGTCGCCGTGGTCCATGAAGGCCGGGTCCTCGTCAATCGCGTCGCTTCCCAAACAGCCCTCCATTCCGAATACGGTGGTGTTGTCCCTGAGCTCGCCACCCGGGAACACCTTCGTAATCTGGTTCCGCTCGTTCACTCCGCTCTGGCCGAAGTCCAAATCTTAACCAAATCCCTGACGGCCATTGCCGCCACTCGTGGACCCGGCCTTCCGGCCGCGCTTATGGCCGGTTATACCGCCGCTCAAACCATGGCCTATGCCCTCCGATTACCGCTTTACGGCATTCACCACCACGAGGCGCATCTCTATTCCCCCTGGATTGGCGGAAATCCTTTGGCTGCTCAATGGGGTGAATTTACTCCCCATGTCGCCCTCATTGTCAGTGGCGGGCATACCTTGTTGGTCCACGTCCGGGGAATTCTCAACCATGAAGTCTTGGGCGGTACGTTGGATGACGCCGCCGGCGAATGTTTTGACAAGACGGCAAAACTGCTCGGACTTCCCTATCCCGGCGGACCCATCCTGGACCGGCTCGCCAGCCAGG
>CAILNN010000016.1 GCA_903835555.1 uncultured Verrucomicrobiota bacterium
AAACATGGTGGACGTCTGGACAACGGCAACCGGCGGCGGGGCCTACGACCCGGTGGCCGATGCGTGGACGCCGATCACCGATACCCTCAACCCAGCACCGCAAATCATCAGCCAACCCACGAACCATTTTGCGGTTGCAGGCGGTCCCGCGGCTTTCAATGTCGTCGCCAGCGGTGCAAATCCTCGCAACTACCAATGGCTCTTCGGAACAAATGTCATATCTGGAGCAACATCCTCAACCTATCAACTAACCAACGCCCAGCCGGTCAACGCTGGATCCTACAGCGTTATTGTGAGTAACTCATTTGGAAGCGTCACAAGTAGTCCTGCTGCCTTGCTTGTTTTCACGGATTCTTCCAACATATTACCAATTGAGGCAGAGAAATACCAAAGCGCAGTCGAATCCGAGGCAAGCCTCCTATCTCTTTACACTTTTGATAACGTAACAGCCCAAGATATTGTTGGGAACGCTTCAGGTGCCTTAGCCGGGTCGGCAACCTTTGGCATGGGTTTTGCCGGTGGACCCGATTTGTCGCTCGCATTGGATGGAGGTGGCTGGGTGAATGTCGGTGCGGTTCCGTCTCTTAATTTCGCTGGCGGTTCGGGTACCATCGATTTGTGGTTGAAGGCGCTCTGGACGAACATCTCCTATAATCCCGCCATCGTCGCGAGCCGAAACGACGGTGTGTCGGGGGTAAACTACAGTATCCACATGGGCAAGGCCAAAGATGGAATCTACTTCTGGAATGGCAACGGCGCTAGCTATATCTCCTTGCCAGAGAATGCAGGAACCAATTGGCACCATCTAGGGATCATATTTAATAATGGCGCGTGGACCGTCGTTTGGGACGGTGTTAATTTAGGAACCGAAGTTCTTTCTCCGACTGGGAGTCTCGCCCCCGTTCAATTGGGATCATCCAACCCGGGCGGCACAGAATTGTGGGTGGGAAACTTGGACGGTGTGGCATTTTACGGCACGCCTCTAGATCCGACAAACATTTACTCACACTTTATAGGCACCCTCTCAGTCTCACCACCGCTCATCATCCAGCAGCCCCGGGACCAATCCGTAGCGGTCGACCAACCGGCGACGTTGAACGTCGTCGTTCAAGGGGCCAACCCTCTGTCTTATCAATGGATGATTGGCACCAATGCCATATCCGGGGCAACTAATTCGAGCTATTCGATCACCAACGCGCTCTTGAGCGATTCAGGATCTTACAGTGTGGTCATCAGCAATGCGTTCGGTGCCGTTACCAGCACTGTCGCGCGTTTGACCGTCCAGAATTTCCCCACATCCGTCGATTTGCTACCCCAAACTCAGGGCGTTCAGATGGGGAAGTCTGCACAATTCCAGGTTAGATTCGGCCCAACACCTTGGGGCGGCCCACTTCCTCCGGAAGCGTTGTTTACCTATGATTGGCGCTTGGATGGTCATCATATTCTTGGAGTCACAGGGGCTTACTACTCGATACCGAATATCCAATTCTGCGACGCCGGCGAGTATAGTGTGGTCGTCACAGACCTGCGCGGTGGCCCCTCCATCACCGTCAGCGGTGTTCTCACCGTGGAACCCACCTCCGGTCAGTTGTCAGTTCAGCCTCAAAGTCAGGACATCGTCGTCGGTCAACCAGCGACGTTCAGTGTCCCACCTCTGCCTGGGCTGAACTATCAATGGCGTTTCGGAACGAATGACATCCCCGGAGCCACAGGATCAAGTTACACCATCCCGAGCGTCCAGTTCGGCGACACGGGCTCGTATAGCGCTGTTTTGAGCTCCTCTTGTTATGGGCCTGCCACAACCAGTATAGCCACGCTGACCGTCACCCCGGGCGTGCCGCCATCCGCCATAGTCCAGCCTACAACTCAGAGCATTATAGCGGGACATCCCGCCTCCTTTAGCGTCAATGTCCAAGGGTCATTTCCTTTCAACTACCAATGGCGCTTCGGAACCAACGACATTCCCGGTGCCAACGATTACTCGTACATGATTGACAGCGTCCAACCCACCAACGCGGGTACATATAGCGTTGTCGTCACCAACGCCTTCGGTGTCGCGATAAGCACTCCCGCCAATCTGATCGTGGTACCACCGGGACCTTTGGACATCTGGACCACGGCCAGCTCGGGGACCGCCCATTGGCTGCTCGCAGTCGCCAGTAGCCCGAAAACGGTCGTGGTCGTCGGTGATTTGGGAACCGTGGTCACCTCAACCAATGGCGTGGACTGGTCAACGCAAGCGTCTGGGGTTACCAACAACCTCAACGCCATCGAATATGGCAACGGGCTTTTCGTGGCCGGGGGTGACGCCGGGACGATCATCTCATCCGTCGACGGGGTCGTTTGGACCGGGCAAAATTCGAACACCACGAATTCGATTTACGGTCTGACGTATGGAAATGGTCTTTTTGTTGGCGTTGGCGCACGGGGAACGATCCTCTCTTCGCCGGATGGTTTGCAATGGACTCGACAAAAAACCTCAGCGACCGACGACCTCATCCATGTGGCTTTTGGCAACGGCCGGTATGCCGCCATTATTCGGTCCGATATCGACGTGCGCTTTCGGCAATTTTCGGGGTCAATCGCACTTTTCTTAACCAATGGCATCGATGGGATTTCACTTCAGGATACTGGAATATCGTCAAGTGCACTGGCATTCGGCGCTGGACACTTCTTCTCCGTTGAAAATGATTGGGTGAAGCATTTTGAAGATTCCTTTCCTCGTTACTCTATTTCACCTGACGGTTTCACTTGGGCAACAGGCATGGTTTGCTCCTCTGACATCCCAATCAGTATTGGTAATCAGGGTGACGGTCCTACACTCACGGCGGCAAAAGTGGGTAATGGTCAGTTGGTGACGGTTGTGGAGACGTTCGAGAAGGCTTATGGTTTGCCTTTTGAAGGAGATGCCGCCCTACTATCCGCTGACCTCGCGGATGCAAAAGGCACTTCCGACCCATGGTCGTGTGGACCATTCGGGTTTCGCCAGTTGGTACCTGAAAACATTGGGAGCATTGGGTTCTGGCGCTCTCGATTCGTAGCTGTGGGTCAGTCCGGTGCCATCTACCTGTCAGGCACTCTGCCGCCGTACCTGTCCCAGATATCCCAGTCCGGCACCACGACCTCCGTTAGAATGGAAGGCATTCCGCTCGAAAACTACGTCCTCCAGTCGGCGGCGGCGCTAAGTGGGCCGTGGCAGTCGATCTCTACCAACACCACCTCAGCCGATGGCATTGTGACCTTTACCGACCCGACGCCCCCGGATGGCGGCAGTCGCTTTTACCGGGTTTCCGGCCCATAGCCAGCCTCGACCTGCTGAGCATCGGGTCGGCCAATCCTGATTTTGCGGTTGTGGAATGGGAGGTGATGTCCTCTCTACCAGCCCGCAGCCCGTTTTGAAGCAAATCGGCAGGTCGGCGGCTAAAGAGACCGGCGACACCTGAAAGCGAAACGACGGTCCCCTTTCGCCGGAATGTCCACTCCCGATCGATCAGCGCCGTCTGACGAACAGCGGCTACGGGGGAGGTTGGCCACTTTTGTCCCAGTAGCCGCCGCACGTCAGTCGGCGCAAACTTTACTTGGCCGTAACCTGCTTCGAGGCAGATCGGCGGGACGCCCCGACCCATGGTCCTGCGGACGGTAGATTGTGTTCGCCCGTGCGGGATCGATGAGCAAAGCGGAGGGACGCCAGACTCAAACCAAAATATCTCACCGTGGATGACCTCCCCGGTCGCTCAAGGCAATATCCACAGCGCTCCGCAGAGTTGGCGCGTGGCGTTTTTCGAATTCCAATCGGAAGTTCTCCAGCAGGGGTAGTTCAATCAAATCCTTCTTGCGCCCCGTTGCCCTTTTGCTTGCGATGATGTCACGGATGTTGGCAACTCGAAAATCTCCCTCCGTTACACCGCGCGACTGAGCATCGTTGAAATTTGGAATCCCGTCTGGCGCAAACACCAAATCGACATCGAAGGGACCAGTCTTGATTTGGACAAAATCCTTGCCCGAAGTGATTTCATTCTCCAGATGCTCATCAATCTCGAATCCAATTCTCCGCAACGATCTTACGATACGTCGACCATTTTCCGTCGACCGTTCCGGGAAAATATCGACGTCCTGCGTGGTTCCCGGATAGCCCAAAAGAATCGCGGCGCTCTTCCCAATAAACAAATAATTGACCCCCTCTTCACGGAAAGCGGATGCGATTTCCTGAGCTTGGAGGGGATGGAACTCTTTTCTGGGAATCATGGGGCACGATGAAAACCCAGGTATTCCGGCAGGTTCGTCTCGCACCAAGCTCGATACTCCTCCATGGTCTGAAAGCTGCGCCAAGGCTCATCATCCAGAACCGGTTTGTAGACCCGGGAGAATCCATATTTAATTCGCGCCTCGAGAGGTCGGCTCATCTGCCTTCGACACTGCTCTCGGAACAGCTCCATGTCCTGTTCATCCGTCTGGCTCATCCGGGTTAACATCAACGGAAGGGCATCCCGCGTCAAGGAACCCGGCATGCCCACCTTTAATTTCACCCCCAATACGATTGTGTTACTGACGCGCTGAGGCCTCCCACTCG